>JAYTQG010000040.1:0-2362 GCA_043746815.1 Thermoleophilia bacterium | reverse complement strand
CCAACGCTCGTGGGTATCTGAGCACCGTCACGTTGATGCCCGACGGGCCGCATTCGACACACGCGGCCAGGATCGGTCTGCGCCGGGCGAATGTGCAGTCCTGCGCGTTGTACCGTCAAATCGCGAAGCGACATAGCAACCGCTATCCGTACGTGGAAGGTAAGGAACTTCCAGGGGCGGCGCTCCGAGCGATGCAGTCACTCGCAATACGCGAGACCCCGGACGCACGACTGTTCTGGTTCACAGGGCAGCAACAACTCGCCCAACTCGGCGAACTAATGATCGTCGCAACCAGGGCGATCGCGGCGGACCCGAGCCAGAGCCGGAGTGACTACGCCTGGTTCCGCCAAAGCTGGGACGAGATCCAGCGAAAGCGCGACGGGATAACGGTTGACGCGGCTGGCCTCTCGGACCTGACAGCCGCGCTCGCAAAGCTGCTGCCTGCTCAGTCGCGCGAGGCAACCGACGCCTCGTGGCTCAGCGCAACGCGCGATCGGCAGACCAGAACCGCCGCTGCATACGGGATCGTCGCCGTCCGTGACGCAACCGACAACGGGCAGCGTGTCCAGGGCGGGCGACTGCTCCAGCGAATTCACCTGTGGACTACCGGCAACGGATTCGCCCTTCAGCACATGAACCAACTGACCGAGCGCGCGGATCGCGAACGTCAGCTTGGCGCCGCTCCTGACATGGGTAACGCACTGAGCGAGCTGGTCCCAACGGACTGGCAGCCGCTTTCGACGTTCCGTGCCGGTTACCCAACGCGCGAACCACATCGGAGCCCGCGTCGGGCGGTGGACGCGGTGATCGTGGCATGAACGCAACGACACAGGGTCACGTTCCATCTTCACGGTTAGATCGGATCGGTGCGTTCGCTGCTGGCGCGGGCGCGGTGCTCGGCCTGGGGGTCGGCATCATCGAACTGAGCGCCGGGGCGCACATCCGTACCTGGGTCGGCAACAAACTCGACACAACGCGGTTAGGCCTTGCCACGATTGTGCTCAGCCTGATCGCTGTTGCCGCAGCGGCATCGTGGCGGTGGCAGCCGCATTCGACGACCGCGGCCAAGCTGCTTCGTCTTGTGGGCCTGGCCGTTCCAGGCCTCGTCTGCTTCACGACGGTTGGCCGACTGTGGTACATGCCGGGTGCCTTGCTGTTGGCGGCGGCATGGGCCGCGCTCATCGGCCTCCGGAGCGAGGCCAGCAACGTCCGCGCCGTATTTCGCCGCGCCTGGCTCGGCGTGCTGACGTTGGTACTCGCCATCGTCTATGTGTTCCTGGGCGCGACCGCGCTCGGTGTCGCTGGCACGCTCGGAATTCTCGGCGGAATTGCAATCATCCTGGCGCTGGCGAATGCCCCGCGAATCCCCAGGCGCCTCCGTCCAGTCGTGCTTCTGGTCGCTGCCGTCCCGTTTGCGCTCCTTACCTGGTGGAGTGTCGTCACGCCGCTGCTTGCTGTCTTGATCCTGGCGATTGGCTGGCCGGCACTGAATCGGCCGCCAGTTTCCCTGAACGATGCGATGGAGCCCGCCGAGCGATGGGACCCTCGAGCAAACCTCCCGGTTTCCCAATGAACGGAGTCCAAATGATTGACCTCCCCACCAACGGGTTGCCGATTCCTGCCGCTCGTGCAGTCGGTGCCACGAAGGTTTACGGCAAAGACGATGCCGAGGTGCGGGCCATCGACGGCATCGACATCGAATTCGCAGTCGGCGCGTTTACAGCGATCATGGGGCCGTCCGGGTCGGGTAAGTCGACCCTCATGCAGTGCATGGCCGGACTTGATCGTCTGACCTCCGGCCAGACCTGGATCGGTGATGTGGAGCTGACGGGACTCTCCGAGAAGGAACTGACGATGGTCCGTCGCGACCGTGTGGGCTTCATCTTTCAGTCCTTCAACCTGGTACCCACCCTCAATTCGCTTGAGAACATCCGCCTGCCTCTCGACATCGCTGGCCGCGACCCCGAGGAGGGTTGGATGGACCAGGTCATCGAAGCGCTGCATCTCCGACCGCGCCTCACGCACCGGCCGTCAGAGCTCTCCGGCGGGCAGCAGCAACGGGTAGCCGCCGCCCGCGCACTGGTCTCCCGTCCAGAAATCGTCTTCGCCGACGAACCCACCGGGCAACTCGACTCGCAATCGTCCACTGAGCTTCTCAGCTTCATGCGGCGCGCCGCCGACGAGTTCGGCCAGACGATCGTGATGGTGACCCACGAGCCCACCGCCGCCAGCCGGGCGGACCGGGTGATCTTCCTCGCCGATGGTCGGATCGTGGATCAGATGGAACGCCCCACGCCGGAGACGATCCTCGACCGCATGAAGGGGCTCGCGGCGGGCCCGCGCACATGATCCTCCGTCAGGC
>JAYTQG010000039.1:0-2367 GCA_043746815.1 Thermoleophilia bacterium | reverse complement strand
TGGCCTGCGAGTTTCGTCACGCAAGCTGGGCCGACCCGATGGTGGACGCCGTGCTGGCATCACACGGGGCGACGCGGTGTTTTGCGGATACGGAGGGGCCCGCGCCCGATGCGCTCCCCGCGGGCAAGGTCGCCTGCGTACGCCTGCGTGCCGAGCGCTACGACGACAGCCGCGACGACTGGTTGGAGCTGATCCGAAGCGAGGCAGAGACCCGGGAGGTCGTCGTATTCGCGAAGCACAAGGGCGTCCCGGCGGGCGATCCGTTTACCGGCGTCGGGTTGGCCGACTGGCTGGCGACCCAGCTTTCGGTGTCAGACCACTAACTCTGCAGCTCCACTGGAGCGTCAGCCAAGCGGGTGAAGATCATCTTCCCTGAGGGGCTTTGGATGATGCTCGTGACGTCTACATCCACCTCACGGTTCAGGGCACTGCGCCCACCCTCGACGACGATCATGGTGCCGTCGTCCAGATAGCCGACGCCCTGGTTGTACTCCTTGCCCTCGCGAATCACCCGGACTGCGAGGCGCTCGCCGGGGAGAACCGCTGGCTTTAGTGCATTTGCGAGGTCGTTCAGATTGAGGACGTCGATGCCATGGATTCGAGCGACCTTGTTCAGGTTGTAGTCCGTCGTAACGATCACACCACTGACGTCCGTGGCCATCCGGACCAGCTTGGCGTCGACCCCGTCGACCTCCGGGTAGTCCCCACTACGAATACTGAACTGCGATCCTGCGGCCGCCTTCAACTCCTCGACGAGGTCCAGACCGCGTCGACCACGCGCACGCTTTTGCGGGTCACTTGAGTCGGAGATCGCGTGAAGTTCGTCGAGCACGAAGGTCGGTACGACGATGCTGCCCGCCATGAATCGCGTCTTGACAACATCCACAAGACGCCCGTCGATGATTGCGCTGGTGTCGATCAGGCGTGGCGGAATGCTCACCGAGGTGCCACGGCTGCGAAGGCCGACCAGACGCGCAATGTCCATGTGCTTGCGGGCGGCGATGCGGTAGAAGATGTAGCCAACCAGCGGCACCACCGCGAACGCCAGGTACGGGCCGACGATCGGCAACTTGAGTACGGTGATCGCCGCGAGCGCCGCGGCGGCGAGGCCCACGATCAGGCCAAGCGCGCCAATCGTCAGCTCCGCCGCAGAGCGACGATCTGCGGCACGCTCGATCGCCACGATCCGTCCGCGGAGCCAGCTGCCGATGAAGCCACCAAAGAGGAGGCCGAGAAGGACCCCCACGACAACCGCCGCTCCCCAGACGAGGTAGCTCCATGGCTGGGAGAACCAGCGCGAGGGATGCAGGCTCGCCATGGCCTGATATGCGCCGAGGCCGCCGAGAAGCGCCAAGACAAGGCGGGAGGCGAGAATCATCGCCAGATCCGAGGTGTCGTTGGTTGTGTCGGCATCGTGGCCATACCGGGTGCGAGGCTTCCTTGGGCTGAACTGCCGAGCAGTGGTCAACGGATCGGGGGAAACACCTGCGTTCCCGAATCTCCGAGCGAATTAACACTCAGCCCTACCTTACGCCGTGAAGCGCTCCAGGCCTGCCGAACCCGTCATGACGGACCCGACAGACCCAGGCTGAACAAGCGAATCAGTCGAGCAGTGCTGCTTCGTGCTCAAGCTCGTCGCCTGCGCCCTCAGGACGATTGGCGGCGACCTCTTCAAGGAGCTCGTCGAGGAAGTCGTTTGCCTCTTCCTCACCCATGTCGCGGGCGTACATCAACTCACTGGAGAGAATCTTCTTTGCCCGGCCGAACATCTGCTTCTCGCCGGTTGAGAGTCCCTTATCGACATCGCGGAGAGCGAGGTTACGAACCACCTCGGCCAACTCAAAAATGTCGCCGGTTTTGATCTTGTCGCGATTGTGCTTAAAGCGTCGGTTCCAGTTCTTCGGCATTTGCGTGCCGTCGTCACGAAGGACGCCGAGAACCTCTTCGACGGTCTCCTCGCCAATCACCTTTCGAATGCCCGCGGCTTCAGCGTTGCCCGCCGGAACCATGACGGTCATATCGTTGTAGAGGATTTGAATGGTCAAGTACTCGCGCTCCTGGCCGAGTACCGTCTTTGATTCTTTTTTGACGACCTTGCCTGCCCCGTGATGCGGGTAGACGACCTTGTCACCGACGTCGTACAAACGTCCTCCCCAGCCGAAGTGCACCCCGAACATTGCGCCCATTCCGTGCAGCGAACCTGCACTAATGATGCCTGATGTCCGGGTACTCCGCATCCCCCTCATTGGGCTAGCCCGAAACGAGCTCGATCGCCGCCTGGATATCCGCAACCGCCTGAAGTCCAGCAATCGCGGTCTGATCACGGGTTTCAGGAGCGATCGTCATGGTGATCCCGTGTCCGGCCGC
>JAYTQG010000038.1:0-12184 GCA_043746815.1 Thermoleophilia bacterium | reverse complement strand
CTGATTTGAAGTCCCGCGGAGCAACGGCCGTTGAGACCTTCGCGGTGATCATCGAAGAGGAAGACCGACAGCCGCAACACGCGGGACACCGAACGTTGCAGGATGCCGACCTTCTCGAACGCCTCGGCTTTGTTGTCGTTCGCGGTGACGGAGCCGTCGCCTTGATGCGTCTGGAGCTTGGCGGTTTGCAGCCTGCGCCGTCCCCCGCTGCTCGTGTGGTTGAGCGGCTCCGCAATCTCACCACGGCACGGAGGCCCGCACCCGAGGCCTCTCGGTGAAAACTGGCCTCCTCGGGGGCCTCGCGCTTGCAGTCCTGCTCGCGAGCTTTGGCACGGCTGCTGGGGACCCAGCACTGACTGCGCTGCGTCAGAGCGACGTCTATGTGGCGGCCAGCGTGGTTCAAGACGAGCGGGCGGCCGAGAAGCGCCTCCTCGTCACGACGAACGCCCTCCGGCACAGTCAGCGGACGACGAAAATTGCGATTGTCCCAGGCCCGGTTGGATCCCCATCAATGGCCGCGTACGCGAAGACGCTTCGCAGTGCTCTCCGTCTTGAAGGGACGCTCGTTGTCGCGGCGTCAGGAGCACCCGTTGCCGTTGACGGACCACTCGATGCAGCGACTGTGACCAAGCGGCTTCGAGAAGCACACGTTGCCCGTATTCCGAACACCGTCGAGCGCGCCGCCAAGGCTGCGGAGGTGTCAGCCGTACGGACCGACACGAGTGGTTCGGGCGCGACCCGCGGACTCTTCGCCCTCCTCGCGCTCGGGCTGATGGGCGGGCTCTGGGCCGTGGCAAGCGGGGTGCGACGCCGCCAGGCCGAGGAGCGCGAAGTAATCCAAGCCACCCGTACTGTCGTCACGGAGGGCGTGGATGAACTCGGCCGTCGCGTCGAACGCCAGAGCGCGAGCATCGGAAACGACACCCCGACGAGTGAAGGACTCGCGACAGCCGCGCAGGAATACGCTGCCGCCCGTGAAGAGCTGAACCAAGCGCGATCCATCGGCGAGCTGCAACGGCTCCTGCCCCGAGTTGAGCGCGGCTTGGAAGCTACCGAACGTGCGGGATCTCCAGGCGCGAACGAAATGCTCGGCAGGCTCCGGGCAATTTCGCGCAAACCGTAGGGAAACTCCCCCATTTGACCTTCTATACCCTGTGGGTATACTCATGAGGTGTGTCGACGTCTCACACCCTGCTCGCCATGCTCGAACGGGAGCCGCGACACGGCTATGAGCTGAAACAGGACCACGACCGCCTCTTCCGCGACGGCCCTCCGTTGCGCTTCGGTCAGATCTACGCGACCCTGGCGCGACTGGTGCGCGATGGCCGCGCGGAACCGCTCGGGACCGAGTCGGGGCAAGGGCCGGATCGCAAGCGGTATGCGATCACCGAGGGTGGCCGTGCTGAGCTTGAACTGTGGCTCGCGACCCCCGACCCGCCCGACCCTCACCTTCGTAGCACGCTCTTCGCGAAGGTTGTCCTCTCACTGGGCTCCGGACGGGATGCGGAGAAGCTCCTGACGGAGCAGCGAGCGCTTCACCTGGAACGAATGCGCGAATTGACGCGCCTGCGTCGGGGGGAAGGACTCGCAGAGGTGCTGCTGATGGACCTCGCGATCTTTCATCTGGACGCCGACCTTAGGTGGCTGGATCTCACGACCGCCCGCCTTGACGAACTCGCAAAGGAACTCACGACATGACCGCCCCCCTGCTTCGCGGCATCGCCCTCGGCAAACGATTCGGCTTGGATACCGCCCTGCGCGACGCCTCGATCGAGCTGGCGTCGGGCGAAACGGTCGCAGTCCGCGGGGCCAGCGGCTCGGGGAAGTCGACGCTGATGCACTGCCTGGCGGGGATCACGGTGCCCGATCATGGCGAGGTCCACTTCGATGGGTCCAGGGTTGACCGAATGGGTGCTCCCGAGCGGGCGGCTCTCCGGCGCCGAGCCTTCGGCTTCGTGTTTCAGTTTGGCGAGTTGATCCCGGAGCTCACTGCCACGGCCAACGTCATGCTCCCACTGTTGTTCGACGGGACGCCGCGACCGGAGGCGACCGAGCGGGCGCGGCACTGGCTGGCCCGCGTCGGGATGGAGCCGTCGCGCGCAAAGCGCCCGACCGAACTCTCGGGTGGCCAGCGCCAGCGGGTCGCGATCGCCCAGGCGCTTGTTCACGAGCCTCGAATCCTCTTCGCCGACGAGCCGACCGGTGCCCTCGACAGCCTGGCTGGTGAGCAAGTGATGGAGCTGATCGCACGCGAGTCAAGCGACCGCGGCATGGCAGTGCTGCTCGTGACACACGATGCCCGCGTCGCCGCGTACGCCGAGCGAGAGATCAACATCGTCGACGGCCGGTGCGGCGCCCCGGCCGCGGTCGCGCAATGAAGACGGCCCTCTGGCTGGCGCTTCGCCAGGGCCGCGCTGGCTTCGCGCGCCAGGCCGTCATCGCTGTCGCCAGTCTTGTGGCCACGGTGATCGCGCTGACCTCGACTGCGTTCTGGCAGGCATGGGGACGGCAAGACCAGCGCCGCGCGGCCCTCAGTCCCCTCCAGTCCACGGGCGGGTGGACCGAGGACCCGGCGATGTTGGCCCGCGAGCACACCACATGGTCAGTCTCCGACTCCCGCTACGGAGACCGCCGGCTGACCGTCGTACGCGTCGCGACGACCGGCGCGCACGCCCCACATCCGAAGGCCATTCCTCGATTGCCCGCTCCGGGTGAAGCCTTGGTCTCTGCCCCATTGGCCGACCTGATCCGCGAGAGCGGTGCTCCGCTGGCAGGACGAACGGGTGCGCGCATCGTCGGATCGGTCCCGCGCGCGTACCTTGCGACCCCCGACGACCTTGTGGCCATTGTTGGCCTGGCACCCTCGCAACTGCCTCGCTCGCCGCAGCGGAACCTCGATACGGCCGTGGTCTGGTCGTTCGACCCGCCGCGCGGCTGGCCCGCCCCCGACGCCAGCGTCCGTGCAGATGCGACGAACCAGCGCACCGGGCTCGTCTTTGTCCTGATTCCGCTGATCGGTTCGCTGCTGGCCTTCACTAGCAACACCGGACGTTTCGCGCTGCTGAGTCGTAGGCGGCGCGCCTCGTCAGCAGCCCTTGTGGGAGCGACTCCCGCCCAGGCACGCGCCGCGATCGCCATGGAGTCCGCTGTTGGGTCACTCACCGGGGCGGTGCTCGGTGTCGGGCTCACAGCACTTCTGATCTGGGCCCGACCGCAGAGTTCACTCTTCGGGCTCAGCGCATTCCGAAGTGACCTCTCCGTGCCCCTTTGGCTCCCATTCGCCACCATCGCAGCCGTCGTCGGCCTCGCCGTATGTTCAGCGGTGCTCGGTGTCCGCCGTGCGAGCGTGGCTCCGCTGGACACTCGGGTCGACGGTCCGCGCCCCTCATGGCTTGGACGACTGACGGTCACCGTGCTGATTCTCGGGTTGGCGCTGGTGCCGCTCTCCGTTCTCTTTCTCGGCACCGGTCGTCGTACCCTGCTCGTGGTCCCCCTCACCATCTTGGCGACCTTCGGGGCGTTCGCCGCACTCAACATGGTCGGAACTGGGCTCATGCTGCGCGTGGCGGAGCGCCTGCGCGATGGACGCACACCCGCGGGAGTGATCTCAGGTGCCCGACTCGCCACGCACTACGGAAGCGCAAATCGGACATTCCGCGTCGCCGCGATCTCCCTGCTGCTGGGCACCATCGCCGTCTGTGGAATTGCCGCCGAGGCCACCAGCCCGGACCCGAATCGAGCCGATCTCGCAGTGAACCTCGATCAGAACACCAGCCCGGGGCCAGACATTCGACCGTTCCTTCGTCGGCTGAAGAGCGTGCCCGGAGTCATCGCGTCCACGACAATCGCGCAGGTGAACAACCTCAGGAGTGACCTCCCGGGCCCGATCTCATTTCCTATCGAAACGGGCGACTGTGGTGCGTTGGCTCGAGTTCGCCGGTTGCCCATTTCCACGGTGTGTCCAGACGGCGCCGTCGTCTTGCGTTCGACGGGACTGCGCGTTGGCTCCACGATCCAGCTCGCCGCCTACGTTGAGTCCGGGACCAGCCCGGTTGGCAATCCGGTAGGGGTAGCACGGGTGGTCGGGGACGGCTGGGAAACGCACAGCGCGGTGTTCATTCCCCCGCGCCTGCTTCCGACCCACTTCCGGAGCGCACCACTCCGGATCGAGATCGCCACCGCGACCAGGGAGCAGGTCGCCGAACGCATTTCCCTGGCCCTGCCAACAGGCGCGACCCTCCGCTCCACAGGCGAGCCAACGGAAACCTGGTCGTCGGGTGCCAAATCGGTCGCCCTGCTCAGCGTGATTGTGCTTCTGGGCGCACTGACAGGCGCGATTGCCACGATCGAGGGACTCATGGAGCGACGGCAGATGTACGAGCGACTGATCGCACTGGGATCTCCCCGTCGCACCCTGGTGGGAGCGGCAGCGATTGAAGCCGCCGTTCCGTGCATTGTCGCCACCATCGGCGCGGTCATCACCGGACTGGCCATCGGGATTCCAATCGGGGCCAATGTCGGCACGGGTGCGGGGCTGGTCTTCCCGACCCGCGGTCTGATCATCATTGGCTTGACGGCCCTGGTCGCGATCGGCCTCAGCGTCGGCGTTGCAGCCCTTGCCGCGTGGCGATTTACAGGGCGAGCCGAATTGCGGTCGACGACGCTTCCGTCAGCAGTCTGAGCTACCGACTGAAGGGTCCCATGCGCTAGATCAGCCGAACAGCCAAACGCGTCTCAGCAAAGCAGCGAGCGACCCCATCCTCAACCGGAACTGCATGGTCCGGTATCTGATCTGCCGCTTCCCGAGCGGTTTCGAGCCCGATCAACACGCTCGTGTCGAGCAGTGCGTCAGACATCGTCGGTTGTATCCGGAACCAACGTGCCAACGTCATCGCGGAGCGTCGGAGTCGGTCGACGCGAGGTGAAGAACGTCAGGAAGTCATCGCGACTGACGAATCGCCGACGCCCAGTATGGGGAACGAGATCGGCCGCGGGACGGCCATCCACCATCACCGTGAGGCGCTCACCTGCCTCAACGCGGCGTATGACCTGGCTCGCGTTGTTGCTGAGTTCGCGAAGCGAAATCGTCTCCATGCTGCGATTGTCGCGCATTGGCTACATCACCGACTGCGCAGGAGCCCCTTCGTGACCAGCGACTCCGCGATCTGCACCGCGTTCGTCGCGGCACCCTTGCGAAGGTTGTCGGCGACGATCCACATCACGAGGCCGCGGGGGTGCGAAAGGTCCTTGCGGATACGACCGACGTAGACCTCGTCGTGGCCAGCGACCGCGCGCGCCAAGGGGTACTCACCCCGGCCGGGGTCGTCGCGCAGAACGAGTCCGGGGGCGGCGAGGAGGAGTTCGCTTGCGTGGGCGGCGCTGATCGGATCGCGGGTCTCAATATGGACGGCCTGTGAGTGGCAGTAGAAGACCGGTACCCGGGCGCACGTCGCGCTGACGGCGAGGTCGGGCATTTCGAGCATCTTCTGCGTCTCAGCGATGACCTTCCGCTCTTCGCCGGTGTAGCCAGTCTCGTCGAAGGTGTCGATGTGGGGAAGCACGTTGAACGCAATCGGATGCGGGTAGACCGCAGGGGCAGGCTCACTCCCGGCAAGCATCCCGGCGCTCTGGTCGCGCAGTTCCTCGATGGCCGCCTGGCCAGTACCGCTGACCGACTGGTAACTAGAGATCACGACCCGCTCCAGACCAACCGCATCGGCAATGGGTTTCAAGGCGACGACCAGCGGTGCTGCGACGCAGTTCGGGTTCGCGACGATGCCGTTGTGGCGCTCCAGTGCATGCTCGTTGACCTCGGGAACGACCAGGGGAACGTCCGGGTCCATCCGGTAGGCAGAGGAGTTATCGACGACAACTGCACCGGCAGCAACGGCCGCGGGTGCGAACTCGCGAGAGCGGGTCGCGCCCGCCGAGAACAAGGCCACGTCGATGCCAGCGAAGCTGTCGACGGTCAGCTCCTGGACGACGATTTGTTTCCCGAGGTAGTCGACCGTCTTGCCGACACTTCGTGCCGATGCCAGGGCGCGAAGCTCCGTGATCGGAAAACCGCGCTCTTCAAGGACGCGGAGGATTGTCCCGCCAACGGCTCCGGTTGCCCCGACGATGGCCACGTTCAACATCAGTTGGCCACCCGACGTTCCGCTTCGCTGGACAGATCAAATGCTTCATGCAGGGCCCGAACAGCCCGCTCCACCTCGCGGCGATCCATCACGACGGTCGTCCGAATTGTGGAGGTGTCGATCATCTGCATGTTGATGCCCTCGTTCGCGAGAACCCGGAACATCTTCGCGGCGACTCCGGATTCACTCTTCATCCCAGCCCCGACCAACGTGACCTTGCCGATCTGGTCGTCGTGAAGCACCTCACGGGCGCCGAGCGCCTTCGTGACCGGCTCAAGTGCAGCGAGCGCCGTGCGAAGCTCGCCCAACGGAACCGTGAAGGACATGTCGGCGCGGTCGTTCTCGCCGACGTTCTGGATGATCGTGTCGACGTTGACCAGGGCATCGGCCAAGGCAGTGAAGACCTTCGCGGCGACACCCGGGTGGTCCTCCAGGCCGAGGATCGTGATCTTTGCCTCGTCGCTCTTGTGGGCGATGGCCGAGACGATGGCCTTCTCCATGTCGGGGGTCTCCTCGATGATCCAGGTTCCTTCCTCAGGGAGAAAGGACGAACGGGTGTGCAGTGGAACGTTGAACCGGCGGGCGAACTCCACGGCCCGCAGCGCGAGCACCTTGGAGCCCTGAGAGGCCATCTCCAGCATCTCCTCGTGCGTGATACGAGGGATCTTGCTGGCGTCGGGAACCACGCGCGGGTCCGCGGTGAAGACCCCTGTGACGTCCGTGTAGATCTCGCAAACGTCCGCTTTCATCGCGGCAGCCAGGGCGACGGCGGTGGTGTCACTGCCGCCGCGGCCGAGCGTTGTGACCTCCCGGTCAGCCGACACCCCCTGGAACCCGGCGACCAGCACAACGTGATCCTCCGCGAGCGCCGTGCGGACTCGGTCGCCTTTGATCTCCAGGATCTTGGCTTTTGTGTGGGCGCCGTCAGTAACGATGCCCGCCTGCGAGCCGGTGAAGCTGACTGCCTCGTGACCGAGGTCGTGCAGCGCCATGGCGACGAGGGCACAGGAGATGCGTTCTCCGGTTGAGAGCAGCATGTCCATCTCGCGTGGGTCGGGGGCCGATGACAGCTGATTGGCCAGCGAGACCAGGCCATCGGTGGTTTTACCCATCGCCGAAACGACGGCCACAACATCATCGCCGGACTCTTTCGCCGCCGCGATTCGCTCGGCAACGTTTCGGATCTTCTCTGCGTCGGCGACTGAGCTGCCGCCGAACTTCATCACCCTCAGGCCGATCGTCTCGCTCCTCGCAACTGGTTCCGACCGGGAATTCTAACCGGGTGGTCCGGCCGGGGTCGGCATTGCCGTCACCACACGAAACGTCGCGGGAGCCTCAGCGGCCTCAATCTCGGCAAGTTCACCCTGACACGTGTCGAGGTATTCGCGGAGTGCCCGCTCGATGCCGCGCCCCTCGCGAACCAACTCAATGGCTGTCCCGATGGGAACCGATTCGGACTCGACCTGACGGACGATCTCGGAGAGACGTGCAAGGCCCTGCTCGAAGGTGATCGGTGTTGCGTCGTCGCTCATGGGCTCGCTTGCTCGGGGTCGGTGGTGAGGATGGTGGCAACTGCACTGCCGTCGGCAAGGCGCACATCGACAGCTTGACCGGGGGCGAGATCGGCGATTGATGTCAGCGGACGGCCGCGTGCATCACGCAACACGGCGTACCCGTGGCGCAGGCCGTCACGCCGATCAAGGCCCTGTACCGCGCGGTCCAGGGTCACCTCCGCGCGTGCCAGCCGTGCCGCCCCCGAGGCGAGGAACGGCCCATTCGCCCGCTCAAGTCGCTCCCGCGAAATCACCAGGTAGCGCCCAGTGGCGCGTGCCTGGGCTCCCCGAACCGAGTCAATGCGCTCTCCTTCGCGGGCGACACGAGCCCCAACTGAACGCACTTCGGAGCGAAGCGTTGCCCGGAACCCTTGAAGTGTTCCCCGCGTGCGTTCCATGCGGGCCGTCCCGCGCGCCCGTACCCCGAGATGCCCGACTCGCTCGCGGGCGACACCAATGCGTTGGTCGAGGCGACCGAGGGCCTGACGTCCAAGATCGAGTTCCTCCCGTAGCTGCGTCTCCGATGGGACAACCAGTGCGGCGATGTCGCGAGGTACGTTCGCGCTCGCGTCGGCGACGAGGTCGCAGTTCGGACGCTGTTTGGTGTGCCCGATGGCCGTCACGATTGGGGTCCGCGCGGCGGCAATCGCGCGACACAGCCGTTCGTCTGAAAACGGGCGGAGCGCCTCAACACTGCCTCCCCCCCGGGCAAGCACGATCACGTCGACGTCCGGGACCCGCGCGAGGCTCCGTATCGCGGCGAGAATCGAGTCGACGGCATTCGGCCCTTCAACGAGTGCCGGAGCGACGAGAATCCGAACCGGAGCGAAGCGTCCGCGCAGGGCGTCCACGACATCCGCCCTGGCGTCAGAGTCGCGACCGGCAATCAACCCAATCCGGCGGGGAACCAACGGAAGCGGTCGTCGACGACCCGGATCGGTCAACCCGTCGGCGGCAAGGCGTCCAGCCGTTGCGACGATCTCGCGGAGGATTTCCCCCTCGCCAACCGCTCGGGCTTGGTCGACCATGACGCTCACTCGGCCCTGGGGGGCATAGAAGCGCACCGACGAGACATGCACGCGCACCGTTCGCCCCGGAGCCAGCATTCCCTCAACTGCGGGTCGATCCTGATCCCAGACCATCGCATCAAGCTGTGTCTTCGCGTCCGCAAGTGTGAAATACAGGTGTCCGCTTCCAGACGCCTGAACCTTGGTCACCTCGCCTTCAACCCACGTCTGGGCGATGCGCCCGAGCGCGCTGCCGATCCAGAGCGCAAGCTGGCTTGGGGAGATTGGGCGGGCATCAATTACCTGCGGCTCGACGGTCGCCATGATACGAAGTGTAGGCGGACGACCCACACGAACCGTGGCAACGCGAAGCGCCCGCTACGATTGATTTCATGGCGTTGCCCGGCATGAGGGGTCAGTCAAGGCCTTGCACATCGTGTCGTTAGTCCTTGCGTTCCTCTTGTTCACTGTCGCGGCAATGGCCCTTGGTCTCGCCACGCTCGGTCGACGTCGCAGCGCGGTCCCGGGGGCCCGTGCGTTTAGCGCGCTCTGCCTGGCGTTGGCCGTCTGGTCAGCGGCATACGGAGCGGACTTTCTGACGGATGGACTCCGCGCGAAAGTTTGGCTCTCGAAAGTGCAGTACCTCGGCATCGCACCACTCAGCCCAGCGTTCCTCCTGGCGGTCTTGGCATACACCGGGCGTCGCGACCGGGTAGCACGCCGTTGGCCCGTGCTCTTCGCCGTCCCCGTTGCGACCATCCTGGTGGTTTGGACCAATGAGCTGCACCACTTGCACTGGTCGCGCACGAGCCTGGCGCACACCGGCGGGCTCGCGGCCTTCAAGGCCGAGTACGGGCCTTGGTTCTGGGTTCAGGCGGTGTACTCCTACGGCTGTCTTGGACTTGCAAGCGTGCTGCTGATTCGGACCCTGTGGAGTTCCGCGCACTACCGACGCCAGCTGCGCCTCTTGGTGCCAGCGATTCTCGCTCCCTGGCTCGCCAACCTCGCATACATCAGCGGGGCAGTGCAAATCGTCGATCCAACACCGTTCGCGTTCGCGATCAGTACGATCGCCGTCGCCTACTGCATGTTCCGTTTCCGAGTCCTGGACATCTTTGCGGGGCTTGTTCCCGCGGGCCGCAACGCCATGATCGACGTGATGGAGGAGGCCGTCGTCGTTGTGGACGATTCAGGGCGCGTTGTTGACGCGAATCCGGCAGCTGCCACGCTGGCTGGGCGTCGACACGACGAAATCGTTGGCATGGAGGCTGCCAAAACGCTGCCGGACTGGCCGGACGCGGTTGTCCGGCCTGGCGGACCGGTGCCCGCAGTCGGCCAACTGTCGCTCGACCAAGCGGGCGTGACGCGCCACTACGAGTATTCGGTGCGCCACCTCGAAGCCTCCGGATTGGTCGTCGGCGGACGGATGGTCGTCATCCGGGATGTCACACTGCGCACGGTCGCCGAGCGCGCCATGCGCTCGAGTGAAGAGCGGTACCGCGACCTCATCGAGAATGCGTCGGATGTGGTCTTCACCGCGACGATGGACGGCAAGATCTCGTCAGTCAACCGAGCCGGAGAGCGGATCCTCGGCTACCCGAGACACGAGATCGTCGGCCGCGACGTCGCTGAACTCCTGGTGGACGGAGGGAACGCGGAGCGCCGCTCCCGTCTGATGGGGGAGATCGCCGCTGGCCGAGAAATCATGACCGACCTCGACGTTCTCACCGGTGGCGGCCGCGAGGTGGCGTTTGAAGTCCGGGCGCGCCCAATGCGCACCGATGGCGTTGTCACTGGCCTGCAGGGAATCGCCCGGGACGTCACGGAGCGACGCTCGTGGGAGGCACGCTTGGAGCGAGAAGCCCTTCACGATTCGTTAACTGATCTTCCCAACCGTGCACTCTTTCGTGACCGACTGAATCAGGCAGTCGCCCTCGGAGGGCGAACGAATGGCCGGTTCGCCGCCCTCATGATGGACCTGGACCGGTTCAAGGACATCAACGACACCCTCGGGCACTCGGTCGGCGATCTCCTCCTTCGTGAGATCGGTCCCCGCCTTCGCCCGATTCTCCGAGAGGCGGACACCCTCGCACGAGTCGGCGGTGACGAGTTTGCGATCTTGCTCCCGGATATCACCCGCGAGGGTGCAGCGGAGATCGCGGGCCGTCTCCTGCAGTCCCTTGAGCAGCCATTTCCTCTCGTGGGACGCGAGATCAGCGTTGGCGCAAGCATCGGCATCGCGATGTTTCCTGACCACGGATCCGCGGCAGAAGCCCTTCTGCGACATGCCGATATCGCGATGTACAGCGCCAAACGACGTGGGGCTGGGGTAACCACCTACGACCACGCAACAGACGAGGCCGGTATCGACCGGTTGGCGCTCGCCGAGGATCTGCGCCGCGCAATCGAACGGGATGAGCTGACCCTCCACTATCAACCGGTCCTTGATGTCGCGACCGGGCGCCCGATCGCTGCCGAGGCCTTGGTTCGCTGGCAGCACCCGACCCACGGCCTGCTCGCTCCCGACCGATTCGTTCCCCTGGCCGAGCATGTCGGGCTGATCGCCGCGCTCAGTCGGTGGGTCACACGGACGGCAACTGGGGACTGCGCGGCGTGGCGAGCCTCGGGCCATCAGGTGGAGGTCGCCATCAACCTGTCTCCGCTCAACCTGACCGAACCCGAGCTTCACGAGGTCATCACGGCTGCCGCCGCGGCGAACGGGCTTCCGCTCGGCGCGCTGCGATTGGAACTTACGGAGGGAGCCGTGATGCGTGACCAGCATCGCGGCGCGGCCATGCTCCGCCAGCTTCGAGCCGCAGGAATCGCCGTCGCGATTGACGATTTCGGCACCGGCTTTAGTTCTCTCGGCCAGCTTCAGGCGTTGCCGGTCGATGAGATCAAAGTGGACCGTTCGTTCATCCGGGACTGCGTTCACAACCCTGGGGATGCGGCCATCGTGCGAGCAATCGTCTCCCTGGCGCACGACCTCGGCCTTGTTGCCGTCGCGGAGGGCGTCGAGTCCGCCGAGACCTTGGACTTCCTCGCCGAAATCGGCTGCGACCGCGCTCAGGGCTATTTCATCTGCGCGCCCCTTGCCCAGGCCGACTTCCTTACATGGCTGGGAACGCAGTCCCCAGCCAACCCGTCACAGGTCGCGTCGACCCGCGAGGGCACGCCCAAGCGTTAGTTCGTCGGCATGTTCCAGGTCCGCGCCGACGGGAAGGCCACTGGCTGGTCGCGTGACGCGTACCCGACTGCGAAGGAGATCCGCAAGGTAGAGCGCCGTGGACTCTCCCGCCATCGTCGGGTTCGTGGCGATGACGAGTTCGGTGACACCTTCGGTGTCGATCCGCGCAACCAGTTCGGCCACGCGGAGGTCTTCCGGATCGATCCCGTCAATCGGTGAGATGGCCCCGCCAAGGACGTGGTAGCGCCCCCGGTACTCCAACGTCCGCTCGATCGAAATGATGCCCGCGGGATCTTCAAC
>JAYTQG010000037.1:0-12185 GCA_043746815.1 Thermoleophilia bacterium | reverse complement strand
CGAATCCGCGATCGGGCAGAGCACGGCACCCCAGGCAAAAAAGGGAAGCGGCGTCAGGACGAGTGCTGCCTTCCATACCTTGCTGGGCAGGCGTCGGTCGACCAGCAGCACCAGCCCGCCGATCAGGGCGAACACCACCATGGCAAGCTGCAGTCCGAGCGTCCGGGCGCCGTCCTCGGGGCGCCCCGCCACCCGACCCAGCGTCCGCAGGAAGTCATGCCGATGGCCGCCGAAGACTCTGCGCTCACCGACCTCTTGGAGAACGATGCCGAATAGCGCACCCCCGAGCGCGCCTGCCATGCCCATGCCAGCGAACGACCGCAGGAGACCCCCAATACGTCCGCCCCACACACGCCGAGGGTCGACGGTGCCGTTGAGGTCATCCAGTCGTTCCACACCACTAGCCTAACCAAAGCGGCTAATTGCTAGATTGTCCGTGGGATATCGGGTAAAACGCACGTAAAGGACCATGCATGACGCCCACCTACCAGGACCTCCTCGCCTCGGCACGCGCTGATGTGCCGGAGATTGAACCGGCAGAGCTCGCGGAGATGATCGGGGCAGGCGACGGTCCAATCGTCGTTGACGTGCGTGAGCAGGGCGAATGGGACCAGGGAAACATTCCCGGGGCGCTCCACGTCCCGCGCGGGTTTCTGGAGAGCCGGATCGCCGGTCTCGCGCGGACCGATCAGCCGATCGTTCTGAACTGTGCCAGTGGAATGCGGTCGCTGCTCGCCGGGCGGACGCTTCGTGAGATGGGCTACGAGAACGTCCAAAGCCTCGCTGGCGGGTTTACCCGCTGGAAGCAAAATGGCCACGACGTCCGCGTTCCCAAGCAGCTCACTGCCGACCAACGCAGCCGCTACAGCCGTCATGTCTTGATCCCCGAAATGGGCGAGGAGGGGCAGATCAAGCTCCTCGAGTCCCGTGCGCTTCTGATCGGTGCCGGTGGTCTCGGCTCTCCCGCGGCGTACTACCTGGCCGCGGCCGGGGTCGGCACCATTGGTCTCGTCGACGACGACGTGGTCGACGCAAGCAACCTTCAGCGGCAGATCATCCACACCACTGATCGCGTTGGCATGTTGAAGGGCGAGTCGGCCAAGATCGCGATCAACGCCCTGAATCCGGACGTGACCGTCAACGTTCACCCGTTCCGCGTCACAAAGGACAACGTCCTGGACTTGATCGCGGACTACGACATCATCGTGGATGGTGCCGACAACTTCCCCACGCGCTACCTGATGAACGACGCGGCGCTCATGACCAAAACGCCGCTTGTGCACGCCAGCATCCTCCGTTTTGAGGGGCACGCATCGGTGTTCTTGCCCTACGAGGGACCGTGCTACCGGTGCCTGTTCAGCGAGCCGCCGCCGCCGGAACTCGCGCCGTCCTGCGGTGAGGCCGGTGTCCTTGGTGTGCTCTGCGGAGTGATGGGCAACATCCAGGCCACCGAGGCGATCAAGGTCCTGCTCGGGATTGGCAGCCCGCTCTCCGGGCGTCTCCTGATCTACGACGCACTGGACATGAACTTCACGGAGCTCAAGCTTCGGCGCGATCCGGATTGCCCTGGGTGCGGACCGAACGCGGACTTGCGCTTCCATGACTACGAAGCCTGGTGTGCTGGCGACCGCAGCCACGCAGGTGCCGCGGCGTGAGCACCGTCCGCATTCCACCGGTCCTGCGCGGGGCCGTTGGCGGTGAGCGGGAACTCTCCGTGGAGGGCGCGAGCGTGAATGAGGTCCTTGACGCGCTCTACGAGCGCCATCCGGCGGTCCGTGCGCAGCTCGTCACCCCAGAGGGGGCGCTCCACCGCTTCGTCAATATCTATGTCAACGACGAAGACGTGAAACTTGGCGCCTGGTTGGACACCCCAGTCACGGATGCGGACACGATTTTGATCCTGCCAGCGATGGCCGGTGGCTCGCGGTGACCCAGGGTCTGACGGCGCCCTCGGTTGCTGTCATGCCGGACTTGGTCGCCGCGATCGGCAACACGCCACTCGTCGAATTGTCCAAGATCAGTCCGAATCCACAGGTTCGGATCCTTGCGAAGCTCGAAAGCCACAACCCCACCGGGTCGATCAAGGACCGCACTGCGAAGTCGATGATCGAGGATGCGGAGCGTCGTGGGCTGATTCGACCTGGCGACACGATCATGGAGCCGACCTCCGGCAACACGGGTATCTCGATGGCCATGATCTGCCGGATCAAGGGCTATCACCTCATCGCCGTGATGCCCGAGAACGTCACCGAGGAGCGGCGCCAACTGCTCCGCGTCTACGGTGCCGAAATCGTAGAGTCGCCGGGCGAGCTTGGCTCGAATGGTTCAGTCGCGAAGGCAAATGGACTGGCCGCCGAGAATGGCTTGTTCATGCCGTATCAGTACGGCAACCCGGCAAATCCGCGTGCACACTACGAGGGCACCGCCGAGGAGATCGTCCGCGACTGTCCTGAGGTGGACACGTTCGTTGCTGGGCTCGGTACAGGTGGCACTCTGATGGGGTGCGCGCGGCGCCTGCGCGAGCATCGGTCCGACATTCAGATCGTCGCCTGCGAGCCGCTTCAGGGCGACCCGGTGAGTGGCCTTCGCAGCCTGGACGACGGCTTCGTTCCCCCGATCCTGGACATCACCAAGCTGGACCGGAAGCTTCTGGTCTCGAACCACGATTCACTCGTGATGACCCGCCGCCTCGCCAGCGAGGAAGGCATTTTCGCGGGGGTCTCCTCCGGCGGCGTCATTCACACCTGCGTCCGGATGGCCAACGCAATGGAACGTGGGACCGTCGTCGGAATCATCTGCGACAGTGGCTGGAAGTACCTCTCGGCTGGGCTGTTCACCGACGATTTGGACGCCGTCGAGGATCGTCTGGATCGCGGGATTTTCTGGTGATCTTGCCGCAGGGTGTCGCAGACGAACTCGTCGCTCACGCCCGCGCCGAACTGCCCAATGAATGCTGCGGCCTGCTCGCTGGGCACGGGGATCAGGTTTCCCGGGTCCTTCGCGCGACCAACACTGAGGGGAGCCCCTTCATGTACGTCATGGATCCGCGCGAGCAGATGCGCCTCATGGATGACATCGACGACGCGGGTGAGGACCTCGTCGCGATCTACCACTCGCACACGCGCTCCGCGGCCTACCCGTCGCGGACTGATGTCGAGCTCGCGTTTTACACCGACCCGCTCTACGTCATCGTTTCGCTGCGCGATGACGCCCCCGACATCCGGGCGTTCAAGCTATACCGCGACCGCCCCTCGGGCGAGCAGATCGCTGAGGCGCCGGTCCAGATCGGCTAGCGGCAGAGCGTTAAGGGGGTCAGACCCGGGTCAGACCCCCTTAACAATCGAGATGCGGCTACTCGGAGGGAGCGGTGCTGCGACGGCGAACCCGTCGGCGCGATGCGGGGCGCGCGGGGGCATCGCTATCGGCTGCCGTTCCGGATGCCTCAAATGCTTCCTCGACGACCGGCGCGACGTCGACGACGGGGCTGGACTCCTCGGCCGTTTCGGTGGCCCGACTACGTGAGCGACGCCGGCGCGGGGTTGCTGGCACCGGATCAGCGGCTACATCGGCCTCGGGAACGGCAGGCTCGACCGCGGGCGCAGTCTCAGCGGCCTCGGCCGGAGCTCCCGCCGAGACACTGACAGCCCGGAAGGCGCCCTTGCGTCCGGCAGCGATGTACTTCACGCCAGCGTCAAGTGTCTTGCTCGTTGCGGTCTTGGCAGTACCATCGGCCGTTGTCCACGAGCGAATGACACTATCGCCGTCGGCCGTCGCAGAGCCGAGCGTGCTTGCGTCCGTGTGCTCCACGCCCTCGACCGTGAAGTGCACTGGCCTTCCGGCTTCAAAGGCAGCCCGGATGTCGTCGATGCCCATCGGCGTGATCTCAAACGGCACATCAGCGTCAGGGGTCGAGGCTTCAGCGTCCTCTTCGACCAGGGACGCGAGATCCGCGCTGGTGGGTTCCGGCTCCGCCGAGAAGCGGCGTCGACGGCGACGTGAGCCCTTCGTTGACGGCTCGGCGGTCTCAAGCTGGGCCAGATCACTTGCCTCGATCAGCTCGGGAACTTCTGAATCCACCTCGGCTCCCAGCAAAATGACGTCTTCGTAGGAGATCGGCTCGCCCACCGGTGGCAGGTCACCGAGGTCGAGTTCCGCCTCACGGTTGCGCTTCTCGCCAACGACAACCTCGAAGACCTCAGCGCCATCCGGCAGATCGCCGAGGCCATTTGCGGTGGCTTCCTGCTCACCCGGGCGCGGGCGGCGTCGGCGTCGACGGCGGCTGCCGTCGGCTTCGCCGCGATCGTCGGTCGGGGCCGCTGCGCCCATGTCGGGTAGCTGCGCGGTACTGGTCGCCAACTCGACACGGTAGGTGCCGCTGCGTGGGTCGGTCTCGATGCGGACGATGCTTTTCGCTGCAGCATCTTCGAGCAGTTTGGAAAAGGTCCCGAAGCCCGCATCACGCTCGTCAAACGCGGGGCTCTTGCGCCGCATGGAATCTTTGACGACACTCGCCAGCGGCCATTCGACGCCTTCGCGCTGAAGTGCGGTGAGGGTGTCCTGCAGTAGCGACGTCACGTCCGGAGCCCCGGAGGGCGATGCCCCGCGACGGCCCGTCGTTGCGCTCGTCTTCGCGCCGGAAATGTTCTCGTAGTAGATGAACTCGTCGCAGTTCGCGACCAGCAAGTCACTGGTCGACTCGCGATTGCCGACGCCGATCACACGCTTGTTCAACTCGCGGAGCTTCCCGACGAGCGGCGTGAAATCACTGTCGCCGGAGACGATCACGAAGCTCGTGACGTGCTCACGGCTGTAGGCCAGTTCCATCGCGTCCACGGCCAGCTTGATGTCGGCACGGTTTTTCGCGCCCTCACGGGCGGACGGCATTTCGATCAGTTCGAGTCCCGCGTTTTGGAGTTGGTGCTTCGCCTCGCGGTAGCGGCTCCAGTCGGCATAGGCGCGTTTCACGATCACGCGGCCCTTCTCATTCAAACGGTCGATCACCAGGTTGATGTCGAAATCTCCACGGCTCTTCGCGCCAGGGCGCGCCATGTTCTCGAAATCGACCAGCACAGCGAGCGCGTGCTCAGCCAAAATACTTCCTCCGGGTCTAGTTAGGGCCGCCCGTGGGCGGCAATTCACGCGGCGCGTACGCCGTTACAGCTCATCGCCCTCGGGCGACCGGGCGCCAGCGTAGCAGCGCAGCGCCGGTCACCCTGTCATTCGCGGTTCGCCGGTCGTTCCTGCCCGCGTAATATCTGAGGGCTACGCTATCGGGGACTGCGATTCTCAAACGAGGAGACCTACATGAAGACCCGTGCTCTCATTATCACCGGCGCAATTGCTGCCGGAGCCGTTGCTACTGGCGCGCTCGCGGCACCAGCAGGAAAACTGTCGGGCACCGTCGGTCCCGGCTTCACCATCTCACTGACGTCCGGCGGCAAGGCCGTCAAGACACTTAAGGCGGGAAAGTTCTCGCTCAGCGTCGCTGACAAGTCGAACATCCACAACTTCCACATCACGGGACCGGGAGTCGACAAAGAGGTGACGACGGTTCCAGCAACCGGAACAAAGACCGTCACGCTGACGCTCAAGAAGGGCACCTACACCTACGTGTGCGACCCGCACGCGAGTGCCATGAAGGGCAGCTTCACCGTCAAGTAGGCCTTGCACCGGGGCCGTCGCGCGTCATCGACGCAGGCGGCCCCGTAGCCGGTCAATGGCCCGGGGCTTCGCGCGACGAATCTCCACGGAACCGAGAACGCCGATCGCCCGGATATGAACCGTCGGCAAGTTCCGGTCCATCGGCCCCGAGCGGTGGACGCGCTCCTCGACGGAGCCGAGAAGCCCGGAACCGCTTACCGTTACCGCGATGTGATCTGGAACGGTGATGCGCACTGATCCGAGGCTTCCAATCGCGAGGATCCGGGCCGTCGGGCCTTCCATGACTGCCCGGCGCAGGTCCAACTCGCAACCGCCCAGCACTGCGAGAACTACCGTGGACTCGCCAAGCTGCCAGCGGCCGCGACGGGCCCCAGATCCCAGAATTCCGATGACGTAACGCCGTTTGGGGCGCTCTGGGACAGGCCGTGCCGGAAGCTCCCCAGGAAGGTCGGCGACGATTCGGGCGAGGTCATCCAACGTTGCTGCCGTGTAGGCCTCCTCCACCCGGTCGCTGAACTCCTCAAGCGTGAGGCGCCCCTCGCCGCATGCATCCCGCAGAATGACGACCGCTCCCTCGCGTTCGGCGTCACTTGCCCGGATAGGTGGAGGACTCATGGTGAAAATTCGCGCCGTTGAACTGAGATGAGCGCGGCCAGCCCAAGCACAAGGGCCGCAGCCAGAAGAGTAGCGACACTGCTCCATGGCATCGATCCGTTGCCCAGGATGCGTGTCGGGTCGTAGTAGTGAAATGGCGAGAGGCGGCCGAATGGCCGGATGACGCCCCAGATGACCGATAGGTAGTTGACCGCGTAAGCAACCAGCGTCGCCCCGGCTACAAGACCCACCACACGGGCACCGGTGCGAACGGCGGAGGCGATGAGCAGCGCAAACATCCCGATTGTTGCGGTGAGCAGCCAGCCTCCTGCGCCAACGATCACGAGGCTTGAAATATGCACATCGCTCAGTGCTGCCAATGAACGGGTCGCGAGGAAACCGCCGATGGTGCCCCCGGCGGCCACGAGGCCCGACGCGATGAGAACCCAACACCCTTGCGCCCCCAGCCACCGCCAGCGGTCCAGTGGTCGGGAGAGGATCATCTCGGCGACACCGTCCTCGACGTCTCGAGCTGCTCCCGCCGCAAGGGAGATCACCGCTGCTGCCTGCAGTGTGAGCGCGACGGGATGGAAATAACCGGATCCCAGGTATCCGGATGGTGAGGTGATGTCGGCCCCGGACGCAGATACGAGCGCGCGAAACGCTGGTGGAAGGCCGTCAATCAGCTTGCGCAGCAGGTCGCGGTCAGCGGATGAGTAGGACAGACCGACGACGAGCTCGAACAGGAGGAATCCGGTGGCCAGGACGACGATCCGTTTCCACGTCCGGCGCACCGTGAGCGCGAAGATCACGTTCATGCCGCGCCCTCGCCGTAGCGTTCGCGAAACACGTCCTCAAGACGTGCGGTCTCGATGGAGATGTCCTCCACAGGGAGGTTCGCAAGCCGACCAAGCAGCGGGGACGGGTCGCCCGACAACGCGAATCGGTGGACACGCCCCGCGACGTGCACCGCGCTGATTTCGGGCACGGCGTACTCAGCGGGATCGACCGGCGTTCGAAAGCTGACCGCGACGCTACGGACACGCTCGCTCCGCAGTTTCGAGACCGACTCGACGACGAGGAGACGCCCGCCCCGGACCATGGCGACCCGGTCGCAGAGCTCCTCCACCTCTGCAAGTACATGGCTTGAGAACAGGACCGTGCGTCCGGCGCGCGCGCGTTCGTCCAGGAGTTCGATCAGGCGTCCCTGCATCACGGGGTCGAGGCCGGAGGTGGGCTCGTCCAGAATGATCACCGGCGGATCGTGTTGGAGAGCGGCGACCAGGCCGAGCTTCTGCTTCATCCCTCGCGAGTACTGGCGAACCGGACGAGCGAGATCGCCCGGGCTGAGTTCGAAGCGGTTGAGCAGCGCGCGTTGTTCCGTGGGTGGCCGAGGATGTAAGCGCGCGAATGCCCTCAGCTGGTGCGCACCTGAGATTTCCCGGATTAAGCCCAGCTCGCCGGGCAGGTAACCTACCTCGCCGAGAGCGGCCCGCCGGTCCGACGCAAGGTCGTGTCCGGCGATCGCGACCCGCCCGCTGGTGGGCCGGAGCATCCCGAGCATCAACCGAATCGCGGTGGTCTTTCCCGCGCCATTCGGTCCAAGGAGGCCCATCCGCTCGCCTGGTGCGACGTCCAGCTCGAGGCCATCAAGGGCGTCGAGTGCGCCATACCGCTTCCCGAGACCTTCGGCACGAATCGCTGATGGGACGGGCACGAAACGGGAGGATACTCCCTCGTTTACTCATCGACGGTCGAAGCGAACCGATCTCCGTGCGACGGGCCGACAGTTCCGTAGAATCACCCCGATCGCTCGACGCGGGCGCCAGCCTGCGCGCTTACGGACCCGAATCGAGGACTACCGAATGACAACGAAGGCTGCGACGAAGAAGGCTGCACCGAAGGCTGGCCCGGACACCCTCACGATTACCGACAACCGGACGGGCAAGGCGTACGAGGTCGCGATTACCGACGAGACCATCAAGGCGATGGACCTCCGCGCGATCAAGGTCAAGGACGATGACTTCGGCCTGATGACCTACGACCCGGCCTTCATGAACACGGCCAACTGTCGAAGCTCGGTTACCTACATCGATGGCGACGCAGGCATCCTGCGCTACCGCGGGTATCCGATTGAGCAGCTTGCAGAGAAGAGCACCTTCCTTGAGGTCTCCTACCTGCTGATCTTCGGTGAGCTTCCCACCAAGTCGCAACTGGACAGCTGGCAGCACGACGTCATGCGCCACACGTTTGTGCATGAAAACGCGAAGACGCTGATGGAAGGCTTTCGCTACGACGCGCACCCCATGGGGATGTTGCAGTCGGCGCTTGCCGCGCTCGGAACGTTCTACCCCGAGTCGAAGGAAATCGGCGACCCTGAGGTCCGCTACCGTCAAATGACGCGTCTGATCGGCAAGACGCCAACCCTCGGTGCCTGGGCCTACCGTCACATGACGGGCCGCCCGTACCTGCAACCGGACCGCAACAAGTCCTACGCGGGCAACTTCCTGGACATGATGTTCGCCAACTCGACGGTGAACTACGCCTCGGACGATCGTCTTGCCAAGGCACTTGACGTGCTCCTCATTCTCCACGCCGACCACGAGCAGAACTGTTCGACGACGGCCGTGCGCGGAGTCGGTTCATCAGAGACCGACATGTACTCATCGGTATCCGCCGGGGCGGGCGCCCTTTACGGTCCGCTCCACGGTGGCGCCAACGAGGCGGTGCTCGTCATGCTGCGCCAGATCGGCAGCGTCGAGAACATCCCGAGCTTCGTGGAGAGCGTCAAGAAGCGCGAGGCGCTCTTGATGGGCTTCGGACACCGGGTCTACAAGAACTACGACCCGCGCGCTCGCATCATCAAGCAGGCCGCTGACGACGTCTTCTCGGTCACCGGCGTCAACCCGCTCCTGAAGATTGCGGTTGAGCTTGAGAAGATCGCCCTTGAGGACGAGTTCTTCATCGGTCGGAAACTCTACCCAAACGTGGACTTCTACTCCGGTCTCATCTACGAGGCCCTTGGGATTCCGGCAGAGATGTTCACGGTGCTCTTCGCGATTGGCCGTATGCCAGGTTGGATTGCCCAGTACGCGGAGATGCAGGACGACAAAGAGCAGAAGATCGCTCGCCCGCGTCAGATCTACACCGGATACGACGAGCGGAAGTTCGTCCCGCTGTCGCGGCGCAAGTAGCACGCGTCTCGCGCCCAGCCGGGAGGGGGAGACCCTTCCCGGCGAGGCGCTCGACCGGTACCGTTTGACCCATGGCAAATAACGAAGATCTCATGCGTGCAGTGCGCGAACTCGGTCAAGAGTTCGGCAAAATCGCCGACCAGGCCGGGGTGTTCGTCCGCGAAGCGGCTCAGCACTTTGGAACGAAGGTTCCGTTCATCGCAAAGGGTGACGGCCCTGCGACGGATCCATCCAAGACACCGATTGAAGCGATTCGCGCCCTTGGCGAGCTTCGCGACAACGGGCTTGTCACCGAGGACGAGTTCCAGGCGAAAAAGCGCGAACTGTTGGCGCGCATCTAGTGGCTGCCGAAATTCCCTCCGAGTGGCTCGCCGTCGTTGACGAGCTCGAGCCCCACGTGTCCCCCCACTGGGCCAAACAGGCGCGCGAGCATGGCGCCAAAGGCTGGATTCGTCTGATTTGCATGGTGGACGCTCACAGCCAGCTCTCAAATCCCGGCATCGACGAGAAAATCGCGATGACGATGGTTGATCTCGCCGTTGGGAAACCGGATGAGCAGGCCGGGTGGAGTGAGATCCAGGAGCGCTCCCGCGCCTCCCGGGTCGACACCGTTGCCCGCGTCGTCGACGCCGCCTCGGAAGTTCTTCCGGAGGATCTGATCCCGCTCTTCATCCGTTCCGTGGACCCGATGCGCATCCAAATGTAGCCCGGGAAACCGCCCGGTTCCTCGCGCTACGCGCGCCCCATGAACTGCCGGAGAACCGGCGCCGCCTGGTCGCCGGAGATGATCACGTAGGACTGGCGGCCGATCGTTTCCGGGCTGCCGATAAGGCGTAGGCGGTCCGCCGGGTCGTTTTTCATGCTCGCCTGGAGCCAGCCGAGCTTGGCGAGGTCGACTGCTCCGAGGTCGGTTGTGATCGCCCGGATCGTGGCCGCACCCCGCCACGGTGCCATGGGAAGTGACATCGGAGAGAGCAGCTTTCCGCGAATGGCAGCGATCAGCGCTTGCTGGCGTGCCATACGCGAAAAATCGTCGCCGCAGTTGTAACGAACACGCGAGAACTCCAGTGCACGCTGACCATCCAGGTGAATCCGGCCGCGGTCAAAATGAACCTTGCGTCCGCCGGAGTAGCCGCAGTTGAGGACGGTTGCGTTCGTGACGTCAACGCCGCCGACTGCGTCGACCACTTTTGGCAACCCACCGAATCGCACGACGATCAGGTGGTGGATCGGGATGCCGGTTTGCCGGGTGACTGCCCGCATAATGCCGCGCTGCCCGAGGAGCTGGAACGCTGCATTGATCTTCTCGTGGCCGAACCGCGGCAGTGAAACGCGCCAATCGCGGGGAATCGAGAGGTACTTGATGCGTCCGGATTCGGGGTCGGTGCGCATGATCATGATGGTGTCCGCGCGCGCGCGGGTCTCTCCGGGGCGCGCATCTGACCCGATGATCAGGGTGTTCTCGGTTGTCGAGAGGAGGCCTCCACCAGGATCGGCCAGCGCTGCCCTCGCGGCGGGGGTGATTCCTCCATTCGAATCGCCCGCCGCCCGCCAGAGGGCGAAGAAGCCGAGAACGGCCCAGACAACAAATGCCGTTGAAAAAAGCACGGTCGCGCGCCACACGAGCCCAAGTGGACCAACGCCCCTCAGTCGCCAGAGGCGACGCTTGCGCGGGGCCGCGCGAAACTCTTCGGGGGCAGGCTTCGACCGCGCGGGCTCCTCCGGCCAGCGCGGAGCGGCGGCTTCTGGGGGGGCTTCTGCACTGGCATTCAGACGCTCAAGCTCGGCGAGTCCCGTCTCCGGGTCGACCTTGCGGCCACGCGAACGAAAGCGCCGATATGGCGTTTTGTCCTCTGACATGCAAGCTGACGGTAGCAGGCCGCGTTTTGAGAGGCGACGGGGAAGGACACCTCGGTGGTGACTACAGTTACCGCCCATGAGCGTCCGAACGACTACAGATTCCGCGCTCCCGACAATTGGCGTTGACGTCGGTGGCACCACCGTCAAGGCAGGTATCGTCGCCGCCGACGGAACGCTCCTTGTGGTCCATCGTGTCGCGACTCCTGCGGATGGATCGGACCTGATTGACGCGATTGGAACGCTTGTCGAGCGATTGATCGCCGAGGCGCCCATTGCGGTTCAGGCGATCGGGATCGGACTGCCTGCCGTGATCGAGCAGCCCTCGGGCCGCGTGCGGATGGGGGTCAACATTGCGCTGGAGGATGAGGAGCCAGCCCGGCTTCTCTCGCAGCGGTTCGGCCGCCCGGTGCGCCTCGACAACGACGCGAACGTCGCGGCGCTTGCCGAGCATCGTCTCGGCGTCGCGAAGGGCCTCGGAAGCTCCGTGATGCTGACCCTTGGCACGGGGGTGGGTGGTGGGGTCATCGTGGACGGCAAGGTCGTCCGCGGTGGCGGAGGGCTTGGTGCGGAGCTTGGGCATTTGGTCGTCGACATGAACGGACCCCGCTGCACTGGCGCGAACTGCCCGAATCGCGGGTGCATCGAGGGGTTTGCGTCCGCGCAGGCATTCGAACGTGACGCCCGCGACGCAATCGCCACGGACCCCCAGGGAGCCATTGCGCGGGCCCTGACAGGCGGGGTGGACCGCGCTCCGGAGGTATTTGGCGAACTTGCAAAGGCTGGGGATCCGTCCGCGGTCGCGATCTTGAACCGCGCGGGGCGGGCACTCGGGGTTGCCCTCGCGTCGCTCGCCAATATCTTCGGACCAGAGGTATT
>JAYTQG010000036.1:0-5232 GCA_043746815.1 Thermoleophilia bacterium | reverse complement strand
TCCTGCATATCTGGCCATATTCGGGAGACCGAGGACGATGGATTGCGACGGTCGCAGCCGTCGCAAACGTAAAGAAACTTCCGGCGCGGGACACTAGTGGCCTGACACGGAAATGAGGTGGTGGTTCCGGCGAGCGAGACCGAGCGAGACAAGGACGCAGTGTTGCCTGCATATCGGGAATATTCGGGCCACCGAGGACGCCGTATCGCGATGTGTCGCAGCCGTCGGAACGGCATCTCTATTTCGGCGCCCGACCACGGGCTGCCATCAGGGCGATTGTCGCCAGCAGGAATGCACTGGCGGTGGCACCAAGCAGGATGAAGATACTGGTTGAGCTGGTCGGTTTCGCGGCGAGGCCGACCGGCGCGTAGTCCAGCGTTCCCACGAGCGTGACGGGGTGGGTTCCGAATCGGATCGGGATCTTCCAGTCCAGGATATGGGCAGGCTTCGTGGGATCGCCCGCCACGGCCGGTGGAAGCTGGTTGGGATTCATCCAATGCGCGCGGTGGTCGTGCCAGGCAATCGCGGGGGCATCCCCAAGGTGCTTCCAAGCTGGTTTTGCCGTGACGCTCGCACGTTTCGGGATCGGGAGGCGCGCGTAGCGGTCCTTGTTCGAGTAGACCGCTGGCGAGTTTTGGTTCTCCTCAACACCCCTCGGGCCGATGATCAGGTACGGCTCGCCGCCGTAGCCAAGCACCGTGATCGGGGTCCGTGTCCTGTTGTAGAGGTAGATCTGATCGTCGCCTGCAAGGGTCGAGATCTCGATTCCCTTGACGGGCGGGGTGATCTGGGTGACGCGTGTTTTGAACCCAGGCACGCCGTTGTGCGCCCCGGCGACGCCGGAGAGCGCGAGGGACAGCGCCACGGTTGCGGAGATCAATCGGGGGGTCACGCACCTATTTTGCCGCAAACCCCCGCGACTAGAGACCACGTCCGTCATGGCCGATACCAACTGTGTCTCTCGTAGTCAGTCTCCCGAACCAATGACACGCAAGAGGGGCCCAAGGACCGTCCGTGCCGCCACTCGCCATCACTTCCTCAGGAACGCCGTCCGCGTGAAAGCACGCGTCCGCTTCGGTGCGCTGACGTCGCGCTTTGGAGCCTCCGGGATCCGTGGAAACCGGCTGGTCTGGGGCTTGGTACTCGCCCTCGCGACGATCGCGGCGATCCTCATCCTTGGCCCCCTGTCAAGCGGCGCGCTTCCCTCCGGCGGTGGGCACCCCCAACAGTTCAGCCTCTGGGCCCTTGCGATTGGCTTCGCCGTCGCGGAGTTGATGGTCGTTCACGTTCACTTTGCCCGCAATTCACACTCATTCTCGTTGAGTGAAGTTGCGGTGGTTGCAAGCCTGTTTTCCGCGGGAAGTACGCAAAATTTGCTGCTCGCCAATGTCCTCGGTATCGGTGCCGTGTTGGTTATTCACCGGCGCCAAAAGGCGTACCGACTCGCGTTCAACCTGGCGCTACTCATGGTGACCACGTCGCTCTCGATCTGGATCTTCGAGGCGGCCGGAAATGGTGACGCGCTCGACCCACGCGCCTGGGGCTGGGCCTTCCTGGCGATCATCGTCGGCGCGACGACCGGTGCGCTGGGCGTTTTCGCGGCGATCGCTTGCAACGAACGGACGCTGGACCTTCCGCGCCTGCCCCGCATCATCGGGATCGCCATTGTCACCTCCGCTGCGAACGCCAGCCTCGGCCTGGTCGGCACGATCCTGATCGTCGTTCGTCCGCCCGCACTGTTCCTGGTCGTCATTCCGGTAACGGTCCTGTTCCTGTCATACCGGGCATACGGCTCGGAGCGCAAGAAGCACCACAGCATGGAGCTGCTGTACGAGTCGTCCGCAATCCTGAACAAGGCGACCGAACTTGACGAGGCACTTGTGTCGCTGCTTGCGCTCTCGCGGACAACCTTCCGAGCCGACATCGCCGAGCTGCTGCTTCCCGGTAACGACGACGGCCCGACGCGCCGCACGCGCCTCGGACCATCCGAGGAAACTGAGGTCATGCGCGGGATCGACCGCGACCTGAACGCGGAGCCGTGGAGTGAGTTCCTTCAGGTCGACTCGGTGACGCTGATGGGCCGTTTTGCGTCGGGCGCCTCCCGCCAGGTGCTTGAACTTGAGGGTCTGACCGACGCGATGGTGACCCCGCTGACCGATGAGGGTCGCCTCCTCGGCGTCTTGATTGTGGCCGACCGTCTTGGCCAGGCGGGAGGGTTTGACCAGGAGGATCAGCGCCTGTTTCGCCTGATTGCCAACCAGGTCGCCGTCGTCCTCGAAAACGGCCGACTGGAACGCTCGTTGGCGCAACTGGTGGAGCTTGAGCAGGAACTCTCCCACCAGGCCAACCACGATCCGCTGACCGGCCTTGCCAACCGCACCCTCTTCCGCGACCGTGTCCACACGGCCCTTGCCGATCGCGAGTGCCAAAGTGCCGTGGTCTTCGTGGACCTTGATGACTTCAAGACCGTCAACGACAGCCTTGGCCACGCCGCCGGGGACCGACTGCTGTCAACCGTGGCGGACCGGATTCGCGACACCGTGCGCGACGGGGACGTCACCGCCCGCCTCGGCGGCGATGAGTTCGCCTTGCTGCTCTACGACGTCACGGGTGTGACCGAGGCAGTTGAGATCGCGGAGCGCGTCATTGCTGCGCTTGTGGAGCCCGTGAACGTCGGCTCGTCCGAGGTTCCCGTGCACGCGAGTATCGGCGTGGCGCTGTCGGACTCGACCACCGACGTTACTGAGATCCTCCGGAATGCCGACGTTGCGATGTATGAGGCGAAGGCCCACGGGAAGGGCCAGGTTCAGGTCTTCGAGGGTGGGATGCACCTTGAGGTCATGCAGCGGATGGAGCTGAAACGCGATCTGCGCCGGGCAATTGAAGACGGCAACCTTGAGATCGAGTACCAACCGGTCATCAACCTTCAGACCGGCAATATCTCCGGGTTGGAAGCGCTGATCCGTTGGAACCATCCCACCCGCGGCCGTGTGAACCCCGGACGGTTCATTGCGCTGGCCGAGGAGGACGGTTCGATTGTGGACTTGGGGCGTTGGGTGGTCGACGACGCCTGCCGTCAGTTCGCCCAGTGGAAGCGCATTGGCGTGGTTGGGCCCACGATGACCCTCAGCGTCAACCTCTCGCCACGACAGCTGTCGCACCCCGACCTCGTCGATGACGTCAAACAGATCCTGGCGCGCCACTCGTTCGATCCCGCGGTCCTTGTCATCGAGATCACCGAGAGCGTCGTTATCCGCGACGCCGAGGCTGGCCTCGCCCGCCTTGCGGAGTTGAAAGCGCTTGGCCTCCGGATCGCCGTGGACGACTTTGGCACCGGGTATTCGTCGCTCAGCTATCTCCAACGCATGCCGGTGGACATCGTGAAGATCGACCAGTCCTTTGTGGAGGACATGGGCACCGGTGGCGACCGTGCTGCGCTGGTGAAGGCGATTTTGCGCCTCGCGCAGAGCCTGGACCTCGTGGCCGTGGCCGAAGGCATTGAGACCGAAGCCCAGTTGGATCGCCTCCGCGAGCTGGACTGCCCCTTGGGTCAAGGCTTCCTGTTCGCCCGTCCGTTGCCGGTCGCCGACTGCGAACGCCTCCTGACCGGTGGCACCCCGCCCGGTTCTGGCGTGGGTGTACGCAGCGCCAAGGTTGGTGCGCTCCCCGGCTGATAGCGTCCTCGGCCGGTTGTCGATCGGCGAAGGAGCGGTGGGATGCGGGAAGCGCGTGTCGTTGTGCTGGCGGGGGATGGAATCGGGCCGGAGGTCGTCGGTGAGGCCCGTCGCATTCTGGACGCAGTACTCCCTGCCCACGGGGTGAAGATTGCCTGGCAGGAGGAGACCGTCGGCGGCGCCGCCATCGACCAGTTCGGTACGCCCCTTCCAGATGGTGTCCTCGACACCTGTCGCGCCGCCGACGCGGTGCTCCTGGGTGCCGTCGGGGGCCCGAAGTGGGACACCACTGACCCCACCGCACCGCGCCCGGAGCAGGCACTCCTCGCGCTGCGTGCCGGGCTTGGCCTGTTCGCGAACCTGCGTCCGATTCGCCCCTTCGAGGCCCTGTACGACGCCAGCCCCCTTCGTCGCGAGCGCATCGCAGGGACTGACCTTCTGGTTGTCCGCGAGCTGACCGGCGGCATCTACTTCGGCAAGAGCGGCCGTGACGGCGACAGCGCGTACGACACGTGTACCTACTCGCGCGACGAGATTCGCCGCGTGGCCGAGTGGGGTTTCCAGGCCGCCCAGGGGCGCCGCGGGAAGCTGACCTCGGTGGACAAGGCGAACGTGATGGAGAGCTCCCGCCTCTGGCGTGAGGTCGTCGTCGAGATGTCCGCGGAGTACCCGGATGTCACCCTCGATCACCTCCTGGTGGATAACGCCGCGATGCAGCTGGTCAGCCGTCCGTCGGACTTCGATGTCATCGTCACCGAGAACCTCTTCGGCGACATCCTGAGCGACGAGGCGGCCATGATCACCGGCTCCATCGGCATGCTTCCATCCGCCAGCCTCGGGGCCTCTGGTCCCGGTATGTATGAACCCATTCATGGCTCCGCCCCCGACATCGCTGGCAAGGGCTGGGCCAACCCGATCGCCACGTGCCTGTCGACGGCGATGATGCTGCGCTACTCGATCATGTGTCCGGAGGCGGCCGAGCGGATCGAATCGGCCGTGGAGAAGGTGCTCGCCGGCGGGCATCGCACCCGCGACCTGGGCGGCGAGATCGGGACGCGTGAGATGGGCGACCTGCTGCTTGAGCACGCGCTGACCGCGTAGCGCCGTGCGCGTGATGGTGATCGTTAGGGCGGATGCCGACTCCGAGGCTGGCACGATGCCCGGCCCGGAGCTTTTGGCCGCGATGGCTGCCTATAACGACGAGCTGTTTGAGGCGGGGGTGCTCCGCGCCGCCGCTGGCCTTCATCCGAGCTCGCGCGGCGTGCGCGTCCGGCTGTCGGAGACCGCGCGGACGGTTGTGGACGGCCCGTTCCCGCTGTCCAGCGGCCTGATCGCTGGCTACTGGATCTTCGAGGTTGCCTCCATGGAGGAGGCCATCGACTGGGTGAAGCGCTGCCCAAATCCGACGCTCGAGGATGCCGAGATCGAGATCCGCCAGATCTTCGAGCCCGAGGACTTCGGTGTCAGCTAACCAGGTGCCACTGGGAAGCGCCGACATGGACGCGAGCTCCCGCGGTCTCGCGATTCGCCTCCGGGACGTTGCGAAGGCCTACGGCCA
>JAYTQG010000035.1:0-5245 GCA_043746815.1 Thermoleophilia bacterium | reverse complement strand
TCGGGTGGGCTCACGTTCTCAAAGGGTGAAACACGCGTCGACCTTCGACGGTTCACGATCAAGATTGACTCGAACCCGGATCTGTCCGGGATCGTCAGTGTGAACGGGAAGCGAGTTGGCCGCGTTGAGCTGTTCTCGCTTGACCTTTCGAAGCTGCAGGCGGTCAAGTCGAGCGAAGACATTCAGCTCTCGGGCGTTACGCTGAAGCTTACGAAGGGTGCCGCCGACGCATTGAACGGCGCCTTCAAGGTGACCGCATTCACAGAGGGGCTCGTCATCGGCCAGGCCTCGACCGACACCGACATCGTCGGCGCGGTCCGCGGCTTCGGCTGGTAGCACCCCCGCCGTGCAAACCGCTGGCGGGGCACGCCTGCCAGCGGTTTGCGGTCTCGCGGAATGCTTGTCCCAACGTCACACAGAGGCGTAGCCGCCGTGTCAAAATCTCGCGATGCGACTTCGACTGATTCGCCACGCGACGATTGTGATTGAAATTGGTGGGCACCGACTATTGATCGACCCCCTTCTCGGACCGGCTGGCTCCCAACCGCCTATTCCTGACAGCGCAAACGACCGGCGGAACCCGCTGGTCGAGTTGCCGATAGCGGCGACCGACGTCGTCGCCGGGATCTCGGCGGTGCTCATCACCCACCTTCATCCCGATCACATCGACATGCCCGCGATCGAACTGCTTCGAGGCACCACGGTGCTCTGCCAGCCCGGCGATGTGCGACAGCTCACCGCGGGTGGCCTCACCCCAACCCCCGTGCCAAATGGCGTTGACGCGGCGGGTATACGGATCATGCGAACCGGCGGGCGTCACGGAACCGGTGCAATCGGACGCGAGATGGGAGAGGTTTCGGGTTTCGTGTTTTCGGCAGATGGGGAGCCCACCGTCTACCTGGCTGGCGACACGGTGTGGTGTGCTGAGGTCGAGTCGGCCCTTTCGGAGCACCAGCCCGACGTGATTGTTGTGAATGCGGGAGCGGCGCGTTTTGTCGCCGGTGACCCAATAACGATGGACATCCCGGATGTCCTGGCGGTCTGCGCGGCCGCCCCGGAGGCGGTTGTTGTTGCCGTTCATATGGAGGCCATCAACCATTGCGGCCTCACCCGTACCGTCCTTCGGGATGCCGCTGATGCCGCTGGATTCGCGGGCAGGGTGCTGACTCCAGCCGATGGCGAAACCTTGGAGCTCACCGTCGCAGCCTGACGCCCGTACGCGCTCTGAGATGGCCAGCCGACTCGATCAACGCACGATCTCCGGCGCAACCGCGGCCCTGCTCATCGGCGTCTTCGCCGTTGGTTCAGAGGCCCTGGTTATCTCGCCGCTCCTTGTGGACATTGCGCGGGATCTGCACACTGGAATTCAGGGCGCCGGGCTCTCGGTCAGCGTGTACGGCCTTGCTGTCGCGATCACCGCGCCTGCGGCTGGGCGAGTCGCCGACATGCTCTCGCGGCGCCTCACGATTCTCTTGGGGCTTGCGATCTTCGCCGTCGCTGGAGCACTCTGCGCGGTTGCCCCGACACTCGCGGTTCTGGTCGCCGGTCGGGCCCTCTGCGGACTTGGCGCTGGGCTCTTCCTTCCGGCCGCGTATGCGTGGGTGGGGGATGAGGTGGCGTACGAGGACCGGGCGCGGATCATGGGCCGCGTCGTTGCTGGTTGGGCGGCGGCGATCGTTCTGGGCGTTCCAATCGGCGGATTTATTGGCCAAATAGCAAGTTGGCGCGAAGCGCTTGCGGCGATGGCGGTCTTCGCGTTGATCGCAGCGATTGTCGCCCTGCGCCTGATTCCGAGCGAATCGAGTGTGACGGATACCGATGGTCAGCGGCCAGGAATTCGTGAGGCGCTTGCGGTGCCCGGCGTGCGGCTCCTCCTGACCGTGAATCTCCTTGACATGCTCGCTTTCTACGGCGTCTACACCTACCTTGGGACCTTTATTCGCGACCAGCTGAACGTCCGAAGCGCCGTCGCAAGCTCGCTGATCCTGATCTACGGGATAGGCGTCGCGGAGACGTCCTTCAACGGCCGTGTACTGGACCGGTTCGGCAAAGAACGGGCGCTTCTTGTGTCACTCGGTTGCCTGGCGGTGATTTTCGCCGTCCTCCCGCTCCTCGGGGGGGTCCCGATCGCACTCGGCGTTCTACTCGCGGTGTTTGGTGCCTTCCAAGCGGTCTTCCTCACATGCATGGCCACCGTGGCGACACAGACGTCAAATGCGGTGCGTGGGAGCGTCGTCGCGCTGATGAGCTGTACGTCCTACATCGGGGTGACCGTCGGCGCTGCGGTCATGGGGCCAATCTTCGATGGGCCGGGCTACTGGCTGGTCGGCCTCATCAGCGCGGGCCTTACACTCGCCGCGGCCGCGCTGTGGTCTCGGCGGGGCGCCCGGACGGTGGTGGCATAGACCGCGTGCCGACTCAGGAAACCGGTTGAATTATCTAAATTTGGCGTCGAAGAGAAGTTCTGATATTCTCACGACGTGTCTGTCGTAAGTGTCCAAGAAGCGGCTCGCCAGCTCGGGGCGAGCCAAGCGTGGGTTCGGAAGGCCGCGGCGAGTGGCGAGATCGCCGCCTACCAGCTCGGACGAGCATGGGCTATCGACGAGCGTGCCCTCAGCCGCCTTCGGCGGCGGCCCAACGGTCGCCCCTTGAGCCCGCGCAGTTCCTGGCTTGCGCTGTTCGCAGTATCCGGTGAAGTCTCCGGGTTGCCGGGATCGAACCCCGTGGAACGCCAGCGCGCCCGCGACCGTGCGGCTCGACTCAATGCAGACGGCATTGGAGTATTGGACCTCAGCGGCCGAGCTGAGCTTCGCCGATTTCGGGGGAGTCCCGAACAAGTTGCGGCGCTGGCCAGTGACGATCGAGTTGTCCGCTCCGGAATTTCCGCGGCGTCCGATCTTGGAGGCAGCCTGCTCGACTCGGCTAGGGAGTTCGAGGGATACGTCCGGGAAGTTGATTTCCCCGCTCTTGTTCGGCAAGTTCGCCTCGAACCCGCTCCGCTCGGCGAGCACGGCAGGATCCTCCTGCGCATTCCCCGGCCGGACTGGCCGTTCCTCCCTGCCGCCGAGGTCGCGCCACGGGCGGTAGTCGCGGTGGACCTTTCTGAGTCACACGACCCACGCAGTCGGTCTGCGGCAGATGAACTCATCCATCGCGCCTAAGCGCCGCGCCGTCGTCGGTCCGCTTGCTGAGCGTCAGCTCGCCCTCTGGCGCGCCGTCTTCGAATTCGCGGAGTGCATGCCAGGCCCTTGGAAGCTCATCGGTGGGTTGATGACTAGCGTCCTCGTCTCCGAGCACTCCGGACTCGACGGCCCCATCGCCCGAGTGACGAAGGATGCTGACGTCGTTGCCGACATTCGAACGAGCCAACGCGCGATTCGTGACGCTGCTGCGGCGCTCGGGGCGATCGGATTTCAGGTCTCTGAACGCTCATTACCGAGGGGCATGGGACACCGTTTCAGCCGCGGCGATATCGTCACCGATCTGCTCGCCCCCGACAACACCGGCACGCGCTCGGATATCAGGACTGTCGGTCCGGCGGTGACGTTTGAAGCGCCCGGTACGAGCTTCGCGCTGCTCCGATCGAGCCCGGTCCTTGTTGATACTGCTGCTGGGACAGGGATCATCAATTGCCCCGACCTGGCAGGTGCCATCGTCGCCAAGTCGGCCGCTGCCGTCAGGGATAGCAACCCAATTCGGCACCTTGTCGATGTCGCGATGATGCTCGCCGTTTGCACTGATCGGATTGACCTTCGCGAGCAACTGCGCCCGGGCGATGTTCGGCGACTGCGCTCGATCACAGCGACACTCAACGAAGCGTGGCCCGTGCTCGATGATGCCCATGGCTCGGCAGCGAGGGAATGCTTTTTGACTCTGACAGCGGAGTAATTCCGCTGCCAGAATCGATTCGTGCTCGACCACCTTGATGGCCAGCTCCTCGTATTCGAGGACTGCGAGGATGCTCCGACCATTTATGCATCGGTTCGGGATCGGCTGGCGTCAACGATCTACGCTGAGGTCCGAAGCCTCGACGACGCCTCCGTGAACCGGTTGCGAGGAGCGATGCCTATTCCGCCGGAGCGGTACGTCGAGGAGATGCTTGCGTTCCAGAAATGGACAGAAGTGGCGCGCCAAAACCGCCGGGACCCCTTCGTTGTCCGCGCCCGGGTGATGACCGAGCTCTACGTCGCCTTCGTCTGGTTGCGCGACTCGGTCCGCGTTCCCGTTCGCGAGGCGGTTGGCGAAGGGACAACAACCTGGACGGTTTGCCACTTCTTGGAGAGTGGGCCTCGGCGGCTCCTCAGAAACGCCATTGCCCACGGGCGCTGGACCTACCTGGCCGACTTTTCGGGAATCGAGTACTGGGCCGAGCCATCGCGAGGCAAGCCGCTGCAGCGATACGAGATCAAGCAAGATGAATTTGGCCCGCTTCAGACAGTCAGTCGAGGCGCATCCATAGCGATGCTTCTTGCGCTCACGGACCAAATCTGATGAATCACTGCGCCTACGAGGCCTCCTACCCCGATCCACTCGGCGGGTTGGGACCTCGCACCTCTAGCCGATCTCGTCCCTGATCTGACGATGCTGAGACGGCGAGCCGGGCACTGAATGCTTCGCCAGCAGAGACCCAGACCGGCCGAGCCCCAAACCTCATCCTGGAACCCCTCGGGTCAGGTCTCCATGAGTTGGCGGGCGACGTCGGCGAGGTCGTGACCCCAAACGTCTGGTCGTACGTAGCGCGGGTTCCACGTCTGTCCAGGGCGGGCGACGTTGGCGCCGAGCATTCCGGCGGACATTGCACCCCGTACGTCCCAGTCGTGGGCTGCGACCATCCGAAGCTCGTGGGGATCCATGTCGAGCGTTGCGATGGCGGACGCATAGACCGCCCGGTGGGGTTTGAGGTGGCCTGACGCGTCCGCGCTCAGCACCCGCTCGAAGAACCCTCGGATTCCGGCGTTCGCAAATTGCTCCTCGACCGTCTCGGTCGCGTTGTTGGTCAGCGCAACTAACCGATGGCCCGCCGAGTGGAGTGCGGCGAGGGCGTCCGGCACCTCCGAATGCGCTGGCAACGCACGCATCGTCCGGCCCAGCTCAGCTGCCGCCGTGTCGCGGAGGTCGATCCCACGCGACATGGCGATCGCCTCGAGTGCGGCAGCGCCGATTGACGCGAAGGGCGCGCCCTCGCCGAGGACTTCACCAACGAACGCGCACTCAAGCACCTTCCGGAACCACTCGATCCGAGCAC
>JAYTQG010000034.1:0-5253 GCA_043746815.1 Thermoleophilia bacterium | reverse complement strand
CTAGGCAGAGGGTGATCAGAGGCGCCCCGCCGAGTTCCGTCGCTGGGAGGAACGAGATATGACCCCGGGCCACAGCAGGCAGCATGGCCGCGGTGTGGAGGCGAGGCGACAAGGGAAGAAACAGACTTTCGGAGAAGTACGAGTACGCGTCGAGCGCAGCTGTGTAGATTTGCTCCGCCCGCTGTCGGGTGCGTTCGGCGCTAAAACCGCCCCAAACCGATCCGTTCCCTGGGCCGTCTGGAACGGGCCAAGGCGGGTTCAGTATGCCCTGTTCGTTCGTGTGGCGATCGAGGCAGGTCGCCAGGCCCTCCACGGGAACAATCCGGAGTCCGGCCTGTACGGCGTCGACTCCCGCCAAACGATCGATCAGCCTCCGCACGTCGACGGGCTCTGACCACAGGGAGCCGAGCCCCAGCGCGTCGAGGCTAAGAAACCAGACCGCCTCAGCTTCAAGCGGTGAACCGAGCATCGGCAACCGACGTTCCTTGATGAAGGCTTCGATTCCTGCTCCAACCTCCCGGTGGGTCCAACGCCAGGCCCAGGCCGGCCCATCGATGGGCTCGGCGCTCACGGATGGGAAGTGATCGGTAGACGTGAAGGCTGCGAAATCGTCATCCAACTCGAAGACGTCAGGCTTTGGGTCAGTCCCCCGGTACCAAGTGGTCGTGAGCCAGCCGGCCGCCACTCGAATACCAAGAGAAGGAAGCCCCGAGGCCGTGGCGGGCGTCACGTGCGCTGCCAGGGAGCCAAGTCCGACCAACCAGCTCTCCTCCGCAAGCCGAATTTCATCGCCAGCCTGCCGCCAGGTTCCTACCGACGATGACCCGCCGCCGTATTGGCGCGTCGCTTCCGTCACGACAAGAGACGCGAATGAGGGTGCCTGGCGAGCCAGGAGATCCATCAGCTCGGCCACCCGATCGGAACTGCCGCTAGCGACTGCGACAGCGAGTGGATAGCGCCAGACTTCCAGCCCCGGTGGATCGGCGAGAACGTCGCGAATGTCGATGTCCTGACTGAGCAGGCCTTGAGCAGCAAACCACTGCGCGAAGAGGATCAACGGGAATCGCAGGAAACCCTGGTCCTCGACGACCAGTCGTGTTCCGAGTAGTTGCTGCAGTCGGTGCGCCGGAACGACCTCTCCTACTCGCACTGGCCCTCCGCCGCAAAACAAGGAGTGCGTAGCAAGGGCAATCAGCGGGATCCTGAGGTCTGTCCAGGACGCACCGATCGCCCGCCTAACGAGAGCGTCGATGACGTCGCCTGGGCTCGATGGCCGACTAGTGCCGTTCGGCTTCGTCAGCTCCGCGAGGGCGATGGCGAAAAGCGGTCGACGTGCAGCTTCCCGAACGGCGGCAGACCAGCCGTAGAGGGTTGCATGATCACGACCGCTGACCCTGGCCATCAGTGCTTCGGCTTCCGATGGATCCAGCTGAGGCATCGTGAGGCGTTCATCAGCATTCCCGATGTTTGGCAGCAGGCGCGTCGTAACGAACACGCGGGACCCAGGAGCGGCGTTCGCAAGACGCCTAGCGTCACCGAGCACTTCCGCCGCGGCCGCGGGTCCGAGCTCGTCGAGGCCATCAATTGCAACGGACAGAGCCCGATGCTCCAGAGGCCCGAAAGAGTTCTGACGCGCTTGCAGAGCCACATCGAGACCTCCTACGACGTCGCGAGCGCGGAACCAGACCGCCTCGGGTGCGTTTTCGCTCTCGATGGAGAGGCGGACGGCAGACTGGTACCAGCGTTCGCCGGCCAGGGACTTGCCGCTGCCCACGTCGCCTACGAGAACGACGACTGGCCCTTTAGGCAGGAGGTCGACCGAGACGCGACCGAGTTCGAGATCGTCGGCGAGACTCGCCGCGAGTTCGTGATCTATGCCGAGGGCCTGCCACCGCTCGATACATCGTGCTCGCGAATGGTCCAGCCCGCGCTGAAGGAAAGACCGGCGGTCTACAGGCCGGGTTCCGTCGCTCAGTCTCGAGGAGACCCATTCCTCGTGTGTCCGCTTGAGCTCCCGGAGATAATCAATCGTGTAGACCTGCGGCTGATCATCGACCAGCCGGTGATCATTCCGGCAGAGGAGGATGATATTCTCGGGCGCGTCGCGGGTCCCTCGGGGAATCACCTTTTGACCGCGAGCGCCTCCGGGTTTCTGCGCGACGATGTGGCATTCCTCACCCATGACCGTCTGCCTTGCCGCACCAGCGGCTCGTTGTGTCAAAGGACAGCGACAAATTGCGCAGAGGTTCCCGGCGGCTCCCCAGATCAGCTTTCGGGTCAGGTCAGTGATTGCCATTTGGCCTTCGGCGGTGCTGGCTGGGTCGAAACTGGGTGCCACGGGCTCAAGCCTCGCGGTGCATGGGCGACGAATCGCGGCACCGAGTTCGCGCTGGAAGCCGAAGAAGTTGGGGCAGCCCAGCCGAGCTGTCTAGTCCCGAAAGATCGCGCTGAGTACAAACTACTCGGCTGGACTCTCTAGCAGTTGGCGCTCGTCGATCGTCGGTGGCTCCTCAGCTGGATGCGTGAGGCGTAGCGCGATGGTATTGACGGTTCGCGCCTGCGCTGCGAGTTGACTCGCAGTGTCGCGCAAAGGCTCCTGCCAGCGCGTTTTGCGCTGTAGGTGATGAGCAAGGAGTTGCGTGCCAGCGCCGCCCACGATGGCGGCGGCCGCACCTACCAAGGCCCCGGTGAGCACGGCATCAGGCACGCGACGAACGTACCAGGGACTTCGGACAGTGGACCCGCTGGTTGCGGGTGAGGCCTTGCGATTCGCGGACCTGGCGACACCCCAGCGTCGCTGGGAGGAGCGCATGGTATGGCGCCGCCCACCGTGCGTTCATGGGACCGGGTTCACCGTCCGCCGTCGATTCGGAGGATGAAGCGCCGTACTTCTTCGACGGCGTCGGCGGCTTCCGCGATGGGGAACTTCATCTCAGCGGCCAGTGACCGGTAGCCCGCTTCCCAGCCGGGCCTACCGGTCACGGTGGGTGGCCATTCGTGCCGGTCGCGTAGCGTGAAGATCTCGAGGCAGGTGTCGCGGAGGATGTGGTCGTTGTTTTGCCCGTGGACGTCGTCGAGCAGAAGGAGGTCGATGAGGTCCCGGAACCGGTCGTTTGCCTCGTGGTCGTCGGTCACGGCGTGGATCTTCTGTGCGATCTGGTAGCGAAGCGGTAGGCACGGGACGGTGACGCCGCCGCCGAGATCGACGGCAAACTGGGCGGCGATGTCGGGACCGGGGACGGCGTCCCATGCCTCGCCAGCCGAGCCCTCCGTGTCGGAGACCTCAAGCTTGACTTTCGCGAAGCTTCGTTGCTTCCACTTGACGCGGATATCGAAGCGGACTGCGCCTGTTGTGCCGATCGGGCGGGCGGAGCGCACCTCAAAGCTAATCGCCCCGTCGAGGAGTGTTGGGGCAAGAAGCTCGCGCACGTGCGCGTCGATCTCTTCGACGGATCCACCTGCGCGAAGCATCGCGTCGATGTCCTGGGTGGCGCGAGCCCTGAGTCCGAGTCGCAACTCCAGGGCGAAGCCGCCTTTGATGACCAGAGTCGGGTCAGAGTCACGGGTCATTGCAGCGGTGAGGAGCTCGAACGCCAGGGTGCGGCGCAGGCGTTCAGGCGGGAGGCTCTTCGTGCTTGCGTAGGCGTCGATCCACCGAGCAAGGACGCCCTCGTTGAATGGTGGCGCGGGCCTCGGGAAGCGCGTTGGCTTGCGTTCGGTCACGTGTGGCGCTCGTTCAGGGCCGCAAAGACTCGTGTCTCGTCGCGAAGGTTCAGCTCGTCGCGGCGTCGGAGCGTCTGGATCGCCTGTTGGATGAGGCCGTCCCGTACCCCGATCTCGATGGCATCGAGGATTGCCCGGACGGGGGTGACCACCGGGACACCACTGTGGTCGGTGCGCTCATGGTCGGCCAGGTCGCGGCGATGGAAGCGGTAGAGCGCCGGTGTGTCGCGTCGGCCGAGCCGGTAGGAGGAAGGGACGGTGATGTCGATGCGGCCTGGGTTGACGTCGCACAGTTCATGCAGGTCGAGGGCGCTCTCGTGGCTGATGACCCCGACGCTGGTTCCGGCTTGGCGGGGCCAAAGGGCCGCGGCCACGTACGCCGTGAAGCGAGAGTGTGGGGCGCCTGTGAGTCGGTAGACGCCGCGCGAGATCCGCTCGAACGCTCCACGCCGGGCCATCTGGCGCAACCGGACGGTATCGACGCCGAGCTGCTCGGCCTCGTCAACGGTGATGAGGCCGTGCCGTGAGAGGGCGACTCCGGCCAGGTCACGTTGCGGCGTCGCTCTCGACATGGCAAAAGAGTAGCACTTTGCTACTCTTCTATGGGCTGGGCTTGACTAAATAGGGCGCAATGGGAGCATTGTGCCCCTCTTTGGTTCCAGAGATCACGGAAGACCTTGGCGCTCAGGGTGAGCGTGTATCGTCGTCGTATGTACCACCCGGCTCCTTGTGGGCCGGGTTTTTTCATTTCGGGGGCTGGCCTCGCAGGTCACCGAATCGCTCTAGTAATCGCAGACGAGGATGCCTCGGTACCGGACGTCCAAGGTGAGCCCGACGAGCCGGTCGAGGCGGTTGCCTTCGAACGCGGGCTCTACCCAGATACTGAGGCCTTGCGCCCTCCAGACCATCCGTACGCGGTGATCCGTCCAGACCACCACGCCACGAGAGCGGCGGTAGGGCCGAAAGACCTTCGGAAGCGGCCGAAGGCGACCCGACGTGGTCCAGTAGTAGTTCTGCCCGCCGTCTTGGAGAGCAGCCCCGTTGGCGGTGACGGCACCGACGCCGGCCTTCTTGAGAACAACGGCGAGCCACCGCGACTGGGGCCCCGCGGACCACGTCGCACCACACGCCTCGCTCGTCGCCCCTCGCGCCAAGGGTCGCGTTTGCGCCGTACCTACCGGAAGTCCCAAGAGAGCAACGCTCCCCGTCAGTATCGCCACCGGTCGCAATCGGGCTCCCTTCCATCGAGTCATGCTCTCTTGTACGCGCACGGTGAGGTGGAAGGTCCACAGCGACCCTTGCCAAGGGAGGGCCTCCGACCTTAAGGCTCCAATTCGATCTGTGGTTGGCGTCGCTGCCGCAGGGCGAGCGGTTCAGCCGCGGGGGCCGCAAGGGATCGGGTGAGTCGCTCAAGGGGGCCGGGACCGTTGGCCGGGGAGAGGTCGTCAAGTTCGAGGTCCGGGGCGGCGACGTAGAGGCGTGTTTCCCGTTTGGCGCGGCTGAGTGCGACGTACCCCCATTCGCGCTGGG
>JAYTQG010000033.1:0-2406 GCA_043746815.1 Thermoleophilia bacterium | reverse complement strand
CTGAGCGGTCCCGATGACGGATGGTTCGCCCTCTCAACGTCGTCGCGCGTTGCACCAATGATTTTCGCTGGGGCGGCGTCCTTCCTCGCGGCTGCCCTGGTGGTCCGAGTCGTGCGCGTCAGCGCGCTCGCGGACTGGTGGCGGCCGGATCGCGAAGGGCCTGAGATCGGCGTTCGCGAGCCTGAGACCGACGAGCTGTGACCTACTCGAACTCACCGAAGAGCGGCGTAAAGAGCGCGGCGTATCCCCCCGGAGTGAGGCCGATCGCCGCTGGCGGGCACCGTCGCTCCAGTTCCATCATGTCGGCCACCTGGGCATCGGGGTGAATACGCCCCGCGAAGGCCTCCCGGTCGGCGTCTGGCGGGCCGAAATACGTCAAATGCGCGGCGAGGTCAGCCCCGGTGACTGGTCGGTCAACCATTGGCCGACGATAGACCAGATGACGATCCGCGGATGAGTACCGGCGACCTGTTTGGTTCGCTCGTGGACGATCAACTGGCGATCGGTCGTCCCCTGGCCGCCCGGATGCGCCCGCAGACCTTGGACGAGATCGTGGGCCAGCCGGCCCTGACCGGCCCAGGCGGGATTCTCCGACAGGCACTCTCGACCGGCCGCATTCCCTCGCTGATCCTCTACGGCCCGCCGGGCTGCGGGAAAACGACGCTCGCCCGCATCGTTGCCGGGTCGACCAGCGCGACCTTCGAGGAACTCTCCGCGGTGAGCGCGGGCCTCGCCGACGTTCGCGGCGTCCTCGGCCGGGCAAGGGATCGGCTCACATCCGGGACACGGACCGTGCTGTTCCTGGACGAGATCCACCGGTTCAACAAGGCACAGCAGGACGCCCTCCTTCCTAGCGTCGAGGAGGGACTCGTCACCCTGATCGGCGCGACCACCGAGAACCCGTACTACGAGGTGAACGCGGCGCTGGTGTCACGGGCGCGCGTGCTCTCGCTCGAACCTGTTTCCGCTGCGGAGATGGACACGCTCCTGGACCGAGCGGTTGCCCATCCCGACGGCCTTTGTGGTCGAGTCGAGCTGGATGCCGATGCCCGAGCCGCCATCGTTGCGCGTTCGGGCGGAGATGTCCGTTTCGCGTTGAACCTGCTGGAAGAGGCTGCGGCGCCCGGCGGAAGGATTGATGTGGAGCGTGTCCGGCAGGCAGGAGGTGGGCGCGCCGTTGTGTACGACCGAGAAGGCGACCGCCACTACGACACCATCTCAGCGTTCATCAAGGCGATGCGCGGAAGCGACCCGGACGCGGCGATCTACTACCTCGCGGTGATGCTGCAGGGCGGCGAGGATCCCAAATACATTGCGCGACGCATCGTAATTGCGGCATCCGAGGACGTCGGAAACGCGGACCCGATGGCGCTATCCGTGGCGACCGCAGCGGCGGCGGGAGTGCAGTTTGTCGGGATGCCAGAGGCCCGGATCATCCTCGCGCAAGCGACCGTCTACATGGCCCTTGCCCCCAAGTCGAATGCCTCCTACGGAGCAATCAACTCAGCACTCGCCCACGTGGAGCGTCACGGCGCACACCGGCCACCGCTGGCGCTGCGCGATTCGAGTCGCGCGAATGCCGTGAACCTCGGAAACGGACAGGGGTACGAATACCCGCACGACGCGCCAGACGGCGTGCTGGGTGGCTCGCTCCTCCCGACTGAGTTATCGGGAGAGCGGTTCTACCTGCCGGCCGATCGGGGCGTAGAGGCCAAACTCGCCGCCCGCCTCGCGGACATTCGAAGCCAACTTGACGCTGGTGTCTGACAGGGAGAACATCTGGGCGCGCCTCACCCAAACCGAGCAGGTCACCAGCACCCTCAACCAGGCAATCACCCGCGTCCAGGACCTCATCAACCTCATCGACACCGCCTAAACCCCCCGGCGGCTGCATCCCGAAGCGGGAGCCAAGCGGAGAAAACGACAGGGGACCATCTAGACGGGGACCTCCATGAACTGAGCAAACGACGGACGCGCCTCAGCGGGCGTCTCGTCCCGTGCAGGCTTTCCGTGAATCGGAACGAACGGGTGGTACTCCGCCCAGTCCACAACTCGAACGTAGTCAACCATCACCGAATCCCCTTTCGGGCGTGTCGCAGCCGCCGGAACTGCATCGGTATTTCCGCGCCGGACCGCTAGGCCTCGGCGGTCTTCGCCGCAGTTTCCTTGGGAGCTGGTTCCTTCACCTTCGGCGCGTCGGCACCGCTGGTCGACGTTCCGGAATCGGAGCCGGTACTCGTGCTGGGCGTAGAGTCGGAGCTCGCGGGACTGTCGCTGCTTCCACCATTGTTTGCGTTGCCAGCGTCGCCGCTCTGCGGACGCTTTTTCGTCCCATAGTCAGTGTTATGGAAGCCAGTGCCCTTGAAGTGAATCGCGGGCGCGAAGAGGACGCGCTGGGCGGCGGCG
>JAYTQG010000032.1:0-2406 GCA_043746815.1 Thermoleophilia bacterium | reverse complement strand
ACGGCCTCGTCCATCGTCAAGGCGGTCACCGCAAGCCGCTCGCGAAGCTCCGCGGCGAGGCCGCGAGATGACGAGATGCCGAGCTTGCACGTGTCGGTGCCGGGGCAGGAGGTGATGTCCAGGATCGTCCCGGCACCCGCCTCACCAAGCCCCACCGCGTCGAGTGCGGCGAAGAGGTCCGGCAGATCACCCTCGCTGACCCAGCGGAGCACCACGTTTTGCTCGACGGTAAAGCGCACCGTGTCGCCGACGAATCGGCGGGCGATGTTGGCCAGCTGGCGCGTCTGCCAGGACGACATGTCACCAAGCGGAAGGGCGACCGTCGCGACGGCATAGCCCTCTTGGCGCTGGCGGTAGACGTTCGTCGAGAGCCAGCGGCCGAAGTCGCCAGCGACATCTACGGCGCCTAGCGGCACAGGCTGTTTGACGGGCGACTCGTCGAAGGTGCCGATTTCGGGCAGGTAGGAGGTCCACCGGTCATCGTGCGGCAGGATCGCCCGCTCCTCGTCGACCAGGCGGCTGAACTCCTCGATGCCAAGTTTGTGGACGAGGAACTTGATCCGCGCCCGGTTGCGGTTCTGCTTCTCGCCGTGCTGGGCGAAGACACGCGCCATCGCCTGGGCGATCGGCAGCAGTTCCGCCGCCGGAAGAAAGTCGGCGTAGACCTTGGCCTGGTACGGGCTGGTTCCGAGCCCACCCCCGACATAGAGCGTGAAGCCGCGCTGCTCGACCCCGTCCACTGTGCGAACGGCAGCCACGGCGCCAAAGTCGTGCATCCGGACGAGGCCACAGGCCTCACCGGCACAGCCGGAGAACGCGATCTTGAACTTGCGTCCAAAGTCCTGACAGTCCGGGTGGCCGAGCAGGAACTGGGTCAGTGCGTCGGCGTAGCCCGTCACGTCAAAGAGTTCGGTGCGGCACACACCGGCGACGGGGCAGGCGGTGACGTTGCGGACGGAGTTTCCGCAGGCCTCGCGTGTCGTGATCCCCACCGACGCCAGGCGCCGCATGATCGTTGGCGAGTCGTCAATGTGGATGAAGTGCAGCTGGATGTCCTGGCGCGTCGTGACGTGAAGGATTTCGTCCGAGTACTCCTCCGCCAGATCCGCCATCACCTCAAGTTGCTCGGCACTGACGCCGCCGTAGGGGATCTTGATTCTGAGCATCCCAGGGGCATCCCAGATCGTCTCGGGCCCTTTCGTGAGGCCGTCCGACGGGAAGGGAATTTGCCGCGCAGCAACGCCGTCGTGGCGCTGCCCGTTGTCGTAGCGCTGACCGTAGGCACCTCGGCGCAGGCGCGTTTCCGCAAAGACGCGGTCCTCGATCTTGCCCTGGCGCCGAAGCTCGATCTGGCCCTCGAACAGGTCGATCTCGTCGGCGAGATCAGCTGGCATCGCGTCGGCCAGTCGCTGCTTCCAGGATGCTGCTGCGCTCATCGAATCCCTTCCAAGGATGACAGGTGACGTCCGGACAGCCACTGCACGGATCGGGAAAATACCATGAATGCCATGGCAATTGCTGCCTTTAGGCGCGCGGTCCCGCTCACGTAGGGTCCGCGGCGTGACCGAGCCGCTGAGATCACCCTTTCCGGAGACGCTCCGTGCCGAGGCCCAAGCCCACGTCGACGAGCACGTTTTTGACGAGGCCGCGCGAATCGGTCGTCTCTCGCGGGTCCGTGAATTCGTCCTCGGTGCCCAGGATGGCCTGCTTGTGCCGCTGGGGGTCGTCACCGGCATGGCAGCGGCGCACCCAGCCCGGTCGCTGATCATCGTGGCGGGCCTCGCCGAAGCCGTTGCCGGTGCCGTGGCGATGGGCTCGGGGTCCTACTTGGCGAGCCAAGCAGAGGAGGAGCTTTTCGCCGCTGAGATTCGCGACGAGGGCGAGGAGTTGGAACAGCACGGTGAGCGCGAAATCGCAGAGCTGGCGTTGATCTTGGAGCGCGATGGACTTGAACGCAGCGAAGCGGAACGCGTGGCGGTTGGGCTCGCCACAAACCCGAATGTCTTCTTACGCACCAAGATTGAGAAGGAACTCGCCCTCTCCCCAGACGCGGGTGGCGCGGCCATGGGCGATGCCTGGGTCGTCGGCGGGACGTACCTTGTGGCAGCGATCGTTCCGCTCTGGCCCTATCTCGTCTTCGGACTCGGGCGGGCCCTCGTCGTGAGCATCACCTGCACACTGATTGCGCTTTTCGCGGTCGGAGTCGCAAAGGCCAAGGTCGCCCGCGGGCGGGTATTCGCCTCGGGGATGCAGGTCCTCCTCATCGGGAGTATCAGCGCGACGATCGGCTACATCATCGGGCGACTTGTCAGCCAGATCGGCTAGGACGGACCCAGTATCCGCCCAATTCCACCCGCGGACTGTCAGCATTGTCCCAATGAGTGAACTCATCTGGGACACGAAGAC
>JAYTQG010000031.1:0-5277 GCA_043746815.1 Thermoleophilia bacterium | reverse complement strand
GTGCCGTGATCCACATCCTGCGGGGGCGTAACCCCGGAACCGTCGGTGCTGCACTCACCATTGCGATTGGCGCAATCGTAATTCGCCTCTGGGCATTTGGCGGTGTCACGTTCGGGATTGGCTACGACGACGGCCGCTACGTCCAGGTGGCACGAAACCTCGCAAACGGCTTTTTGCCGACCGGACCAGGGGAGTGGTTCGGCACAAGAATCGTTCTACTGTGGCCAGTCGCCACACTTTTTCGACTGCTTGGTGCGAGCGACTACACCGCAGTCGCGTGGCCTTTTGTCGGCTCGCTGGTCGGAGTCCTCGCGGCGTACCTGGTCGGGCGAGAGCTTGCCGGGCCCAGGGTCGGTCTGGTGGCCTCGGCCCTCATGGCGGCCGCACCACTTGAGGTGGAGTTCGCGACGCGTCTTCGCCCGGATTCATGGATGCCCGCCCTCATTGGACTCTCGGTTTGGGCGGCACTCCGGGCGCGACGCGGCGACCACGCCATCCGCTGGGCATTGGCTGCAGGCATGCTCCTCGGTTGTGCATGGTCAGTGCGTGAGAGCGCTCCCGTCATGTTTCCGGTCCTGGCAGTTGTGCTCTGGCCCATTCGCTGGCGCGCACTCGTTGCAGCGGCGGCCGGTGCCATTGCCGTCCCGCTCCTCAGCGCGGCGGCCTTTGCTGCAATCGGCGGTCCGTTCAAGCAGCCACTGACGAGTAGCGCCGGATCGGCCGTCTGGCGAAATCCGATCACCGCATGGGACCTCAACCCCAGCTACATCTGGCGCATCAGCCGCGACGCATTCGACCCCGGATCCCTCTTCTTTCTGCTGCTTCCGTTGGTCGTCGCGTGCGCCGGGCTCCTCGCCTGGAAACGGCCCGCCGCTTCCATCGTCCCGACCGTCTGGTTGGCCTGGACAGCGCTCTACCTTGAAGTCGGCACCCTGGTGAACGTGGCCAAGCCAACGCGCTATCTCACGCTCGCAGCCATCCCGGTCGCGGTGCTGATCGCGATCGCGATCGACCATCGGGCAGCGTTTCTCGCCCCACTTGGCCTCGGCGTGATTGCGGTCGCGGCCCTGCACGGCCTGCCGGATCGCGAGCACCGGCCAAGCGACGTGCTGCTCGCAAACCGGGTCGCCGACCGCCTGCGTGAGTTGCCTCCTGGGCCGGTACTCACCACGAACTACACGTGGTGGGCGAAGTTTCGGGGCTATCTGGCCACCTCACGCCTCCCCGTTCCGCGCGTGCCGGAACCCACGTACCTGACCGCTGACGAGCGGAGACGCGCCGCGAGTCTCCGGCCGTTGCCGCAAGTTGCCGACTACCGGGGCGGCTATGTCGTTGAGGGGCCCTCCGTCCGTCGGACGAGCTGGCCCCGCAACTGGGGAATCGTGCAGCGCAACATTCGGCAACAGGTTCCCATGGCGAGACTCATTGAAATTGCGCGTATCGACAACGCCGTCATCTATCGCTGGCCCGCAGACATTCCACTGACGCCCGCGCCCGTTCGGTAGCCTGCCGCGCTATGGGTACTTCTGTTGTCACGGGCGGGGCAGGATTTCTGGGATCGCACATTTGTGAGCAACTGCTCTCGGATGGACAGCGGGTCATCTGCGTGGACAACCTGGATACCGGCACGCTCGAAAATATCGAGCACATCCGCAGCGACCAGTTCGTGTTCATCCAACACGACATCACCCTGCACCTGGATTTGGACGAGCAGGTTGACGAGGTGTTCCATTTTGCTTCACCCGCGAGCCCAATCGACTACCTCCGTCTGCCACTCCAGACCTTGAAGGTCGGCTCGTACGGCACGCACAACGCGCTTGGTCTTGCGAAGCGCCATCGGGCTCGGTTCCTGCTCGCCTCAACGAGTGAGGTGTACGGCGACCCGCGTGAGCACCCCCAGACCGAGAGCTACTGGGGCCACGTCAACCCCATTGGCCCGCGTGGCGTGTACGACGAGGCGAAGCGGTACGCCGAGGCTCTGACGATGGCGTATCACCGTCAGCAGGGTGTGGACACGCACATCGTGCGGATCTTCAATACCTACGGCCCCAGGATGCGCCCCCATGATGGCCGCGCGATCCCGACATTCATGCGTCAAGCAGCTGAAGGCAAACCGATTACGGTGTTTGGTGATGGAAGCCAGACCCGGTCGTTTTGCTTCGTTTCCGACCTTGTGCGAGGGCTCCTCGGTCTGATTCGGTCCGACTACCACTTGCCGGTGAACATCGGCAATCCAGACGAGTACACGATCCTGCAGCTGGCAGAGCGCGTGATCGCGGCGATGGGCAGCGACTCGAAGATCGTCTATGAGGCCCTCCCTCAGGACGATCCAACGGTTCGCCAGCCCGACACGACCCTCGCGCAGAAAATCCTTGGTTGGGCGCCAACGATTGGCCTTGACGACGGGCTGCAACGGACGATCGCGTCACTGACATAACACCCGACGCAGTCCGGGCCGTCCGACTCGCGAAGTCCTTCGGGGACCGCCGTGCGGTTGAGGGCGCTAGCTTCACCGTGGGCTTTGGAGAGTGCGTCGGGTTCCTTGGGCCAAACGGTGCCGGCAAGAGCACAACAATGCGAATGCTGTCGTGTATGTCGAGACGCGACACGGGCGAGCTGTCCGTCTTGGGAATGGACCCCGACACGCAGCCGCGTGCATTGAAGCGCCAGCTCGGGGTTGTCGCCCAGGAGATCAACTTGGATGTTGAGCTCGGAGTTCGCGAGAACCTTGTGGTCTACGCCCGCTACTTCGATATCCCGCGCCAGCGGGCCGAAGCCCGCGCCGATGAACTTCTCACTCTCGTCGACCTCGCTGACCGGGCGAAGTCGGAGGTCTCCGAGCTATCCGGCGGGATGAAGCGGCGCCTCCAGGTCGCTCGGGCACTCATCAACACGCCGCGACTAGTGCTCCTGGACGAACCAACTACCGGCCTCGACCCACGCGCCCGCCAACTCCTTTGGGGCCTGCTCCGGGAACTGCGCGCCAGCGGCGTTGCGCTCGTCCTCAGTACGCACTACATGGAGGAAGCCGCGGAACTCTGCGACCGAATCTTGATTATGGACCACGGTCGTATCGTGGCCGAAGGCAGCCCCGACGAATTGGTCCGGTCGACACTCGGAACAGCCGGTGGGACTCTGGAGGATGTGTTCCTCGCAGTCACCGGTTACGCACTTGACGACGAAGTTGGCTCGGCCGAGGCGGATGCTTCCCGCCGCCGCACGGAAAACGATGCCACCACGATGCCAAACTCGTAGAGGACCATCTGCGGGACCATCAAGAGCAGCATGCTGATTGGGTCTCCCCCGGGCAAAAGGGCGGCAAGCACGGCAATCACGACGATCGCGTACCGGCGGCTTGACTTAAACCGCGCCGGTGACACCACACCAAGGCGAGCAAGCACGACCATTCCGACGGGAATCTCAAAGAGTAGTCCCGACGCGAGCAGCATTCCGGTGGCGAAACCCAGATAGTCGCTGGCGCGATTTTGCTGGACAAACGCGTCTCCTCCGAAGCTGAGGAGGAACTTGAGGGCCACCGGCAAAACGACGAAGTACCCGAACGCGACGCCGGCGAGAAAAAGCCCGGACGCAAACCCAACGGCGATCAGGACGGTTCGGCGTGGCTGGTCAGAGACCGCCGGGACAACGAACGCGTACGCCTGATAGAGGCAGACCGGCAAGGCACCAATCAACGCCGCTGAAGCGCACACCTTGATGGTTGTGAAAAACGCTTCGTGTGGCGAAAACGTACTCAGCTTTCGCTGGTCTTCTGGAAGAGGACGCTTCAAGACGTTGAGGAGTTGTTCCCGAAAAACGTAGGCCACCACGAACGCAATCGCCAACACGCCAAGCGCGATGATGATGCGGTTGCGAAGCTCGGTGAGGTGCTCCACGACGGAGAGCCGCTCGTCCGGCGTTGCCCTCCGAATGGGAAGCCGCTTGCCCAACCGAGGGGTCACGAACCCTTGGCGCCGGATCCGGGGAGGTCACCCGTCACGATGACACCCTCAAGGACATCGTCCAACGCCGGGGGGGCCATCGACACCGCCGGGGCCCGTACTGGCTCCTCGTCGTGAATGGCGCCGTCAATCGTGGATTTGAACTCCCGAATCGACCGCCCAGCTTGCCGGGCCATGTCCGGGAGGCGCGCCGGGCCGAATACGAGCAGCGCGATCACGAGCACCATCACGATCTCAATCGGTGAAACCTGCCAGCCCATGCTGCCCCTTCGACATTTGTCCAGCCACGACTGTAGCGCGCATCGGTTTCAATGAGACGCTGGTAGCGTAGGGCCAGTGAACGAAATCGATCCCGTGGTGTCTGCCATCGTCCGTCAGCTACGAGACGCAATCCTCGACATCGACGTCACCCTGGTCCAAACGGCGAACCGCCGGATACACCTCGCGGCACGGCTGGCGGCGTACCGAAGCACGCACGGGATACCCGGCGTTGAGGGAACAGATGACGAGTGGATCCTTGGATATCTGAAGGGGGCGAACGCTGGACCACTGACCGATGATGGTCTGGAACGGCTCTACGCGGCCGTTCGATCACTTGGCCCGCCGTCGCCAACCGCGACTCGCTAACCGGCGAAGTCCTCGGGCGAGACCGAATCCAGGAACTGCTTGAACTGCTCGACCGTCGACTCAGCGTCGTCATGCTCCTGCTCAAACTCAATGCCGTTCTCGTCGATCACCTTGTCTGCGGCAAAAATGGGGGCATTCGCCCGTACCGCCATTGCAATCGCATCACTCGGGCGAGAATCGACCTCCACCTCGCCATCGGGACCCATCGTGCGCAGTGTGATCAGCGCGTAGAACGTATTCTCGCGAAGTTCGGTCACCGTGATCCGGGCGACGCTGGTGTTGAGTTCGCTCAACATTTCACTCATCAGGTCGTGCGTCATGGGCCGCGGGGCTTCCGTTCCCTGAAGCTTCGCGAGGATCGCGGCGGCCTCTGCATGACCAATCCAGATTGGTAGGAATCGGTTTCCAGACGCCGTCTTGAGCAGGACGATCGGCTGTTTGCCAACCATGTCAAAACTTACGCCGTAAATAAGCATTTCCTGCATGGACCGCCGCCCCCGAAAGGTCGCGTCGCCGGGACTCAAGCTCCCCGCCTGCGACCGATTATAGGCTGCCGTCCACCACCCGCACTGGTTGCTCGGCACCCCCTGATCCTGCTACCCTTCGCGCCCGATCCAGGGCGATTAGCTCAGTCGGTTAGAGCGCATCTCTGATAAGGATGAGGTCCCTGGTTCGAATCCAGGATCGCCCA
>JAYTQG010000030.1:0-5300 GCA_043746815.1 Thermoleophilia bacterium | reverse complement strand
CTCGTCGCCGAGCAACTCCGGGTCGCCGCCGGTGAGCTGCTCTCCCAGACCGGCCGTGCCGAGGCGCGTGGACACGCGATCGAGTGCCGGATCAACGCGGAGGACCCGGCCCACGACTTCCGCCCCGGCGCTGGTCGTCTGACGGAGTTCCGGATGCCCGGCGGCCCAGGAATTCGCGTGGACACGCACTGCCGGTCCGGCTCGGTTGTTCCTCCCCAGTACGACTCGCTGATGGCCAAGCTCTGCGTCTGGGCGAAGGACCGGCCCTCCGCCGTCAAGCGGATGGCGCGCGCGCTGGACGAGACCGTCGTGACCGGCGTGCCGACGACAATCCCGCTGCTCGCCGAGATCATGACCGAGCCCCAGTTCCTGAGTGGCCGGTATTCGACCACCTACCTGACCGAGCACGCCGACCTTCGCTCATTGTCGAGGTGAGCGAGCCGGCAGGGCGGCGGGCGGCCCGCCGGGCGGCGGTAGTGCTCCTCTACCAGCAGGACCTCACCGGCCAGACGCTCTTCGAGGTTCGCGAGAATGCGCGGCGTGGTGGCGAGCCGGTCGACGATCCGTACGTGTCGCAGCTCGTCAACGGCGTCAGCGGGGAACGCGAGGCGCTGGACGCGCGCCTGAGTGGTGCCGCCGACGGATGGACGGCCGATCGCCTCGGTGCCGTCGAGCGGGCAATTTTGCGCGTTGCGACCTGGGAGATTGTGCATCCCGAGGCCAGTGTTCCGGTGGCCGTTGCGATCAACGAGGCAGTCGCGCTCGCGAAGCGCTACTGCGCCGCCGAAGCGCCGAGCTTCATCAACGGTGTCCTCGGCAAAATCGCCCGCGAGCAGGCCCCAGGGGAGGACACGTGAGCGACCCCTCAGATGAACTTCGCCTGGCGACGGCCCGCGCGGACGAGATTGCCGACGCGCTGATCGCGGGAAACATCACCTCAGACGAGCGCGCAGCGCTTGCAGAGGAGGCCGCCGCCCTGACCACCCGGGTCGCGGAACTGATCGCGATCATCGTGCGTCCGTCGTGACGAACGGCAGCGGGCAGGCGGCTAGTGGTCTGGCGCCGAAATACCGGTGCAGTTCCGGCGGCTGCGACGCATCGCGATACGGCGTCCTCGGTGGCCCGGATATTCCCGATATGCAGGCCACACTGCGTCCTTGTCTCGCTCGGTCTCGCTCGCCGGACCTATCACCTCATTTCAGAGCCAGACCACTAGAATGGGCCTCGTGACGGGTAGCTATCCGATCCTGGAGTCGCTCGATTCACCTCGAGCGCTGCGGGACATGGACTCCGCCGGACTTCGGTCCCTGGCTGAGGAGATGCGACGGGCGCTCGTGGACCACGTCTCGGTCACCGGCGGGCATCTCGGATCAAGCCTCGGAACCGTGGAATTGACGTTGGCGCTCCACGCCGAGCTGGACTCGCCGAACGACATGATCACCTGGGATGTGGGCCACCAGGCCTACGGCCACAAGCTTCTAACGGGACGCCTCAGCCAGTTTCCGACGCTGCGCCAGCACAATGGGATGAGTGGTTTCCTCCGTCGTGAGGAGAGCGAGCACGACATCATGGGTGCCGGTCACGCGAGCACCTCAATCTCGTATGCGGTCGGTCTTGCGGAGGCCACACGCCACCAGCCCAAGCACCCGCGTGTCGTGGCCGTGATTGGCGACGGGGCCTTGACCGGCGGTATGGCCTATGAGGGACTGAATCAGGCCGGTGCACTGGGATCGCCGATTGTCGTCATCCTGAACGACAACGGGATGAGCATCTCCGAGAACGTTGGGGCGGTGACGCATCTGCTCCAGCGCGTTCGCCTCGATCCGAAGTTGACACGCGTGCGGGAGGAACTGGAACGCGGCCTTTCGCGGATACCCGGCGTCCAGGGGCTCGGTCACGCCTTGAAGGATGCGACGAAGGCGATCTTCGTTCCTGGGCACCTCTTTGAAGCGCTTGGTTTTGCCTACATGGGCCCGATTGACGGGCACGACATCGACGCACTGCGCGCCGAGCTGCGCCGCGCTCAGGACGCTGACCGCCCGGTGCTCATCCACGCGAAGACCGTGAAGGGGAAGGGCTATCCCCCCGCCGAGGCCGATGGCGAGGCGATGCACGGCGTGACGCCCTTTGTCGTGGAGAGTGGCAAGGCCGCACGGCCGAGTTCCGGCCCGCCGACCTACACGGAGATCTTCGGCAAGGCGCTTGTTGCCGAGGCCGAGCGCGACGACCGGGTGATCGCGATCACCGCCGCCATGCTGAAGGGCACCGGCGTCGACCACTTCCGCAAACACTTCCCGGACCGCACCTTCGACGTCGGGATCGCCGAGCAGCACGGTGTGGTCTTCGCCTGCGGCCTCGCACTCGCTGGGAAGAAGCCGGTCTGCGCGATCTACTCCACGTTTCTGCAGCGGGCCTTCGACCCGATCGTCCACGACGTCGCAATTCAGGACCTCTCGGTGGTCTTCGCGATCGACCGTGCCGGGCTTGTCGGCGACGACGGCCCGACGCACCACGGTGCCTTTGATATCGCCTATCTCCGCTCGATTCCCGGCCTCACCCTGATGGCTCCCATGGATGAGCCGGAGCTTGTGGACATGCTCCACACGGCCCTGTCAATGGGTGGCCCGGTGGCCATTCGCTATCCCCGTGGCGCCGGATCCGGTGCCGTCCCAGAGCCGCTACCGCGGCGCATCGACGTCGGGCGCGCTGAGGTCCTTTCGGAGGGGGAGCGGGTCGCGCTCGTGGGATACGGCTATGGCGCGCTGCTCGCGCGCGACGTCGCCCCGTTGATCGCCGAACACATTGGGCACGCACCCACGGTCGTGAACGCCCGGTTTGCGCGCCCCATCGACGGGGATCTGATGCGAAAGCTCGCATCCGAGCACGAACTGATCGTCACCATCGAGGACCACTCGGTCGTCGGAGGATTCGGAAGCGCAGTCCTTGAGGCCCTTGATGGACACGGGAGGGTGCTGCGGATCGGCATACCTGACCGGTTCGTCGACCACGGCAAGCGCGAACTTCTTCTCGCTGAGATTGGCTTGGTCCCCGACCAGATTGCAGCGCGGGTCATCACGGCGCTCGGCGCACGAACCTCGGTGTAGCAAGAGCGTGTCGGCGGCGGCTCGCCGCTCGGGCGCGCGGGACTGGCCGAGTATCATCGCGTGATGGCAGCCAAAACCCGGCTTGACGTTGCACTCGTCGAGCGAGGCCTCTTCGAATCCCGCGCCCGGGCACAGGCGGCGGTGCTCGCCGGGTGGGTTCGCGTCGACGGGCAGCCGACGTCCAAGGCTGGCGCCCAGGTGACGGAAGCGGCGGACCTGACGGTGACCGACGCACAACCCTTCGCGTCGCGTGCGGGAACGAAGCTCGCGAACGCGCTGGACGCCCTGGACGTTGACGTTGAGGGCGCGAGCGTTCTTGACCTTGGTGCGTCAACGGGCGGGTTTACGGACTGTCTCTTGCAGCGCGGCGCCGCCCGTGTCATCGCCCTTGACGTCGGCTACGGCCAGTTGGCCTGGCATGTACGGCAGGACCCTCGCGTGAGGGTCATGGACCGAACGAATGCCCGTGACCTCGCCCCGGGGATGTTGGCGTTCACGCCCGACCTCGTGACCTGCGACGTCAGCTTCATCTCGGTTCGGCTGATTTGGCCCGCCGTTGCGACGTGCATCGCACCAAGTGCGCGTGCCCTGATCATGGTGAAGCCGCAGTTCGAGGTTGGCCGCGCGGGAGTGGGTTCCGGTGGCGTCGTGCGTGACGACGATCTGCGGATCGCGGCGGTTGCCGATGTTGCTGCGGCGCTTGCCGCAACGGGAATGCATCCCGCGGGCGTTGCATCCAGTGGTCTTCCGGGGCCAAAGGGCAACCGCGAAGTGTTCCTGCTGGCCGGCAGGGACGGCTCGGGACTCGAACCGCTTGATGATCTTCCTGAGGCAATTGAACGAGCATGTCGTGTCGACAGTGGAGTGCACCGATGAGGCGGAGTGTCGGCCAAGCAACCAAGCGCGTCATGCTGATCACCCATCAGGCTCCGGAGGCCACCCAGCATGGCCTTCCGTCGCTCCTTTCGATGGTCGAGAGCGCCGGTGTCGAGTTGTTTGCGGCCCCGGAGGAGATGGTCAAGCACCCGATTTTGGAGGGGCGAGCCTCGACGGCGGACGTCACGCTGCGACCGGGCGGGGAGGACGTCATCCTGGTCCTTGGCGGTGACGGCAGCATCCTGCGTGCCCTGGGCCAGTGCGCTGGCTCTGGGGCGCCGGTCATTGGCGTGAACTTTGGTCGCGTCGGTTTCCTCGCGAGTATCGAGCCGAGCAATATGGAACGTGACCTCTCGCGCCTGTTTGCTGGCGAGTACCGGATACTCGATCTTCCATCACTGGATGTCAGCTGGGCCGACGGCAAGGGTCAAGCCGTCAACGACCTCGCGATCCTGCGCGGGGGCGAGTCGCGGATTGTGGATCTGACCTATGCGATTGACGGCGAGCAGGTCGCCAACGTTCGTGGCGATGGTCTGATCGCGTCGACGCCGGTCGGCTCGACCGCCTACAACCTGGCCGCTGGTGGGCCGACGGTTTCGTGGAAGGTCCGCTGCTACGTCCTCACGTTCATCGCCGCTCACCATTTGGACACGCGCCCACTCGTGATCTCACCTGACGAGACGCTGACCATCACAAATGCCGCCGTCGTCGGCGATTGCGACCTCCTGTCGGATGGCAAGCGCGTCGGTTCACTCGGGCCTGGGCGGACGATCACGATCAATATGAGCGGCCCGGAGGTCCACCTCGGGATCTTCCCGGAGGCCTCGTTCTTCCGGCGCTACCGCGAGAAATTCGGCCGCGGATGATCCGCTCGCTCGCGATCCGGGACCTTGTCGTGATCGCCGCGGCCGAGTTGGAACCGGGCCCGGGCCTCACGGCAATTACGGGGGAGACCGGCGCCGGGAAGACGGTTCTCGCCCAAGCGTTGGCGCTCCTCGCCGGTGCACCGGCCGATCAAAGCGCCGTCCGCCCCGGTGCCAAGCACGCCCTGGTGGAGGCCACAATCGCGCTGCCGGCCGGGTTCTGGGACGCCCTTGACGACGACAGTCCGGCCCTTGCCCTGCGCGAGCTTGTGGAGCATGAGGATGAGATTGTCGTCGCGCGGCGTATCCCGGCCGAAGGGCGCGCGCGGTCGCTGGTGGACGGTCAGGCGACATCACGTGAAGCGGTCGCTGCCCTGGTTGCCGCGCTTGTCCGGTTTTCGGGGCAGCACGCGCAACGCCAGTTGGTCAGCTCCTCGCGGCAGCTCGCCATTCTGGA
>JAYTQG010000029.1:0-5315 GCA_043746815.1 Thermoleophilia bacterium | reverse complement strand
GGCCAACTCGGCAATCCGCCGCTCGGCGTCGGCGAGGCGAATCTCAAGCTCCAGGACCCGCTCGATCCCGGCCAGGTTTAGCCCTGCCTCGGTCAACTCTTGGATGCGGCGAAGAAGCGCAACGTCTGCCTCGGAATAGCGGCGGGCGTTTCCCGCCGTGCGTCCGGGATGAACGAGCCCGCGACGTTCGTAGACACGCAGCGTCTGCGGGTGCATGCCGGCAAGCTCGGCAGCGATCGAGATCACAAAGACGGGGCGGGTGGAGTTCATCGTCGGTTGAACAACTCCTCGCGAGGGTTGCCGCCGTCCATATCGGAGAATGCTTGCAACGCTTTCCGCTGCGAGGCGGTGAGTTCTTTGGGCACCACGACCTTCAATCGGGCCCGCAGGTCGCCGCGGCCCTCACCGGACAGCCGGGGGGCGCCCTTGCCACGCAGGCGCAGTACCTTTCCGGTGTCGCTCCCCGCCGGGACGCTCAGCTTGATGGGTCCATCGATCGTTGGGATATCGATCTTCGCTCCCAGGGTCGCCTCGGCGAAGGTCACCGGGACGTCGATCGTGAGGTCATCTCCGTCGCGAACGTAGAGACCGCTCGGCGAAACGCGGGTAATGACGTACAGGTCGCCCGACTCGCCGCCGCGGGGTCCTGGCCCTCCCTTGCCTTTCAGCCGGATCCGGGTCCCATCCTTCGCCCCCGCAGGAATTTTGACCTGATAGCGCCGCTGGACAAGTACCCGGCCATCGCCCCCGCACACGGTGCACGGGTCTTCAATGATCGTCCCGGCTCCGTGGCAACGCACGCAGGGCTCGGAAAGGTCGAAGCCGCCGAGGTTTCGTCCGCGCACGCCGCGACCATTGCAATCGGGGCAGAGCGCAGGAGCCGATCCCGCCGTGCTTCCGGAGCCAGAGCAGGCGTCGCAGGTGTGCGGCGCGTCGGCCGAGACTGGCAACTGGACGCCCGACATTGCCTGGTCGAATGTGATGTTGACGGAGACTTCAAGGTCACTGCCCCGCTGGACCCGCTGCGTCTGGCCACCGGTGCGTGCCCCACCGCGACCGCGGCCGCCGAACATCTGACCAAAGATGTCGCCAAAGTCGCCGAAACCACCCGCGGCCCCCGCGCCCTGACCACCGGGGCGGCCGCCCCGAAACATGGTCTGCTCGGCGTCGTAGTCTCGACGTTTGTCCGTGTCGGACAGGACGTCATGGGCGTGCGAAATTTCCTTGAAGCGTTCCTCCGCCGTTGTGTCGCCACCGTTCGCATCCGGGTGGTACTTGCGCGCCAACCGACGGTAGGCCTTCCGAATCTCGGCCTCAGTGGCGGTCTTCGAGACCCCAAGGGTTTCGTAGTGCGTCGGCATTTCGGGCGTGCCTAGCTCGGCGGAGCCTGGGCGACCGCGACCTTCGCAGGTCGAAGCACCGCCTCGTCGAGGTGATAGCCCTTCTCGGTGACCGCGACGAGCGTTCCCTCCTCGTGATCTGCGCTCGGAACCCCGACGACTGCGTCGTGCAACGTGGGGTCGAACGCGCCCCCTTCGACGGCCTCAACCTCCGACACGCCGCGGGCGCTCAGGACAGATGCCAGCTGACCCCGAACAATTCCGAGGCCGGCCACGACGCCCTCGTCGCGACCTTCCGCGGCGGCCATCGCTCGGTCAAGGTTGTCCATGACCGGCAAAAGCTCGACGATCAGGTCCCGGGCACCGGCCCTTGCCTGGGCGACGCGATCGCGCTCGGCGCGCTTGCGGTAGTTGTCAAACTCGGCCTTCAGTCGCTGGAGGGCATCCAGGTACTCGTCACGTTCGATGGCGATTGGATCACGACCGTCCACGACCTCGCTGGGAGGAGCCTCAAGCGGCTCCCCCTGGGCGACGACCTCCTGCTCCGTCAACTCGGGCTCGACGGGCGGTTCCGTGCTCATCCCTCGGTTCCACCCAGCGTCACCGCGATCTTGCGAGGGCGAACCTCCGGAGCTTTTGGGACCAACACTTCCAGCACACCATCCGTGAGTTGCGCGGTGATGGCGTCGGCCTGCACTCCAGCTGGCAGCGTGGTACTCCGGGCAAAGGCACCCTGACCCCGTTCGGCCCGAAGGACCTTCGTGGCCTCGCCTGGTGGCGGCATGAGCGCCCGCTGTCCGCGGATGGTCAGCACATCGTCGTCCAGTTGGATGTCGATGTCATCAACGCCAATCCCTGCCAGTTCGGTGCGGACGACGTAGGCATCGACCGTCTCGAAGGCATCCGTGGCGGGCGTCCAGTTCGGTGCATCCGCGCCGTCCCCGGCGAGGCCACCAAACATGCGGGTCATTTGTTCGGTCAGCGCGTCCAGCTCGCGGACGGGGGACCAGCGAATCGTTCCAATGTTCATCCGTTTCCTTCCTCCTTTTGGGGGGTGCTCAAGCCTTGGGCTGCGCGTCGTCATCAATCACTTCATACTCGGCGTCCTCGACATGCTCGTCGCCGCCAGCGGCACCGCCCTGGGCTTCTTGAGCCTGGGCCGCCTGCTGGTAGACCTGCTCGGAAAGCCGGTGGAGCACCTCGGTCAGCGACTCCGTCTTTGCCTCAATGTCGGCGGTGTCCTCACCCTCGGCTGCCGTCTTAGCCGCCGCGAGTGCGCCTTCGAGGTCGCGGCGGGTGGCCTCATCGACCTTGTCGCCGTTGTCCTTCAGTTGGCGCTCACCCTCGTGAACTCGCGCCTCGGCCTGATTTCGCGCGTCGGCGAGTGCTCGCTGACGGCGGTCGTCCTCGGCGTGCTCGCCAGCGTCGCGCACCATGCGCTGAACCTCATCGTCGCTCAGACCACTTGATGCCTGGATGACGATCTTCTGCTCGTTGCCGGAGCCAAGGTCCTTCGCCGAGACGTTCACAATGCCGTTCGCGTCAATGTCGAAGGTGACCTCAATCTGGGGCACTCCACGGGGCGCCGGAGGAATTCCGGGCAGCTGAAACTTGCCGAGGGTGCGGTTGTTGCTCGCCATCTCGCGCTCGCCCTGCAGGACGTGGATCTCGACCTGGTTCTGATTGTCATCGGCAGTTGAGTAAACCTCGCTCTTGCGCGTCGGAATCGTGGTGTTGCGCTCGATCAGCTTGCTGAAAACGCCACCCTTCGTCTCGATGCCGAGCGACAGCGGCGTGACATCCAGCAGGAGGACGTCCTTGACGTCGCCCGAGAGGACGCCCGCCTGAACGGCCGCGCCGATCGCGACAACCTCGTCCGGGTTCACACCCTTGTGGGGGTCCTTGCCGGTCAGTTCCTTCACGCGATCCTGCACCGAGGGCATCCGGGTCATCCCGCCGACCATCACGACGTGGTCGATCTTGTTGCCGACGCCGGAATCCGAGAGCGCCTGCTTCGTCGGACCGACGAGGCGATCAAGCAGCGGACGTGCCAACTCCTCGAGGCTGGCGCGGGTGAGCGACAGGTCCAGGTGCTGGGGGTTGCCGTCAATCGCCGTAATGAAGGGCAGACTGATTTGGGTCTGAGTTGTGCTTGAAAGCTCGATCTTGGCCTTCTCTGCTGCCTCATAGAGACGCTGCAGGGCCATCTTGTCCTGCGAGAGATCCACGCCATGGGCCTTCTTGAACTCAGCGACCATCCAGTCGACGATGGCCTTGTCGAAGTTGTCGCCACCCAGGTGGTTATCGCCCGCGGTGGACTTCACCTCAAAGACGCCGTCGCCGATCTCAAGCACCGAGACGTCGAAGGTCCCGCCGCCGAGGTCGAAGACCAGAATCGTCTGGTCGGTCTCCTTGTCAAGCCCGTAGGCAAGCGCCGCTGCGGTGGGCTCGTTGATGATGCGCTTGACGTCGAGGCCAGCGATCTTGCCAGCGTCTTTGGTGGCCTGACGCTGCGCGTCGTTGAAATACGCCGGAACCGTGATGACGGCCGAGTCGACCGTTTCGCCAAGGTAGGCCTCAGCGTCGGACTTCAGCTTCTGCAGGATCATCGCGCTGATCTCGGGCGGGCTGTATTCCTTGCCATCGGCGGAGATGCGCGCGTCGCCATTCGGGCCGCGAACGACCGAATACGGAACGATGGTCATCTCTTCGTCGACCTCAGAGAACTTGCGTCCCATGAAGCGCTTCACGCTGAACACGGTGTTCTCGGGGTTGGTCACCGCCTGGCGGCGTGCGACTGCCCCAACAAGCCGGTCGCCGTTCTTGCCAAAGCCCACAACCGACGGCGTTGTACGCCCGCCCTCAGCGTTGGGGAGAACCTCGGGCTCGCCGCCCGTCAGAACGGCGACGCACGAGTTTGTGGTCCCGAGGTCGATGCCGATCGTCTTTGCCATCTGGGTGTTGCCTCCATGTGTCGCCCGAGGTCGGGAGAAAAACTGACTGTGGACGAGATAGTAAACCTAAGTCGCTTCATGTCAAGTTATGGAACGGTGAAGTGCGCGGGCGCGGCGCGGCCCCACGGGCGCGACGGCCGCGGACCACTGTCTGACGATCACCGGTGGTTCGATGGGTCCGGCAGGTGCCCGGACCACGAGCGTCTACTGGTCGAGCACCGCGATGTAGGGCAGTCCTCGGAAGCGCTGGTCGACGTCGAGCCCGTAGCCGATGACGAACTCATCGGGGAGCTGGACCCCAACGTACTTCGGGGCGGGCTCGAAGCGGGCGGCGTTCGGTTTCGCGGCGAGCGCACAGATCTCGAGGGACGCGGGGCCGCGAGAGGCCAGGTTCCGGTGCAAGTAGGAGAGCGTCAGGCCAGAGTCGATGATGTCCTCGATGAGGAGCACGTGCCGGCCGACGATGGTGACATCAAGGTCCTTCAGAATGCGAACGACTCCGGAAGAGGTCGTCTGCGAGCCATACGACGAAACCGCCATGAAGTCGATTTCGCAGTCAATCGAGAGCGCTCGAACGAGGTCGGCGATGAAGAAAATCGCGCCCTTCAGGACGCCAATGACCAGCGGGTCCTTGTCGGCGTAGTCACGGGAAATGTCGGCGGCAAGCTCGCGCACCCGTACGCCGAGCTCGGCTTCACTGACCAGTATTTCTCCGACGCGGTACCCCATGGGCCGGGAACGATCGCAGGTTCGCGATGATTGCGTCGGACCCCGGCGGAGCGAGGAGACCGGGAACCGCTCGTTGTCCAAGCACCCAGACGACCTTGCCTGACTGTTCGAGGACTGCACTCCAGGGCCGCCATCTGGCTGGCACGCCGCGATCGGCGAGAACACGGCTCACGGCGGCATGACCGCCCGAGACGAGCGGGATGCGGTCGCCCGGGCGTGCTCCGCGAAGCACAAGCGGTCCTTCGGATCGCAGCGGGACGCATTCCGGGGTGGGGTGCGCTGCCGTCCCTGG
>JAYTQG010000028.1:0-5327 GCA_043746815.1 Thermoleophilia bacterium | reverse complement strand
CTACTCAATTGGAACCCGGCTGACCGTCTGGCGGTTCACATCCAGGATCCAGACCGCGCCAGCGCCGACGCTGATGAGCTGGCCGACGTACGCACGGTTGTCGTCGTTACCCACGAGTGGATCTTCGCGCGGCTGCGGTGCCGGGGGATCCACGTCGATGGACTGGCCAGCGGCCTCGGCGCTGGCGACGTCGAAGCGGTCGAGGTACCCAAACGGTAGGCCCAGACGGGTCGAACCGACGAAGTCAATCGAGGTGTCCCGCACACCGACGGACTTGACGGGCGTGCACCGCCGCGGTGTCCGCGACCTGGCTCGGGTCAGCCGTAGGTGCCGAGGGCGCACAGTTAGCTCGATAGAGTGCGCCCATGAGCGACCTTGCGACGGAAGCTGGCGCAGGACGGCGCCGGGGCGATGAATATGTCGTGACACCCGAGGAGGTCGCCGCGTTCGAACGCGATGGCTATGTGCACCTGCGCGGTGTCCTCGCGCCCCACGAGATCGTCGAGATCGAAGACGTCTACGACCGCTTTCTCCGTCGCGAGATTGAGGTGCCGGGCAAGGACTTCAACGACATGACGACCGGTGTCCACGGTACGGAGGCGAGCGGGTACGCGATTGTGAATGTCATGGTTCCGCGTCGCTACTACCTCCCCTGGCAAGGCAACATCTTCGAGCGCCGCGCCGCGTCCATCGCTCGCCAGCTCTGCGGCGAGGGGATGACGATCGACTTCGACCAGCTGCTGGCGAAGAGCCCCGGACGCGAAGACGCTGTCTTCGGCTGGCACCAGGACCAGGCCTACTGGATCGACACTGAGGACCGCCGCACCGCTACCTGCTGGCTGGCGGTGGACGACTCGACCATCGACAACGGGTGCATGCAGTTCCTGCCGGGCAGCCACCGCGAGGCGGTGCGGCCCCATCGGCCGTTGCATGGCGACCGGGAGAAGAGCCACACACTCGTCACCGACCTGCACCCGGAGGACGTGATGGTGCCGGTTCCGATCACACGGGGCGACATCACGGTTCACAACGAGGCGGTGCTGCACGGCTCCGGTGGGAACCGCACCGCCGACAACTACCGCCGTGCCTACATCATCGCCTTCCGTTCCGAGGCGACCGTGGCGAAGGAGCGGGCACTCGGCTTCACCCACTCCCACAACGACGGCCCGAAGGTCCTGGACACCGTCGACGGCATCAGCGCCGCGGGCGGCGGCTGACGCTAGCTTGACCCAGCGTTACTCGGGGACGACCGAACGCGGCGTTGTGATTGACCGGCGGACGATCGCGCCCGCTACTCCGTAGGTCATCCGAGGTTTCGCAACTCCCCATCCGGCGCCGAAGGTCTCTTCTCTCGGGGGGTATCGCTGGGGGGACTTCGGGCCCACCATCGCTCTAACGGGATTGTCCATTCCCGAGCTCGAGTCCATGGAGGGACCGATGAGCGCAGCATCGTCAGTGATGACCCCCGTGGCACGACCGGAGCGGTCATCGGGAGGAAACCGTCGCCTGAGCGTGGTCCTCGCAGTGATGGCCGGCTGGGCGCTCGTCGGGTTCGGGTTCGCGGTGCAGAGCCTCACACGGTCTGGCGCAACGCCGACCGTCGGGGTGTTGTCGGCCCGCCAACACGCCACCCACGCGCACGCGCTGAACGAGGACATCCCCACGTCCTTCGGAGTGTTCGCGGTCGAGATCGTTGACAAGACCGCAGGGATCCCGCCGAAGGCCATTGGCGGGGCAACGCATTTCCCGAGCTATACGTCCGCGAGCACGGTGCTCGTGCAGGCGACGCTGAACATCACCAATTTGAAGGACCATCCGGTCATCTTCAGTGCCGACCAGGTCAAGTTGATCTCCGGGGGCAAACGGATTGATCCGTCGCGGGCGAGCGTTGGGACGGTGCGCCTCCTTCCGCACGCCTCCATCGACACCGTGGTCGGCTTCGCGGTGTCGCGTGGTGGTCAGCATCTGGAACTTCGGTTCGCTGATGCACCCGCCCACGCGACCTACCGCGTGAACCTCGGCACCGCCAAAGCTGCTGGCGCGAACGCGCCTGAGCACTCCCACCACTAATCAACGTCAAGGAACGAGACAGCGAGATGACCGTGCTCATCAACCAGTCCCGAACGAACCGCGGTGGAGCCGGTGCCAACCGGCTCGCCGTCATTCTCTACGCCCTCGTCCTCGCGGCGGCCAGCCACGTCTGGCTCGCGCTGAGCGGTGCCAGGGGGTGGGCGCCGCCGACCGGACAGTTCCTCGCAGATGCCGTGGTGACGCTGCCCGTACTGGCGGTCGGTGTGTGGGTCGCGATCCGGTTGACCCGCCGACTGCTCGACGAGCGTGACCCTGACGAAACGGGCCTCGTTCCGCCGGTCGCACTGACCCTCGTTGTCGCGGCAACTGGAAGCGTGCTTCGCGCAATCACCCTGATTCCGAGTCTTGGCTGGAGCTCGCCCGTCGCGCAGGCGACGACCCTGATGCCGGTGGCGGTGCTCGCGGCGGCGATGGTCACGGTGATGCTCGTCAAGGGGCGTCCCTGGCAACCTGCCTCGCGCGCTGGTTCCGGCGGCACTGGTCGCGGCCGCCTCGTCGTCGCAAGCCTTGGATTCGCCAGCGTTGCGTCATTTGGCGTGATTGGCCTCTCCCTCTCGACCCTCGCCGTCGCCACGGGCCCTGGGTCGAGCGCGTGCCCGGATGGAACACCGATCCGCGACTACCGCGTCAAGGCGATCGACGTTGACATGACCCTCAACCGCTTCGGCGACCACGACCCGCTCGGCAAGATGATGGTGCTCACCGGCTACGGCGATCCCGCCAGCCGTCGTGCGGTGGGTGATGGCCAAGGGGCGCACTTTGTCGCCACCGGCGAGGAGGCGAAAGTCCGCATCCAGGAAGCGAGCAAGCACGTCTCGATTGGCCTGCGCGACGACCCAATCCAGCCGCTTACGATCCGCGGCAACGTCGGCGAGTGCGTCGAGATTCAGTTCACCAACGGCCTCGCTGCCGGGGCCGCGGGCATCCACATCGATGGCCTCGCATACGACATCGAGTCGAGCGGGGACCAGCTTGGGCGCAACCCGTCGTCGGCCACAACTCCCGGCATGAGCCACACCTACCGCTACTACGTGCCCGACGATCCCGACATGGAAGGCGTCCGCTACATCCGCCCTGGCGTTGGCCTGCGTGACCTTGTCAACCATGGCCTATTCGGCGCGTTTGTTGTCGAGCCAAAAGACTCCACCTGGATGAGTTCTTACGTTGACGGCCAGTCGCTGGAGTCCGGCTGGGGCTGGGAAGCCATCATCGTGCCCAAGGCCAAGAAGGCGTTCCGCGAGCACGTCAACCAGTTCCATGAGATTGGCGACGAGAAGTACCGGCTGACGCAGGCCAACGGCTTGGAACTGCCGTTCGTCGATCCGATCACCACCGCTTATCGGCCAGGCTCGCGCGCAATCAACTACCGCTCAGAGCCGTTCATGAATCGCCTCGCAGCAGAGCACCGCGGCAAGGCGTTCGCCTACAACTCGTTCACGTTCGGCGACCCGGCGACACCAATGCCGCGTAGCTACCTGGGCGACCCCACCAAGATCCGCATCCTCCACGCGGGCAGCGAGGTGCTGCACGTCTACCACCTGCACGGCGGCGGTATTCGCTGGCGCCTGAACCCGAAGGCTGACCGCACGTTCGACTACCAGGACACCGGTCTCAACAAATCGCCGAAGCAACAGGGTTCCGAGTCCAGCCGGCTTGACTCGCAGTCCCAGGCACCGGGCGAGGGCTTTGATCTTGAGATCGAGGGCGGCGCGGGCGGCGTTCAACAATCCGCTGGCGACTTCCTCTACCACTGCCACATTGCGGAGCACTACGTCGCGGGAATGTGGAGCTTCTGGCGCACCTACGACACCCACCAACGCGACCTCGCCACGCTTCCCGACCGCCAATCCCCGCCGAACCCGGTCGATTCGAGTGCGCTTGTCGGTAAGACCTTCAACGGCACAACAATTCACACGGCGACGGACCTGAAGAACTGGATTGAGCCGCAGATCCCAACGAAGGGGACGCCCCTCGACTGGGACAGCTCCGTATGGAACTGGGGCACCGACCCGGCCGACCCAACCCGCTATCTCGGCGCGCCGGAATATACGACGGCATGGGCAAACCTCCCCACGCCAGCAGACGATTCGCGTCCCTGGGACCCGACTGGCCAGCCCCGTACCGTCGCTGGGCACCCCGGCCTCTACCTCGGCGACACCCTCGTTGGCAATCGCCCGAAGCTCCTGTTCAACCCGGTCAACGGACGCCCCGCCTACCCACTTTTGCGACCACAAATCGGTCTGCGCGCGCCGTTCTCGCCGAACGGGCACTCCGGCGCACCGTGGCTCGGCGAGCACGGCACCACCACGGGCAACGGCGTCTGGGACAACCGGCCGGACGGCATTTGCCCAACGGGCGCTCCCGTCAAGCACTTCAACCTCGTCTCGATCAACTTGCGGATTCAGATCACCAGGGCCGGTGCGCACGACAACCTCGGCAAGCTCTTTACGCTGGCCGCCGACAAGGACGCAGTCCGTAGCGGCACCAAGCCGAAAGACCCACTCGCGCTGCGCCTCAACGAGGGCGACTGTGGGTTCGTGACGCTGACCAGCGAGCAGCCGGATGATGATGAGCAGCCCTTCTCGATGACCAATGCCCACATTCACCATGTCCAGTTTGACGTGCAGGCCTCCGACGGCGTTGGCACCGGCCTCGCGTTCGGCCAGGCCGTTCGCCCCTACCGCCTTGAGGACACAACCCTCGTGTCCAGCGCGGCGTCCGGGAGCAACACGCTCAGCGTCGCGACACCGCCACCGACCTCGGCCGATGGCCTCGCAAAGTTCCGTCCCGGCGTGTGGATCGCCATCGGGGAAGGCACCGAAGGCATCGAAGTTCGCCAGATCGCCACGGTCATTGGCACCACGATCACCCTCACGGCGCCCCTCGCCAACGCTCACCCGGCTGGTGAGTGGACGGGTACCGAGTTTGTGCAGTACATCTGGTACCCGGACGTCAAGCTCGACAACGTCTTCTGGCACGACCACGTGGACGCCATCCGCAACTGGGGCCATGGCCTGGTCGGCCAGCTGATCGTCGAGCCGAAGGGCTCCACGTACCACGACCCCACGACTGGCGCAGAGGTGCGCTCCGGCACCGTTGTCGATATTCATGCCACCAACGCCTTGATCCCAGGCGTCGTGGACAAGAGTTTCCGTGAGTTCGCCATGTGGACCATCGACGAGAATCCCAAGACGGACTCGACGATCAACCTGCGCGCCGAACCGCTCGACGATCGC
>JAYTQG010000027.1:0-2470 GCA_043746815.1 Thermoleophilia bacterium | reverse complement strand
CGTATCGCGATGTGTCGCAGCCGTCGGAACTGCATCGGTATTTCGGCGCCAGACCACTTGGTCGCGCGGTTCTCGTCCGCCCGCGGCGATTGCGGGCGGAACGAGTCGCCCCGAAGGTCAAGCTGGACGGCCGTCCGCCGATGATGTCTGGGAGACCACCGGCAGCGGACGCTGTCGGGTGTGGTTTGAGCCCGCTACCGTTATTGGTGATGTCGCAACTCACGATCCGACACTTCACGGATCCCGCCTCACCGTGGGATTACTCCTCAGAGCCCGCACGGCTACGCCTCAATTGGCGGTACGGCGACGCGGTGTCATGGGAGATCTGCCTCGTCGTTATGACGCGCAGCGCTGACGAGTTCTCGGCCCGGGGCGCGACTCCGGAATCGTTGGCCGCGACCCGCGGCGTCCTCGCGCGCCGCTTCGGAATGCCGATCAACAGCGAACGGCGCACTCCGCTGATCTCCACACTTCCAGCCTGTCGTGCGCTGGCCGCTGTGCGCCGTCATGCTCCAAACCGTCTTCAAAGCCTGCTTCGTCGCCTGCGCGTGATTGGCCTGTCCGAGGGTGAGGCGACCGATCAGCCGAGCGTCATTATGCGCGCGGTTGTGGAGTCGGGTCTCGACCCCTCCCAGGTCTCCACGTGGATGGCCGACCCGATGGTCGATGCGGATATCGTTGCCGACATGGTTGCCGCACGGGACCCTTCACCCGCGGCCCTCGCCCTCCCTGAACGCCTTGCGCAGACTCCTGAGGGCATCTGGCGCTACACCTGCCCGAGCTACTTGATGACCAACCGTGAGGGCGTGACGGTCGACGTTCCGGGCTTCCAACCGGTGCGTACGTATGAGGTTGCGATTGCCAACCTTGCTCCCGATATCGTCGCCCGCGCGGCTCCGACAGATGTTGCCGAGGTGCTGGACTGGGCTCCGTATCCGCTGACAACGGCCGAGGTCGCTGAGATCTGCGAGATCGAGCGAGAGCTCGCGTGGGACCGACTTGCCGCCGTCGCCGACATCCAACCGACGGCTGGTGGGGCGTTCTGGTCCGCACGCACGGTCGCGCGAACCCCCGCGAAACCGACCGGTAGTCCGCGGCTCGCTCGCTCCTGACAACGCGCCTCCTCTAAACCGGTGTCAGCAGTGCGGCCCCAGGCCGCTGCTATCCTGAAACTTCGCGCTGATGCCTGGCGTCCATCCGTCCGCACCACCCCGGGGGACCTCCCGTGCGTATGAATCGCTTCCTACGAAGCGCAGCCTTCCCGATCCTGATCGTTGTGATCCTGGTCTTCATCGCCTCGCGCGTTCTGAGCAAGGACGAAAACGCGTCGACCAAACTCAAGTTCAGCGAGGTCTACGCCAGAATCGAGAGCGGTGGCGTCAAAGAGGCCACCTTCAACACCGAAAAGCAGGGCCTCAGCTACGTCTTGAACGACGGCAAGCGCGGGACGACCGGTGTACCAACCGGTTTCGGCGAAAAGCTCACGACGGAACTTCTGAGGAAAGAAATTCCCACCGGAGCGCCGGAACTTGGCGGCGGTGAATGGTGGAGCTACCTGCTCGGCCTGCTGCCGTTCCTGCTGTTCTTCGGCCTGTGGTTCTTGCTGTTCAACCAGATGCAGGCGGGTGGCTCGAAGGTGATGAGCTTCGGGAAGAGCAAGGCCAAGCGGATGACCGCCGACGCCCCGAAGATCACGTTCAAGGACGTGGCGGGCGCCGACGAGGCCGTGGAAGAGCTCCACGAGATCAAAGAGTTCTTGGAAAACCCCAAGAAATTCCAGGCCCTCGGCGCGCGGATCCCGAAGGGCGTGTTGCTGTTCGGTCCCCCCGGAACCGGAAAAACGCTCCTTGCGCGTGCCGTTGCGGGTGAGGCTGGCGTTCCGTTCTTCTCAATCTCCGGATCGGACTTCGTCGAAATGTTCGTGGGTGTCGGTGCGAGCCGCGTACGCGACCTCTTCGAGCAGGCGAAGCAGAGTGCACCCTGCATCATCTTTATGGATGAGATCGACGCCGTCGGCCGCCACCGCGGGGCAGGCATGGGCGGTGGGCACGATGAGCGCGAGCAGACGCTGAACCAGTTGCTGGTGGAGATGGATGGCTTTGAGACCAAGGACAACATCATCTTGATCGCGGCCACGAACCGGCCCGACATTCTTGACCCGGCGCTGCTCCGGCCCGGCCGCTTCGACCGCCAAATCGTGGTGGATCGTCCGGACCGCACGGGGCGAGAAGAGATTCTGCGCGTTCACACCAAGGGCAAGCCGATCGCTCCGAACATCGAGCTGTCGGAACTCGCGGGGCAGACCCCCGGTTTCACTGGCGCGGATCTCGCGAACCTGGTCAACGAGGCGGCGCTCCTCGCCGCACGTAAGGGCAAGACGCGGATCGAAATGCCGGAGCTTGAAGAGGGCATCCTCCGAGTCGTCGCTGGTCCCGAGAAGAAATCACGCCTCATTGGCGAGCGTGAGCGC
>JAYTQG010000026.1:0-2471 GCA_043746815.1 Thermoleophilia bacterium | reverse complement strand
TCGCTTGCCTCGATCGCAGTCGGCTGGACGCCGCCGTCGTCGAACGCACCCGGCGCTGGTGTGGCAACCCAGGCAAGCGGCGGCATCAGCACCTCCAGGCGCCAACGCAGGTACCCGAGCCGGTACCCGGGGTCCTCCAACCGCGGCTCGTCGTAACCCTTCGCGAAACCAAGGATGCCGTCACCTGCAAGTGCCCGGTAGCCCTCCAAGCTCACTCCGACCGCCTGGTCGCCGTGACCGGCGAGCGCGACCACCGCGTCCATCTCGTGCCAACCAAGGAGCGTCAGGACCGTCGCTTCGCGGCTTGAACCGAGACGGTCCAAGCGGCCGAGAAGATCGACACGCTCGGCGTGCTGCTCCTCCCAGACCGCGCGCTTTCGTCCGAGGGCGTCCTCGTACCGGTTCGGCCTCCCCGCGATGAACTCGATCGCCTCAATGACCCAGTCGGCCAGCCAACCAACACGGGGCACAACCCGCACCTCGTCGCCACTTGTCTGATCCACGCCGGGCGGGGACTCGTCGACCATCCTGATCGCCTCAACCACGACCGCATGCGCGTCGATCCTCGGAACAAGACCTGAGGCCAACTCCGCGAAGTCGCCGTACCGATCCAGGATCAGCCGCGTGAACGCCAACCGGAACGCATCATCCTCGCGAGACCGACTCAGCCCCTCACTGCCCACGCGCACCCTTCCCCTGGAGACGCCACTGGAAAGACCGAGGGTAGGAGCGGGCGCGTTGGGGGTGAACCGCCACAGGTCGCAAACCACCTAACCGGCAGCACAGTTCGGATCCGAGCGAAGGGCGGCTGGCCGTCGGCGAGACTTCATCGCGATCTGGGATTCTTCCCCGGTGACGGCCTTCGACATCCGTGGTTTCTTGGTCGAGCGGCCTGAGAAACGCAGCTCCCGGAGCACCGGTTGATCGGATTTGTCGACGAGTCAATCCGAGCGGGCGCGAACGGCATCTACGTCATCGCCGCCGCGATCATCGCGCCAAGCGATAGCGACCACATGCGCCAGGACGTGCGGGCGCTGCTGCGAGGCCGCCAACAACGTTTCCACTGGCGAGACGAATCCGAGGCGATGCGCCAGCGCATGCTCGATCACCTCACGCGACTGGACCTTGACGCCATCATCAGCGTCCAAGAACCCGTCGAACCCGCAAAGCTCGAACGCGCCCGCGCGCTCTGCCTACAACGCCTGCTCTGGGAACTCCTCGACACCGACCTCGAAGAACTCGTCATCGAAAGCCGTCAAGACCACAACGACCGCCGCGACCGGCGCACCATCGCAAACGCCCAACGATCAAAGACCGCGCCACCAGGACTCGCGTACCGGTTCGCCTGGCCCCACGACGAACCTCTGCTCTGGATCGCCGACGCACTCGCGTCAGCCACCGGAGCAAGCCTCGCCACCAGCGGCACCGGCTACCTCGAACGCCTCCAACAGCCCGGAGGCCGCATCCAGATCAAAGTCGTCAGGGCCTAAAATGCGCAGAGGCCCGGGGTCCCGTCAATTCCGGCGGTCAACCCGAGCCCCACTTCCGGGCGCAGAACGCGCCCGACACATCCAATGATCGGCCCCCGGCCACCCGAAGTCAATAGCAGCCGGTCAACGCCCGGACGAGAGCACCACTGGTGACGGCGACCCACGCACCCGACGCCTCCGGTGTTCCGCCCTACCGGACGGAAAACCGGAGCCACACGAAAACCAGTGACCGCCGAGCAAGTCCAAGGCCACCCCACCAATGGATCGGACTCGACGAACCGAGTCCGATCCACGAACGACCTCCGAGCAACGGTTGTCCACCGACTCCGTCAGCGGACAACCCCGAAAACGGCCCGATTCAGCCTGTGGATAACTTTCAGATTCACCGGAAGAGCTGGACCTTGGCGCAGTTGCACTATTAGTGCAGACACGTCACAGTGAAAGAGTGTCACCAAGCACGTACCAGGTACGAGTACCGACCAGCCGCTCACCGGTGGCGGGCCGATGCTGACCATTCGAGCAGCGAAGAACCCCGGGTACTACGAGACCCCGGAGTTCGCACGTGACGACTACTACACCGAACGCGGAGGAACCCCGGGGGAGTGGACTGGACTGGGCGCCGAAGCTCTTGGCCTGGCGGGGGCACCGTCGCGTGGGGACCTTGAGCAGCTCCTCGGAGGGGACAATCCGGCCACCGGCGAGCGCCTCCACGGACTCCGGGAAGGTCGCCGAAACGCCGGCTTTGATCTGACTTGGACCGCACCCAAGAGTGTCTCGGTCCTGCACGCGGTCGGCGACGAACGAGTCCGGGCTGCGGTTCTCGCCGCGCACGAGGCCGGAGTCCAAGCCGGGATGAACTATCTGGAACGTTTCGAATGCCAGGCCCGTCGCGGCGCAGGAGGCCACCGGATCGTCCCGGGCGACGGGTTCGTCGGAGCCGCCTTCACCCACGAACTCAGCCGCACCGGCGACCCGCACCTT
>JAYTQG010000025.1:0-2482 GCA_043746815.1 Thermoleophilia bacterium | reverse complement strand
TGGTTGGCCGTCGGGGGAGCGGTCGGAGTTCGGCGACTGGCTCGCCCCCGCGTGTCACCGTCAGCGTCTCACCCGCAGCGACGCGCGCGATTACCTGGGCTCCGTGGTTCCTCAATTCGCGCATCGTCACGTTCGCCGTGCCGCGAGTGTGTCACGCGTGATACGTCACTCTCGCGGTCGCTCCGGGCGGCCCGGTGGCCACGCCGCTTTCGGGCTATTGGGATCTCGGTGTCAGATACGTCGGAGGCCGGGATTCAGGGAGGCGAGCACCTCGTCCAACATCGCGGGGGTGAGGCGACCCGTGAACGTGTTTTGCTGGCTGGGGTGGTAGGAGCCGACGAGCGTCAGTTCGTCCACCGGAGCGCTCGCCCCGTGGCCGAAACGGGGCCAGGGGCGCGGGACCTCAAGTGTCCGAAGTGCCGTGTCCCATGCGAAGGCACCGAGCGCCAAAATGACCCGGACACTGGGACACGCGGCGAGTTCCCGCCGCAGAAAGCCAAGGCACTGATCGCGCTCGTCCGGCGTTGGTTTGTTGCCCGGGGGCGCGCACCGGACGGCGGCGGTCACACGGCAGCCGGTGAGCCGCAGTCCATCGTTCACGCTGGCTGATTCCGGCTGGTTCGCGAGGCCCGCCCGGTGTAGCGCCGCGAAGAGGAAATCGCCACTCCGGTCGCCGGTGAAGACACGCCCCGTCCGGTTCGCACCATGGGCGGCGGGGGCGAGACCGAGGACCATCAACCAGGCGTCCGGATCGCCGAAACCGGTGATCGGACGGCCCCAGTAGGTCTCGTCCCGGTAGGCGGCCCGACGCTCGACGGCGACCACTTCGCGCCAGGCCACCAGGCGCGGGCAGGCCCGGCAGCCAGTGATCTCGCCGTCCAGGATGTCCAGGTCGCTCACCTGGCGAGGGTACGCGCTTTCAGTTTTCCGCTGCCAGATCCGGACGACGTGGGATGGCCACTGGCCAGCGAAGCCTGGCGCACTCATCGCGCGCCCTGTTCCACGCGCGCCGAGCCGCGGAACCAGCGGCCGCTCACTGGTAGTCTCCCCGGCCGAATGCTGGCACTTTCTGAGGTTCTGCCGACGTCCGCGGCCGTCTCTGCGACCGGCCATCTTTGCCTGGGTGGATGCGACCTGGCGCAGTTGGCGGCCGAGCATGGAACGCCCCTGGCCGTCTTTGACGAGACGCTCCTTCGGGCGAACGCCCGCGAGTACCGGGCGGGTATCGAGCAGTGGCCCGGCGGCGGCGAGGTGGTCTATGCGAGCAAGGCCTACTACGGGCTCGGGATGCTGCGTTTGGCGCACGAGGAAGGACTCTCGGTAGACGTCGCCTCAGGGGGTGAGCTCTACGCCGCCCTTGCCGCTGGATTTCCGGGCGACCGGATTCACCTGCACGGCAACAACAAGTCGGCGCACGAAATTGATGAGGCACTGGCCGCGGGTGTTGCCACGATCATCCTGGACGGCTTCGACGAGATCGCATTGGTCGATCAACTGGCGGGGGTGCGAGGGGTCCGCCAGCGAGTGCTGATCCGGGTCACCCCCGGGGTGAAGCCATCCACACATGCGTATATCTCCACGGGCCAGCTCGACTCTAAGTTTGGCTTCTCTCTGGAGGGTGGTCTCGCGGCCCAGGCCGTAGCGGCCGTTCGAGCATCGGCGAACCTCGACTTTGATGGGCTCCACTGCCACCTTGGCTCACAGCTGTTTGACCTCGCCGTGTACCACGCCGCCGCCGCGCTCCTCGCTGACTTTGCGAAGCCGCTCGGCGGCGTCCAGACCCTCGACATGGGAGGCGGCCTAGGTATCGCCTACACGAAGGCCGACACCGTGCCGACGATCACCACCTGGTGCGAGGCGGTCACCGAGGCCGTCGACACCGAGTGGCGTCGCGTCGGGCTGCCGATGCCCCGCCTCATGGTCGAGCCTGGCCGCAGCATGGTCGGCCGGGCGGGCGTGACGCTGTACCGGGTCGGTGGGATGAAGGACGTCCCCGGCGTCAGGACGTACGTCTCGGTGGACGGCGGGATGAGTGACCTGATGCGCCCGATGCTCTATGGGGCCGTCTACGAACCGCTCCTCGCGAACCGGGCGGACGAGGAGCCGAGCGCGACGGTCCGTCTTGTGGGCAAACACTGCGAAAGCGGTGATGTGCTCGTCAGTGAGGCACACCTTCCGCCTCCAGCGGTGGGCGATGTCGTGTGCATGCCAGCCACGGGCGCCTATGGTGTCTCGATGGCGTCCAACTACAATGGTGTCACCCGGCCCGCGGTGCTCTTCGTCGCAGGCGGCACGGCCCGCGTGGTGACTCGCCGCGAGACCTACGCCGAGATCGTGGCGCGCGACCTGTGATCGGACTGATCGAGCGCTACCGCGAGTTCCTTCCGGTGACGGCCACGACGCCGATCATCACCCTCGGCGAGGGCAACACGCCGCTCGTTCCCTTGGAGCGCCTGTCCGCAGCGCTTGACCTGGACATCCG
>JAYTQG010000024.1:0-5450 GCA_043746815.1 Thermoleophilia bacterium | reverse complement strand
ATGGAAGCCAGCTACCAGGCGCACGCCAAGGCACTCGCCGATGCGGTCGCCGCGCATGGAAGCCCACTTGCCGTGGACGAGTTCGTTCCCTCAGACGCAGTCGTCCCTGGACCCGACACAACGCTCGCCGAAGCACTGAACCTCCTCACCGACGAAGGCCTCGTTCCAGGCTAGTTGCTGCGAGTCCCGGGTTCGGCCGTGCACCGACGAACCCGGAGAGCTCCCCCAGCGACTCGTCGAGAGCGCGTCGATGAGTGCGGCCGCCGCACCCCGGCTCCCACCAGGTCTGGTTGACGATCGACTCCCCCCTGGGACGGTCCCGGACAAGGTCCACGCGTCCAACTAGGCGGTCGCCGTCCAGGAACGGCATCACCCAATAGCCCCAGCGACGCTTCGCGGGTGGAACGTAGATCTCTAGACGGTGGTGAAAATCGAAGAGGACCTCCGCCCGGGATCGGTCGCAGAGGAGGTTGTCGAATGGTGAGAGCAGGGTGGCCCGCGGCTGCCACCATCCCACTTCGATCTGCTCAAGAAGCGGCAACGTCTCGGTCGCGACATACCACGCCCCCGGCAGTGATCCGACCGCGGTCGCCTGCACCCGTCCGGCGCGAACAAGTCCAGCCAGGACGGCGGCGAGGTCGGGGTAGCGGCTCCGCGTGAAGTGCGCCTGGATGTGATCGGCGCGGGCGACTCCCAGCGCCCCGAGCGCACGCAGGACCGAGCGGCGAACGACCTCCCTCGTTCCCGGTCGTTCGATGTCAGCGGGTCGCAGGCAGCGCTCGGGGAGGTCCCAGAGGCGCTGCCCGGACTCGCGCCTCCCCACCATCACCCGACCCTGGCCGAGGAGGATCTCCAGAAGCAGTGCGACGTTTCGAGCACTGGTCCAGACGCCGGACGGCCACGGGCGCTGCGGAGACTCGTCGATGTCCCGACTTTGGATCGGGCCGTGGCGTTCGATCTGGGCGAGCACGCGTCGCACGAACGCCCGATTGTCATGTAGCCACGCTGCGGTTCGTGGGCGGGGCGCGCGTCGTCGTGCCCGGCACCAATGCTGGTGGATAGCCGCGTCGTCGTCCAGCACGAACGACGCTTCGTGGGCGGCACCCTCGAGCATCCATCGGTCGCGATACGCGAGGAGGTCCAGGGCGCTGTATTCGTGTTGGCCGACGCGACTCCACACCACCAGCCGATGGCTCGGTGCGACAGCGGAGGTTGGGTCGAGTTGGAGGCATCCCAGGCGCGTGATGGCTCGACGCAGGCCCTCGTCGTCCGCGGGCTCACGTTCGCCCGCGAGCCCCTGCGAGGCAATGGCAAGTCGGCGGGCCGTTTCGTGAGAGATGGTACGACCCATGCGCCCGGCAGATTATCGGCGCCCTGCGATAGCCATCCCGGACGGGTGGGCCAACGGGTGTGGCGGGTTGAACCCCAGGGAAGGTTTCGTCGGGGGTTGACGCACGGAAGTCTTGCCGCTAGGGATGAACTTCAACGACGGAGTGACCGTGATCAGTGGACGCAGCGATGAACTGCGCGCAGCTGCGCGCATGTTGGATGGGGTCGGTGATGGACCCTGCGCGCTGTTTGTCGAGGGGGAGCCCGGAATTGGAAAGACCACGCTGTTCGACGCCACCGTCACGGAGGCCCGCGAGCGAGGGTTCCGAGTCCTCCGCTGTCGCCCGTCGCAGTCGGAGGTGCGGCTGTCTCATGCGGGCCTGATTGAACTCCTCGACGGCGTTGACGAAGGCGCTGTGGACGCCCTTCCGGTGCCGCAGCGTCGAGCGATGCGCGTGGCACTTCGCTGGGACGAGCCCGGTGACATTCCGGCGGAACAGCAAACCATCTGCGCAGCCCTTGCGACGATGCTGCGGGCGAAGGCGGGGTTCGGGCCACTGCTGGTTGCGATCGACGATCTCCACTGGCTCGACGATTCCTCCGCTCAGGCGCTCGAATACGCCGTCCGGCGCCTTGAGGGTCTCCCGGTGGCGGTTTTGGCCGCGGCCCGCAGTACAGAAGGGAATCGCCCGCGCCCGACCGAGCGAGCGATCAGCCCAGTCCGGGTCGAGCGCATGATCCTTGGGCCGCTGCCGGAAATCGACATGGGCCAAATGCTTGCGGACCGGTTTGAGGGTCGGATCACCGGTCGCCTCGCCCATCGCGTTGCGGGCCTCGCGAGGGGGAATCCCTTCACTGCGCTGGAAATCTGTCGCGGGATCGAAGCCCACGGCGCTCCAACCGAGGGGGAGGCGCTCCCGGTACCAAGCGATATCCAAGACGTGATTGCCAGGCGCCTCGGCGACCTTTCAGCGGCCACTCGGGCGGCACTTCTGGAGGCGGCCTCTACGGCCAAACCGACCTCGTCGCCCCTGGACCCGTTGTCCCTCGTCTCGGCGGAACAGGCGGGGATTGTACGAGTCGCGCCCGACGGGGAAGTGGACTTTGTTCACCCGCTCTACCAATCTGCCGTGTACTCCGCTGCCTCACTGGCGGAGCGCCGCGCAGTTCACGCACGACTTGCCGAGCGCAGCACGGAGATTGAGGAGCGAGCTCGTCACCTTGCGCTCTCCGTCGACGGACCGAATGCTGATGCTGCCGATGCGCTAAACCTCGCCGCGGAGGCCGCGGAATCACGCGGTGCATTGGATGTCGCCGCGAACCTCCTGGAGCGGAGTTGGAAAACGACGCCACCAGATCGACCGGAGGCCGTGGTCGATCGTGCGCTTTTGGCCGCTGAGAGGTTTCTCCGGTGTGGGGTGTTGCCCGAGGTGGATCGAATCGTCAACGCCGTGCTTCCAGGGCTCACCGGTCATCTTCGTGGACGGGCGCTCCGGCTTCTCGGTGAGAACCACATCTGGGGGGCGACCCTGCCGGAGGCGATCCCGATCTTCGAGGAGGCGCTTCTCTGTTTCGAGGATGACCCTGCCAGCGCGGCCCCGATCCATCTCGGGCTCTCGTTCACCTACTTTCAGGCCGGGCTTGACCCAGGCGCCGTCATGCAACACGCCTCCCTCGGACTGGCGAAGGCCGAGTCTGTAGGCCCGGGAGGGCCGCTCGCTGAGGCCCTCGCCGTACGTGCCACGGTCGGCTGGCTGTTTGGGGAAGGAGTCGACCACGACGCCATTCGCCGTTCCGTTGAACTCGACGATGGTCGGCGCTTTGTACCCGTCCATCTCCGGCCCGGCCCCCTTCGCGCGACCCTGATCGGCTACACGGGCGAAGTAGCGGAGGCCATCGAGTATCTGGAGCGAGAGATTGACCGCTCCCGGCTTCTCGGCGCAATGGGGGACATCCCATTTCTCGGCTTGCATCTGGCCACCATGGCGTCATGGCACGGGGACCTTGCGCTGACCAGACGTACAGGCGTAGAGGTAGCTCGCATCATGGAGGAGTTTGGTGGCGGTTTTGCACAAGTGTCAGGGCACCTGATCCAGGTCACACTGTTCGCCTGCGACGGCGATGTGGAAGCTGCCCGAGCCGCTGGTATCGAGGCCATAGGCATCGCAATGGAAAAGGGGGTCGGTTACTCCGTCGCGTGGATTGCTGGTGCCTTGGGGAAGATGGAACTGTCCCTCGGCGACCACGAGGCCGCCCTACGTTGGTTGGAACCAGGCCTCGCGAACATCATGGTCGAACAGCTCCCCGATCCCGCCGCCCTCTTCTACTTCCCTGACGCGATCGAGGCCCTGATTGCTCGGGGTGATCTCGTCCGCGCGCGCTCACTCCTTGACCCCTATGAGGAGAAATCCATCTCCGTCGGGCGCACCTGGACGCGCGCCGTTTCGCGTCGCTGCCGGGCGCTTCTCCATTCGGCTCTCGGCGAAATGGAGGAGGCCGCCGCTGAGGCCGCGATGTCGATTGCCGAGTTGCAGCCAGAGGGCCTCCCGGTCGAGCTCGGCCGGTCGTATCTCGTGCTTGGTCAAATTGAGCGCAGGCGTCGTCAGCGGTCCGCGGCGCGTCGCGCCCTTGAGGAGGCGCTGACCCAGTTCCAAGCGGCGGGGGCGCGCATTTGGGAGGCGAAGGCGCGCGAGGAACTCGATCGCTCGTGGAGTCCACGCGAGGGCGCCACACTGACGTCGAGTGAGGAGCAGATGGCCCGCCTGGCCGCGGAGGGGCGCACCAATCCCGAGATCGCTGCGCGGATGGTGGTCAGTCGCCGCACCGTCGAGGCCACGCTGTCGCGGGTCTACAAGAAACTCGGCGTGCGCTCGCGCACGGAACTCGCACGCCTCCGGCCGTGATGCGGCCGTCGAGCGCAAAATCGCCGCAGACGTACAGTGCAAGCCAGATTTCACATCGTGAACGTATCTGGCGGTCTGCACAACGATTGCTCGACTCGGGCAGATCGACCTGGTTACGCTCGGCCCGGAGTCCGGTGCACACCTGCCGGAGAATCGCCACCACAACAAGGGGGAAGCACTGATGCCGATCAAACGATGGTTGCGCGTAGTGAGTGCCGCTGCACTCGGGGTTGGCGCGCTCACGGGCCTTGCCGCCTGTGGTTCCAGCTCCACACCAGCGAGTTCAGACTCGACAACGCTGCGGCTTGGGTATGTCACCACGCAGCAGCACCCGTACGGACAAGCGGTTGACTTCTTTGCAAAGGAAGTCGCAACGGCATCCGGCGGAAAGCTGAAGATTGAAGGTGTTCCGAGCTACGCGGGCGGCGACGTCCCATTGCTCGGCGACGTGACGGGCGGGGCCATCCCGATGGCGTCCGTCTCAGCAGCTGTTTTTGATGGCAAGGGTGTCAACGACTTTGAAGCCCTCCAAATGCCGTTCCTGATGAACCGCTACGACCTTGAGCAGTCGGTCATCACCGGGGACATCGGAAAGAACATGCTGAAGGGTGTTGACAAACTCGGCCTGGTTGGCCTCGCCATTCACGAGGGTGGCCTTCGCAAACCCCTTTCCACGGGAAAGCCGATCGTGACGCTGGCCGACTGGAAGGGTCGAAAGACCCGGTCGGTGCAGTCCGGGCTGCTGCAAGCTGGCCTCACCGCGCTTGGCGCAACACCCACTCCGACGCCGGTCACGGAGATCTACTCGTCGCTGAAGAGCGGCGTCGTCGACTCTGCGGAAGCCAACCTTGGCCTGATTCAGTCGCTCAAGTTGTACGAGCAGGCCAAGTACACGACCTTGAACGTCAACCTGTGGCCCTTCCCAACGGTCCTAGTGGTGAACAAGGCCGCCTTTGACAAGCTCTCTGCCGACCAGCAGAAGGCGATTACAGACGCCGCCACAAAGGTTCCAGGCTTCTCGATTGAGATCTTCACCAAGCCTGCGACGAACCTCGTGACGACGCTCTGTGGTGAGGGTATGAAGTTTGCCTTCGCGACGCCCGAAGCCATCGGCGCGATGGCCGCTGCGACGAAGTCGGTGTCCGCGACCTTTGGCGGGAAGGACCCGGCCGTGAAGGGCTACATCGCCCAGATCCAGGCGCTCAAGGATGGGCTCCC
>JAYTQG010000023.1:0-12823 GCA_043746815.1 Thermoleophilia bacterium | reverse complement strand
CAACGCGAATGTGTCAGGTCTGAATCGGCTCCTGGGCTTCGGTGGAGCGGGCACCCGATGGGGCCGCGCTACTCCTCGTCATCGAGGTGACCGACCGGCTGAACCCCCGGGGGAACCTCGATCGGGTCGCCTTCCGGGGCGATTGGGAGGCGCACCTCAAAGCAGGCACCGCGCTCAGAGTCGATCAGGCTGAGGTGTCCGCCCGCGCGCTCAGTGGCCTGGAGCGCAATTGCGAGACCCAGACCAGAGCCGGGTGTGGAGCGTAGGCCGGGGGCCCGGTAGAAACGGTCGAAGACACGCTCGCGGTCCTCGCGTGCGATACCGGGGCCATCGTCGCGCACCTCGATGATGGCGACGTCGTCTTCGCGGCGCAGGTGGACCTCAACCTTTCCGCCGTACCGTCGACCATTTTCGACCAGGTTGACGAAGATGCCGCGCAACTGCTCGCGGTCGCCTTGGACGAAGACGTCCTCCTCGGCCGAGTCAAGCTGCGGCGCCTCGCCTTCAAGCGTCGCGGTCTCCCGCAGCGTCTCAACCAGTGAGATGCGCTCGCCTGGACCGCCACGACCCTCTGTACGAGCCAGGGCCAGAAGTCCTTCGACCAGACGCTTCATGCGGTCTGCGGCTTCGCCCATCTCGCCGATAACGGCCTCTCGCTCACCATCGGGAAGGGCGTAGCGCTCCAGGATGTCGATGTGACCGCGGATCGCGGTGAGGGGCGTCCGGAGCTCGTGCGATGCGTCTTGGGCGAAGCGTCGCTGCTCCTCAAGCGCTCCCTCCAAACGTCCCTGCGAGTCCTGCAGGCGCGAGAGCATGAGGTTCATGGACGAGGCCAACCCCTTGACCTCCCCGGGGCCCGACTCGCGGATACGCATGCCGAGGTCCTGGCTCTCGGCAACGTGCTCGGCGGCCGCCTGGACTTCGATCAACGGTCGAAGGCCTCGGCGGGCGCTAAAAAGCACCAGCAGGAGCGCAAGGGCCGCGCTCGCGAGGGCCCCGAACCCCAGAACATTTCTGGTCCGCGAAATTGTTCCCTCGGCTGCATCACTCAGCACCGCGAATCGACCGAAGCGCCGCAGGCCTCCCGGTGGAGCGTCGAAATGAACTTCGATCGCGCGGTAGGAGTGCCCCTCGTGGCCGATGCTGCGCGGAATCCCCCTTGGGGAGATGGTTTTGAGCGGGACCCGTCGGGTGTCGGTGACGCCCTCCACACTCCCCGACCGCTGAAAACCCGGCTGCCCGTTGAGCCCGGCGTACCACACCTCGTTCACCACGGGAGCAACTGTGGTGATATCGGAATCACCGGTCCCAAGACCCTTTGGCGGGGTCCCGGAGACGGCAAGGTTGTTTCGAAATGTTTCAACGGTCTTGGTTAGCTGCTCGTCAAGCCGCTGGTACTGGTCCTGTCTGATCTGGAGGTAGGCCAGGATCGTGAAGAGGCCAACCGCGGCCAGGACGCTGGCGGCGGTGATGAGCGCGAGACGGCTTGACAGCCGGCGCGGGAGCCTCACTTAGGGGCGGGCCTCTCGGAGCACCCATCCCGTGCCCCGAACCGTCCAAATCAGACGCGCCTCGCCGCCCTCTTCGAGCTTGCGGCGCAGGTAGCCAACGTAAACATCGACTACGTTCGTGCTCTCGGCGAGCTCGGCGGGGTAGCCCCACGCCTCGGTCAGCAGAACCTCTCGATCCAGGACAACCCGCGGCCGGTCCAGGAACATCGCCAGGAGATCGAACTCGCGGCGGGTGAGCTCCACCAGACGTGGACCACGGAACACCTCGCGGCTGGCGGCGTTCAGTGTCAGGTCCGCAAAGCGCCGTTCCGGGGTCTCGCGTCGCATCCGGGCGCGGCGGAGCAGCGACCGCACCCGCGCGACCAACTCCGCGGTCGAGAAGGGCTTGACCATGTAGTCGTCGGCGCCGGTATCCAGGCCAAGAACCTTGTCGTCCTCCTGGTCCCGAGCGGTCAGCATCAGGATCGGAAGCCCCGCCGAGGTCGTGCGGATGCGCTTACAGATCTCGACGCCGTCGATGTCTGGGAGCAGCAAATCCAAGAGGACAAGGTCGGGCGGCTGGCGGGTGAGGGTCTCAAGCGCGGAGGCCCCATCCTGGGCCCAGTCGACCTGAAATCCCTCGTATCCGAGCATTCGGACGAGCATTGACCCCACTTGGGGGTCGTCCTCTACGACAAGCAGGCGACTTTCCACAAGGCGGGAGGCTAGCGAAGACGTCAAGCCCACCGCTTCCGCCGGGTATGCTGCCGCCCCGTGAGACACACACTTTCTGTCCTCGTCGAGAACAAACCGGGCGTGCTTTCGCGCGTTTCGGGCCTGTTCACTCGGCGCGGCTACAACATCGATTCGCTCGCGGTCAGCCCGACGGAGGTCCCCGAGCGATCACGCATGACGATCACGGTGGATGCATCGCGCTTCCCTGTGGAGCAGATCACCAAGCAGCTGGACAAGCTGGTGAACGTGATCAGAATCCGCGATCTGGATCCCGAGCGGATGGTTGCCCGGGAGCTTGCGCTCTTCAAGGTGTCCGCCGATACGACAACCCGCCCTGCCCTGATCCAGCTTGTGGAGATTTTCAACGGCCGCATCCTGGATGTCAGCGCCGAGAGCCTGATCGTTCAGATCACCGGGACGAGCAACGAACTGGACCAGTTCGAGGAACTCGTCAGGCCGTTCGGTCTGATTGAGCTTGTGAAGACCGGCGGCGTCGCGCTCGGCCGCGGCCCGCGCACCACCTAAGACCGCCACCCGCACAAAGGACCACTGGATGTATTACGACGACGACGCCGACCTCGGACTCCTGAAGGGAAAGACCGTCGCCGTAATCGGCTTCGGCAGCCAGGGGCATGCGCACGCGCTGAACCTGCGCGACTCCGGCGTCAAGGTGATCGTTGGCCTCCGGGCCGATTCCACGTCTGTCGCGAAGGCGAAGGACGCGGGCCTGACCGTCATGACCGCCGACAAGGCCGCCGCGAAGGCCGATCTCATCATGATTTTGACGCCCGATGAGCACCAGGCGACGCTGTACCGCGACGAGATTGCGGGCGGGCTGAAGGACGGCAACGTGCTGCTCTTCGCACACGGCTTCTCGATTCACTTCGGCCAGATCGTCCCCCCGAAGGGCGTCGACGTCGTGATGGCGGCTCCGAAGGGCCCTGGCCACCTGGTGCGACGCACCTACGCCGAGGGCGCTGGAACGCCGGGCCTCGTCGCCGTCCACCAGGACGCGAGTGGCAAGGCGAAAGACATCGCACTGGCCTACGCGAAGGGCATTGGGTGCACCCGCGCGGGTGTGATCGAGACGACCTTCCCGGAGGAGACCGAGACGGACCTCTTCGGTGAGCAGGTTGTTCTCTGCGGTGGGCTCAGCGAGCTGATTCGTGCTGGTTTCGAGACCCTGGTCGACGCTGGGTATCAACCCGAGCTTGCGTACTTCGAGTGCCTTCACGAGGTGAAGTTGATCGTGGACTTGATCTACGAGAAGGGCATCAGTGGGATGCGCCACTCGATCTCAAACACGGCCGAGTACGGCGACCTCAGCCGCGGTTCGCGGATCATCACCGACGAGACCCGCGCCGAGATGAAGAAGATTCTGGCCGAGATTCAAAATGGCCAGTTCGCGAAGGAGTGGCTGACCGAAAACCTCGTCGGTCGCCCGACCTTCAACGCGATTGCGCGCCGCCAGGCCGATCACCAGATCGAGCACGTCGGCAAAAAGCTTCGCGCGATGATGCCGTGGATTGACACCGAGTTCCACGAGAAGTAGGCGCCGGAAGGGCGACCGGGAGCCGTTTCGGCGGGTTGCCAGCCGCGGTTGGCGCCCCACACCGGGGAGAACGCCGGGTTTAGCGAACAGGGACGGCCCCGCTACGGACTCCTCCGCCCGCCGCGACTGCCACGATCGAAGGTCCCATGGACCTTCGCGAGAATCACCCGTTTGCGCCGGGGACTTCGCGGTTCAACGGACCGCCGACCCTCCCGTCAAAGTCGACGTTACTACCCTCGGCGCATGTCTACTCTCCGCGACCCGCCGCTTCCTTGATCAGAGCGTCGGCCGTGCTCACTATCCGAAATCGCTGAACCGGTCTACGATCCGGGCGATGACCTGGCTCCGTCATGCCGCTGTTGCCGCTGCTTTTCATGTGCCACGTCGGTCTTGCGGTCGCCGCGCCCGTCAACAGCGGAACCCTCGCGATCGGAGCGGTCGGCCCGGGGGAGTCCGACGCCACGGCCAGCGCCGCCGGTGATCTTGTCGTCTGGGCGGGCAAGGGACTCTGGAGCGCCACTCGATCAACGAGTGGCAGCTGGAGTCGCGAGCAAATCGTCCGTCGCGGCGAACTCGTCGAGGGTCCGTTGGCCCTGCGAATCGCCACGAACGGCAGGGGCGACGCCGCCGCGGTCTGGCTCACCTACCATCCCGGCGGTCCCCCAGCATATGACACCCGACCGCACTATGACCTCTGGGTAGTGAGGCGCCCGGTCGGTGGCGCGTGGCGGCGCCCGGAACGCCTCATCGAGCAGGGGATCTCCGTCGATCTCACCGGCCCCGACCCAGGCCCTCAGGTGGCCGTTACCGACGATGGCACCGCCATCGTTGCGGGAGTCATTCTCGACGGGCGGGCTGGCGTCTGGGAACGCTCCCCCCGCGCGTCGATCTGGACCTTGTCCCGTTTCGGGGAGCGCGCTGCGGGAATGCCTGCCAGAGCGTGGTTGGGACTTGCGGTTTCTGCGGCGGGCCGGGCATCCATTCTCTGGACGGCGCCCGTCGTCGCCGGTACCCAGCAACTTCGTTTCGCCGAGCGCGGACCTCGTGGCTGGGCGCTTACCGAGCCGCCTGCTCGGGGGAGGAACGTGGCGTACCCGGTGCTCGCGAGCGATCGACGCACTGTGGCGGCCTGGTACGTGGTCGGGCGCGGCGTGTTCGCCAGCGAGCACTCGTCAGGGGTCTGGTCTACCCCTCGTCGGCTCGGGACCGGCGTGGTTCCGCAGGCCGCTGCACACGGATCGCGAGTCGCCGTCGCCTGGTCGACGGGTGACTCTGGCGAGGCCACGGGCGTCGCCGTCCAGTCATCGGGATCGGCACGGTGGGTGACCGCTAAGGCCCTCTCACTCAGCAGGGCCCGCCTTGCGGTCGGGCCGGGGGGCGCGGTCGTCGTGGGAACAGGGGCTCAGAGTGGTGCCGTGGGCTGGTCGGCGCTCCTCCCTGGTGCCTCGCGATGGACCTCCATCCGTTACCTCTCGCAACCGGCTGACTTCAGCTCGATCGCCTTGACACGTCTTGCCGCGCCGGCAGCGTCAGGTGCCCTTGGCACCGCGCTCTGGGTTGGCGGGGTCCGGCCAGGTCGCCTCGGGCTCCGGCGCGACGGGTCCGCACTGCAGTTCGCCGACCTGAAGGTGAAATCCGGCAACGACGGAGCGGGCGCGGCGCGCCTGAGTCTGGAGGGAACCGCGAAACAGGTGCCCGTGCGAGCACTCGCCCAATTGGTCGTGCAGTTCAACCACTACACCGGGCCGGTAACGGGCACCGTTCAGCATCGCCGCTTTGGGCGTTGGCAGTCGCTTACCACCGTGCACCTGGATCAGAATCGGCCAGTCCGGCTGCGGTTCGGGACGGCCGGACTTGAGCGCCTTCGAGTCGCCTACGGGCCGAAGGGAGCGCGTCACTTCACGAGGGCGGTACAGATTAGGGTCGTACGAACGGGCCAACGAAGAGTCGTCGCCGGATATGCCCCAACATCCATCGCTGCCATCGGCAACGACCTCTGGGTTGTGAGTTCCACCGAGACGGGGCGCGGTGAGCTACGCCTTCTGGACGCGGAGACTGGGCGCCTCCGCCGGGGCCCGGTCGCCGTTGCCTCGGGTGCCGCGCTCACGCGGTATGACACGACGGTGCTGCTGGACGGTGTTGTTCCCACGGCGGGGTTGGTGCCGAAGGAGGACGCGATGATCCTCACTTCCGGGTCGATCGCGTCCGGTCGACCTCGGCTTACCGGTGGCCGCGGCCATATCGACTTTGGTTTCAACGCGCCGGGAGGGCGGCCGGCGCGGTTCGTCGTCAATGGTCGTTCTGTCCCACTCCGCGGCCGCCAGGCCGGAGCCTATGCACTCGGCCCCGATGCGGCCTGGTCATTTCAGCCAGCACCGGACGAACAGCAACCCGCGGACGGTGACACCATCGGTGCCGTCGCCGTCCACGACCTCTCGACCTTGGCGGTCGTGGCCGTCAGCCCGACGATCGGCGCGTTTGGAGGACACGCTGGGCGCAATTCCGACCTCATTGCGGTGAAAGGGGCCGCCTGGGAACGGAACGCCGACAACGCCGTTCGCCGCGTGAGCCTCGACGGTTCCCTGGTCGATGCAGGGGGAGGGCACTTCACCGCGTTGGAGTTGGACGGCAGCGACGTATGGGGGCTCAACGGGGATGCCCTGGTGCCAAGTATCCAGCTGCTCCCGGCCGCCGGTGGTCCGAGCACTCATCCATCTGTGAGCGTCGGCCAGACATCCCTCGACCCCCTTCAACTCGCCATCGGCCGAACGACCGGTTGGGTCATCGCGAATCAGGAACAAACGCTGGTGGCGGTCCGCCTGCGCCGGTAACCGCCCGCAGCAGCGACCATAACCTCCTTCCGATCGTCCGGGGCGAGCGTGTCGGTCGACACAAGCCCAAGCCCGCCAACGCCCTGAGTGGGTTTGGCGGTGCGAGCCGCGGCCTTGCTGCCCACTCCGTGCCCCGGCTACCCGGCGATCTTCGGAAGCGGCGGGGGACCGAGGCGCAGCGGTGATTTCGTGATCGGGGAGCAGCGCGTTCCCCGATCCGCTCGCGCTGGGACTGTAACGGTGGTAGCCGCAACCCCCGGCTTCCAAATCGTTGTCAGGATCAGGCCGCGGCTGAGGCTGAGGTTCCAGTAGCGGCCACTCTTGGCTTGGCGGGATGCGACCCGCTGGGGCGCGCCTCCAGCGACCGGCGCCATCCAGATGTCCGAGCACTTGGCGGTGTCACTGACCCACGCGATCCGCTCGGTTCCAAGAGCCGGATCACGAAGCGCACGCACCCGGGAGGCGAGGACCAAATGCGAGCTGGCGTGGGATCCCACGGTCCGAACGCGGATTTCCGACCCCCCGCTCCAGGTCACCTGCCAGGCCACCGTCTTGCCGAGGAGTGACGGGCGCCCGATGGATCGCCTAAGGGGCTGCTGCTCGACGATGACATCCCCGCTGGCGGCGCTGAGGTCGCGCACCCGAATCTCAGGGCCCGATGCGGGCTCGGCCCGAAAAGCGATGCGCGGCCACGAGAGCGACGGCAGAGAAACCCGACCGGGCAGGTGCGCCACGACGCGTTGCGCGGTCCAGCGGACGACGTCGATGCTATCGGCCCGTTGGACTGCGAGATAGGGGCCGTCGATCGATGGGGCCCAGGCATTCTCCGCCAGGTACACCGGTTGCCCGTCGAGAAGGACACTCACCCGCCGGCTGTCAGCAGTGGTTTCGCTGCGTGTGGAAACGCGTCCGCTGGCAGCCGAAGCCGGCGCAGGGAGCGTCGCGAGGCCAATAGCTGCCGCGGCCACCACACCTGCGAGGGCTCGTCGCGCCGGGCGCCAATGTCGGCCAATTGTCGACGCCGCCGCCGCGGGAGCCCTGGAGAGTGCCGGGAGGACCATGGCGGCGCGGCCGACGCCGAAGGCAATACCGATGAGTGCTCCGAGAGTCGGGTCCGCCGTGGCGAGCGCGAGGCCCCACGCTGCCCAGCCTGCGCCCGCGGCCTGATAGGTCAGTACCCCGGTGCCCAGCCATGCCCCATAGCCCGGCGCCCATACGGCCAGCGGCAGGGTCCGCCGCCAGTGCTCAGGCACCTGGCCGTGGCGTTGGGGCAGCGACCGGACCAGATCAAGGGCGGCGAGTGCGACGAGGATGAGGAGCGATCCCGCGACGATCCTCGCAGGGAGGGCGTCAATACGCTGCCCAAGCCATCCGAGCGCGGCCCCGACAAGCGCCCCACTCCCAACCGTTCCCAACCAGAAAAGGAAGAGGGCGAGCAATTGTCCTCGGCGTCCCCCGCACCCGGCGGGGGTGATCGTCTCGATCATCGCGAGGCCTCAGGGCGACCACGCGGCCGTGATTCCCGCGAGGAGTGCCGCGGCCATCAACAGGCTCTCGCTCAGCACGGAACGCCGGTGTCGATGTACTGCACGCAGAAGACCGTCGACCCAAGGTTGCAATACCCCTGAAGTCCGGGGTCGCCGTTGATGCGCGTCTCGCGGCGGGAGCAACAGTCCGAGAGTTTGCGGACATTGCCGTTGCAGCAGCGGTACCAGGAGCCCTGAACCTGGACATCAACACCAAACTCCTCGGGTACCCAGTCCTCGCAGATTCGGGTGCGTGGGGCGGGCGGGAGCGGGCTACCGGACGGATCGGTCAATGGGAGACCATCCGCGCCGATCGGCACGCCGTTCGCGGCGATCGGGCGACCCAGGTTGTCGACGGGGTGACCGTCGTCTGGGCGAAGGGGATACCCCGCGGGGTCCACACGTGGCAGCGGAAACGGCCCTGGGCAGGAGCCGGTTGTGAAGGTATGGCCGCAAAAGCCGTACCAGCCGTCACCGGTCGGCTCGGACCCCGGAGCCCGAAAGGCGGCGGCGCCCGCCCCACCGGCCAGCAGTGATCCCGCCGCGACCGCGAGACGTCCCAGAAATGAACGACGTGGCATCCGGCCCGCAAGGGACCGGGCAATTCGTTCGGCCGAGTCCGGGCGGGGGCTATCCGACAAGCTTCGCCCGCCGATCCAGCGCAGCGGTCAGGAGTCCCTCGGCCTGTTCCAAGGTATTCACCAGTCCCTTCGCTGCCACCAACCCGTCAACCGTGACGACGAGATACGGCGCTCCCGGGACGCGCCAGTCGGCGAAGATATCCGGGCGGGAGCCCTCCTCTGCGACGACAAGCCGCGTTCCAGACCGGGCCAGTGCGCGAAGTCCAGGGGCCAACTCCATGCACATCCGGCAGCCCGCGGCGGAGAAGGAGACCAACTCGACGCCCGTGCGCCAGAGATCGGGGTGCGCGGGTGCAGGTTGTCCGAGGGAAGGACCTTCGCTGGCCAACTCGAGCGCCGCACGTCCGGGCAGGCGCTGGAGGAGGACACCCACCTGGCGATACAGCCCGCCGACCAGCCCGAGTAGCGCGATCACCGCAAGTGACAGAAGAACGATTGCGGAAATTTCGATTGCTTCGCGGCCCGGATACCAGCCCTCGCCCCACTGCGTCAGAATCGGAACGGCGCTGAGGACCAAGAGCAGCGCGCGCGGAAGGAGTAGGAGCGTCGGCCGTTCGCTGGCACCGCCAAAGCACCCACATGCGATCCGATGGACACCCCGCAGGTGGGTGGCGACAAGCGCCACGGCGAATATCACGCCAAGAACAAGCGCGATGAACGCACCGGCCCGCGGCGACAGCCCCGCGAGGAGCGCGGCACCGGCGGCTTCGGCGAGGATCGTTCCACCCAGTGCGATCCGCGCGAGCGCTGGCGGACCGAGCGGCAGCAGTGCGGCGGCTGCGGTCAGGGAGCGCTGCCAACGTGCGAGCTTGGCGAGCGCCGCAAACGCCAGCACTGGAGCGAGGATGAACTGGGCGACGAGGGGGAGCATCGGATCCATTCTCTCCAGGGGAACCGCGATCGGGCTACGGACGATCGTCGAGTCTTTCCGGCTGGTCGACTGGATTGTAGGGACGAGCGAGGTGCGCTCAAAACCAGCTCTGATGGGGCGGCGGGTGTCGCCGCTAGACTGCCGCCATGCGAGCATCCCACCGAGTATTGAACGTCGTTGTCGCCACGACTGCTGCCGCCTTTCTCGCGGGATGCGGAGGAAGTAGTGGCAATGGTCCCGCGAGCACGGGCGGTGCACCGCTTCCGGAGGCGTCCTCCGAGGACGACTCGGCCTACCAGCCGCGGGCGTCGACCGTCGGCGACGGCCTGTTGGCTGCGCCTCCGACCATGGACGCCGCGGTCGCGACGGCAGCGAAGGTGGCTGGGTGCAGCGTTCGCACCTTTCCGGCCGACAACGGCGGTCTGGGTGCCGGGAAGGCACGCACGCACGTCACGACGCTCGAACCCGGCTACTCGCAGTCGCTTCCGCCCGCCTCAGGCCCGCACAACGACGTCTGGGCGGACTGGGGCTACTACACCCAGCCGGTTCCCTACCGGTACCTCGTGCACAACATGGAACACGGCGGCGTCGAGGTTCACTACGGCAGTGGCCTAACGCCAGCCAACACCGCTGCCCTGGCCGGACTTTGGGCCGAGAAGCCCGCCTACATGGTCGTCGTTCCGGGCATCGGCGCAAGTTTCCCGAAGCAGGGCACTGTCGTCACCTCCTGGCAGCGATGGATGGTCTGCAAGCCCTTCTCAGCCAAGAGTCTTCCCGCCATCCGCGCCTTCCGGGATACCTACCGTGGCGCAGGCCCGGAGCAGGTGCCGAGCAAGGACGCCGGGGCGAACGCCCCTGGACTGCCGAAACCGGCAGCATCGGACCCCAAAACCGCAGGGTAGTGGTCTGACTTCGATTTTGTGTGGCAGGTCCGGCCGGCGAGACCGAGCGAGGCAGGGACGACGACCTTTCCTCGTATCGGGAATACGTGGGAAGTCTTGGACACCGCATCGCGACGCGTTGCAGCCGCCGGGATGGTGCGTCAAATCCAAGTCAGACCACTCGGACAGCGGTATCATCCGCGGCCGAGCCTGCCCTGAGTAACCAAGGAGCACCGAATTGACCACGAGCGCGCGGCCTCGCGTCCTGATCTGCGAGGCGATCGCCGAGGGCGGCATTTCCGCTCTGCGCGAGCGGGTTGACGTTGACATGGGGATCGGTTGGAGCGCCGAGGAGTTGGCGGAGAAGATCGGCGAGTACGACGGGATCGTCGTTCGGAGCGCCACGAAGGTAACTGCGGAGCTCATCGCCAAGGGCACGAAACTGAAGGTCGTCGGCCGGGCGGGAACGGGTGTCGACAATGTCGACGTGGCTGCGGCCACTCGGCGGGGAATCATTGTCGTGAACGCACCGACGAGCAACTCGCTGTCGGCGGCCGAACATGCAATCGCGCTGCTCGTCAGCCAGGCGCGGAACGTCCCACAGGCGCACGACGCCCTTGTGGACGGACGGTGGGAGCGCTCCAAGTTCGGCGGAATTGAGATCACCGGAAAGACCCTCGGCATCCTAGGCTTTGGGCGCATCGGCCAGCTGGTCGCCGAGCGGGCGCATGGGCTGCGGATGAACGTGATCGCCTTCGACCCCTTCATGACCGACGCGCGTTTCGCGGAGCTCGGCGTCGAGCGCGCCGCGACCCCTGAGGACCTCTACGGACGCTGTGATTTCATCACCCTGCACCTGGCCTCGACACCGGAGACGAAGAACTTCGTCGGTGCCGCCGCATTCGCGGCGATGAAGCCAGGCACCCGTCTGATCAACGCTGCCCGTGGCGATGTCGTGGACACCGACGCGCTCGTCGCCGCGCTGAAATCCGGCCACCTTGGAGGCGCGGGGATTGACGTATTTCCTGAGGAGCCCTGCACGGATAGTCCGTTGTTCGGCCTGGCGGGCGTCGTCGTCACCCCGCACCTTGGCGCCTCGACCACCGAGGCACAGGATCGCGCGGGCACCGATGTCGCCGAGCAGGTCGCCGCGGCGCTCTGCGGTGGGGTCGTGACGAGCGCGGTCAACATTCCGAGTGTCGGCCCCGAGGCACTGCGCCTGCTTGGGCCGTTTCTGCCAGTTGCCCAACAACTGGGACGCCTGCTCGTGGCCCTCGGCGGCGGCACCGCGGAGCCAATCGAGATCATCTGCGAGGGCACCCTTGCCGAGCATGACACCCGCTTGCTCGCCTCAGCGGTTTTGGTTGGGGCGCTCACCGGTGTCGTCGAGGATCCGGTCAACCTCGTGAACGCGACGGGCCTCGCAAAGGAGCGGGGCATCGTCTGGAGCGAGACCTCGACGCCGACCGCGCGCGACTACACGAGCCTCCTCACCGTCCGATCGGGCAATGTCAGCCTGTCGGGCACCAACATCGGTACGACCTCGCGTCCACGTCTGGTCTCCGCCTTCGGGCGCGAGCTTGAGATCGAGCTTGACTGCCACTTCGGCATCTTCAAGAACCGTGACGTCCCCGGGATCATCGGCCAGGTCGGAACGATCCTCGGGCGGGCGGGTGTCAACATCGCCTCGATGGCAGTCTCACGCGGTGACGGTGAGGGCGCAGTGATGGCGATGACCGCGGACTCGAAGGTTCCGGAGGCAACGGTCCAGGAGATCTGCGCCATCGAGGGTTTCGACGGGGCCTGGTTCGTCGAACTCGGGTAGGTTGGTCAGCGGTGACCATGCCCCCTTGCGGGGGCCTTCATAGCCTGCCGGTGTGAGCACTTGGGATACCATTCTTTCGCCCCGTCAGGGCGGAGCAGGGGAGCCGCCGTTGGCGGAACTTCGTGTGGTGGTGGGAAACGCTTGGGACCTTGTGGTGGACGCATTTCGTCTTCGCAGCGACGGCCTTGAGGTCCTCGAGCAGTACCTCAATCCCGGGACAATCTTTTTCGTCTGCTACGCCGGTGATCACGTGGTCGGGGCAACATCGTGGATTCCAGACGGGCCGTACGGGCTTCCCGCCGACCGTGTTCACCGGCCCGCGATCGATGATCTGCGCACTGCTGGACGGGTGACCGAGAACGGACCAGTCATCGTCGCGGAGGCCTGCCGGGCACTGACCCGCGACATTGCCCTTCGTGTCTTCGCAGCGGGTGCATGCCGCCTTGGCGACTTTGAGACGCTGACGGCACG
>JAYTQG010000022.1:0-2498 GCA_043746815.1 Thermoleophilia bacterium | reverse complement strand
GAGGACGCAGCCGGACATTTCCACATCGACGCAGTCATGGGACCGGACGAGTACCACGAGAACGTCGACGACAACGCCTTCACGAATGTCCTCGCCCGGTGGAACCTGGATCGTGCTGCCGACGGCGTGGAACTCCTTGCGCGTGAGCGTCCACGTGAGAGTGCGTCTCTGCATCGGCGGATCAAACTGCGCTCGGCGGAGCTCGTCCGCTGGCGCCGGATCGCGCGTGGACTCGTGGATGGCCTCCAAGTGGGCTCCAATCTGTACGAGCAGTTCGCGGGCTATTTTGCCCTGGCGGACTGCCTGGCCAGCGACATTGCAACTCCCCCGTTTGCCGCAGATGTCGTCCTTTCACCCGACGTCGTGGATGCGTCCCGATTGGTCAAGCAGGCTGACGTGGTGATGTTCGCGCACATGCTTCCCGAGGTCGTTGAACGCGACGTGGCGGCAGCGAACTTCCACTTCTACGAGCCGCGAACGACGCATGGCAGCTCGCTGTCTCCTGGAATTCACTCGGCGGTAGCTGCACGTATCGGGGCAACCGAGCACGCACTCGAATTCTTTCGTCGATGCGCCTCGATCGATCTGGGCGACGATACCGGCAACTCGGCGCAAGGCGTGCACATCGCGGCGCTCGGCAGCCTCTGGCAGGCGGCGACAATGGGATTTGGCGGGGTCGAGGCGTGCGCCGAGGGCATTCGGGTGAACCCTCAGCTACCGACCGAATGGGATCGGCTCCGTTTCGTCGTGCGCTGGCGGGGTACGCGGATTCGCGTCGATGCGACCCACGACCGGCTCGAACTCGCCCTCAGTGGGGAGGCATCCGTTGGCGTCGCTGGACGCGACTGCCGTCGTCTTGTCCGCGGCAGTTACGTGGCACTCGCAGACTCCGGCGGATGGGGGGAGCTCGATAAAATGAGGGACCGTGATGCGACTGAAACTCGCGAGCCAGTGCCCTCCGTTCGCGATTGAGTTCGGGAAAACCGCAACACCAAACGGTGGCTTCCCGGTCGCGTCGGGCAGTTCCGGTCCGTTTGCTGCGGATACACCCGCGGAATAGACCAAGGAGTTGCCATGACCGCGCCCTATGAACACATCGTTGTCTGCGTGGATCAGGATTCCACTGCGACCGCTGCGACCCTCGTTGCCGCCCGGAACCTTCGTGCCATCGGCCCTGGCCGTCTCACCCTTGTGCACGCGCTCGTTCCACCGTTTGTCTACCCGGCGCTTCCCGGGTCAGGTGTTCAGACATGGATCCCAGATCCACGGGAGACTCGCGCCGCCGCGACGGTCTGGCTTGAGGGCATGGCAGAACCCGGTGAGACGATCGCGGTACTCGAAGGCTATGCGCCGGAGGCGGTGTGCGGCTGGGCTGTCGAATCTGGCGCCGACCTCATCGTGGCGGCTGCACATCGCGGACGGATCGAACGGATCCTTCTCGGCGGTTTCGCGTCCTTCCTGGCGCACAACGCACCGTGCCAGGTCCTGCTCATCCGGCCCATCCCCGGTCCGGTCGCGGATTCCGTTCCCCGGTTGGCGCAGGTGCAAATCGCACCGTCATCGGTTGTCCCGGGCTGACGCTTGTCCCGATGATGTCGATCGGTACTGCCGCGCCCGTATCGCTCGCGCCCGAGCATGGGTTGTCGGCGGAGGAGGCAGCGCGACGTCTGGCCGCCTCCCCCTCGGTTCCGGAGCCCACAAGCCGTTCATACGCGAGCATTGTGCGCGCGAACACCCTCACGGTCTTCAACGCCATTCTCTTGATCTTTGGTGTGCTCACGCTGACGTTTGGTAACTGGCGTGACGCACTCTTTCTTGGAATTCTTGTTTCGAACGCTGGTATCGGAATCGTTCAGGAGGTACGGGCAAAACGTACGCTTGATCGACTCGCCGCTCTGGTCGCTCCGACAGCCCGCGTCGTGCGCGACGGAATAGAACAGACGCTCGCCATTTCCAAGGTCGTCGAGGGCGATGTCCTACGGATCGGTGCCGGTGACCAGGTACCGGCGGACGGCCGCCTCATCGATGCGGAGGATCTCGCGATCGACGAGTCGATTCTGACCGGAGAAACGCACGCGACGCTGCGCGCGGTCGGCGACGAGGTCCGGTCGGGCTCATTCGCCGCTGAGGGCCTCGGTACCTACGTCGTTACCGCCATCGGCCAGTCGAGCTACGCGCAACGCCTCCTCGGGGAGACACGCGGCTTCCGCCACGAACGCTCGCCACTGGAGCGGGCAATGAACCGGCTGCTCCTCATCTTGGTCGGAGCAATGGTGCCCCTCGGGTCGCTGCTCGGATACGTCCTTTGGACGCGCAAGCAGGGGCTCACAGAGTCGATCTCAACGGCCACTGCCGGAGTCGTCACACTCGTTCCGGAGGGCCTCATTTTGCTTTCAAGCGTTACCTATGCCGTCGCCTCGCTGAGAATTGCTCGGGCGGGCGCGCTGGCACAACAGCTATCCGCGATCGAGTCACTGGCCTCAGTCGACGTGATCTGC
>JAYTQG010000021.1:0-2514 GCA_043746815.1 Thermoleophilia bacterium | reverse complement strand
AGCCGACCCTCAACGCGTGTCAGGCGACCTTCACCCCCGCTGAGGGTGGCTCCGGTCTCGGCTCCGCCCCGTCCCACGTTGCCTACAGCCACGACGATCTCCCGGACGGCGCCGCGATCGTTGGCGGGCCCGTGTACCGCGGGCTGCTGTACCCCGCTGGCTACCGAGGCACGGTCTTTGTCGCGGACTACGCCGTTGACCGCTTCCAATATCTCGTGCCCGGAATGGGACTGGTCGACTTTGGAACGGACAGCGGTTGGGGAAATCCTGTCGACATTATTGCGGCCCCAAGCGGTAACCCCGCGGCCCCAGCTGGCAACCTCTCGTACGCTGCCATTGGGACCGGTGAGATTCGTCAGATCGTCTGGCTGGGCGGTAACAGTGTTCCGGTCGTGAGCGTCAGCTCGAACGCGACGAATGGTGCGGTTCCACTGATCGTCCAGGTCCAGGCGACGGTGCATGACGCCGACCCTGCCGACATTCCCACGCTCCTCTGGAACTTCGGTGACGGCTCGCCGACGGTGGCCAGCGCAAACGCAACCCATACCTACAGCGCCCCGGGGTCGTACACGGCGACCTTTGTCGCGAACGACGGCCACCCCGGTGGGCGCGTTGCGAAAACAATCCGGATCGACGTTGGCAACACCGCGCCGACGGTCAGTACTTCCAGCTCGCAGATCACCTTCGCGGTCGGCGACACGATCACCTACACCGTGAACGCCGTCGACCCCGAGGACGGCCCGCTGACTGGCGCGTCGATCACGACACACATTCAGCGCGTGCATTTAGGGCACACCCACCCGATTTCCGATGTGGTCGGCGCCACCGGGTCGGTCGTTGCGAGTGACCACGGAGATGATCCCGGACGGATTGAGATCACCGCGACCGCCACTGACCGCTTCGGCCTGTCCACTGTCTCCACGATCAAGATTGAGCCTCGCCGCGTCCCTGTCACGGTCACGAGTACGCCGCCGGGAGCTGGGTTTGTGCTGGACAGTTCACAGTTCACGACACCACATGTGGTGCAGTCGGTCGTCGGCGGGCACCACGTCGTGCTTGCTGCCTCGCGTCTCGGCGACCAGATCTTCAAGTCGTGGTCGGTGAACAGTGTGCAATCGAACGCACCGTCACTGACGTTCCAGACGGGTGCCGCACCCGCGGCCTTCGCGATCGCCTACGGGCCCGAGGTTGTCCCTCCACCTGCCACTTCCCTTACCGAGCCCCCTGCGCCCGTGATTCCGGTGGCGGGTGTCGCGACTTCACTCGCGGGCACCGTCCTTGCTCGGACCATCCCGTCACCGCTCAGTGGACGCGCCACCCGTACAGCCCGTTCCGTCCGGGTTAGCCTGATCTCAACACGTCGTGGTCGACTGACAATCGCCGTTCGCCGCGACGGACGCCGCCTCTACACCTGTCGCGCGCTCGTCGGACGGGTCGGCCAGCGAACCAAATGCGAGGCAGCGACCGCGACGAAGGGCCGCTCGTTTACCGTGACGGCGGTGCTCAGGGATCTCAAGCGCCAGCGATTCGAGCTGCGCGTGCCCGTCTCTCGCTGAGCTATTCGACAGCGAGGGTGAAGCGCATCCCAAGCGCCTCGTGCGAGCTCGCCGTCCCGGCGAACAGGGAACAGACGATCCGGTACTGACCCGCCGCGAGCGTGGGATTGATCGTTCGGGACTCGCCACTTGGGACGTCCACCTTCGCGAGCTGTCGCCCGTCAGAGCCGTAGACCGCAAGGTCGTGGTCGTCCATGCCGCGGTTGTAGACATTCAGCTCGACTTGGCCCGCCGCGACCTTGAGGCGCGTCGGGCGAAGGGCCCACTCCACCTCGTCCACGGAGAGCGCCTTGGCGAGCGTGACGATCGGAGGCGCGATCGGCGTCACGGCCTCGACCGGGAGCGCATGCAGTCGATGAACGCGCTGGTCGGCGGTGAGGGCAGCGACGACGGGCGTGGCCCCCGCGGCGAGTAGTGCGATCGCCAAGGGCGCGAGGCGATGGGGGGCGATCACTTGAGGAGGGTCGTTGCTCCGTCGAGGCGGCTGAAGCCGGTGAACGGGCCACCGGGGAGGATGAGTTCCGGCCGGTCGGTTCCCAGCCACTCGGTCAGGATCTGCCAGTAGACCGCCCGAAAGTCGGTGCGCACCTGGAGGTTGCCGCGGTCCGTCGCCGCCAGACCCGGAAACTCGCCCGCGATGCCGCCCCGGATCGCCGGGCCCATCACCATCATCGGCCCGCCGGCACCGTGGTCGGTCCCGCCGGAGTCGCTCTCGTTGATCCGCCGACCGAACTCCGAAAATACGAGCGTCGTGACACGGTCCGCGATGCCCCGGGCCTTGAGATCGGCGGAGAACGCCGGGAGGGCCTGGCCGAGGGCGGCGAGTTGCGGGTCCTGGCTGGCCAGTTGGTTGCCGTGTGTGTCGAAGCCGCCCCAGTCGAGGGTGACGATGCGCGTGCCAAGGCCTGCGGACAAGAGCTGCGCCGCGAGCTTCAACTTGGTCGAGAGCGCGGAGGTC
>JAYTQG010000020.1:0-12910 GCA_043746815.1 Thermoleophilia bacterium | reverse complement strand
GATTCCCGATCTGCAAGAAACACTGCGTCCTGACTTCCGTGTTGGACGATGGTCCAACACTTCACGACGCTGGGGACGCCTGGCGGCGGCCCCAGCTGCTCGGTCTCGCTCGCCGGAACCACCACCTCATTCCCGCGTCAGACCACTAGCCGCACCAGCCCTGAATTGGCCGCTGGGTCAGTGGCGACGGGGTCCCGGCACCGGCGAGGCGTTCGCTGACGCCCGTGATCCGGATTCGACCGACTCGCCCGCCGAGCGTCACGATCTGGAGTTCATCATTCGTCGGCTCCGCGACGAGTACACGGTTCCCATCCGGCGACCACACCGCTTGTATCGGCGACGGGCCAAAACGTCCGAGTAGCTGAACCGCTCCCGTATCGGCATCGATCACCCGCAATGACCCATCGGCACTGGCGACCAGGAGATTTGTACCTGCTGGCGCGGCGAGAATCTCGACTGGCCGCCTCGCCCCCGCGAGCCGAGTCGCAATCCTTCGTCGCCCAGTCGCATCGAATACTTCGACGGTCTGATCACCCAGGAAAAAGCGGCGGCCTCCGTCCGCGGACCAGGCCGTCTGCCCGGGGGCATCGACACGTTCGCGAGGAAGAACAGCCTGGCGGGTGTCGACGTCCAGGGTTTCAAGGAATCCCGCAGCGGTCGTGAACGCGAGGACGTTGCCGGGTCCGCCCGCAGCTGGCCGCCAGGCGGGGATGCCCACGACGTTCCTCGCGAGGAGCGAGTCAGTCGTGCCATCGCCCGTCGCGACGCGAAGGTCGGAGCCGACGAGGTACGACACTCGGTACCGGTTCGGAGCCCAGGCAAGTGTGTGGACGACGCCGCCCCGGGCGTTCCAGTGGGTCAGACCCGTATCCGGATCGATCGCCGAAAGCGTCCGTCCGTCGGTCACAAGGACATTGAGGCAGCGAGGCGACCAGCTTGCCTCCGCATACCGACCGAGAAGTCGCCCGCCGCCGTGACCTGCGCGCAGCGACCAAATACCGTCTCCCGTGGCGATCAGCAGCCTGCCAACTCCTGGGACGACAAGCGGGGCTGGGCCTGGCTTCGGAGCCGACGAAAACGAACGCCGCACCCAACTTGCAATCGCCCGCCCGGGCGGGGCAACTGCAACACCCCCGCTGACAATGGCAAGGGCAGCCGCGACCACCGGCCAACGGCGGTGGTGGACAACGGGCTCGCGCGAACGGAAGGCCTCGTCAATCGCGGACCACGAGCGCTCACGGACCTCGTCAGGCGCGTCGACCTGCGCGAGTGCGTCACGGATACGGTCCTCACTCGGGCGAAGGCTCACTGCTCCACCTCCCGGATCATTCCCGCAAGGCCGTCCAACCCGCGCCGCAGCCGCGAGTTGACGGTGCCTCGGGGTAGATCGAGTGCATCCGCGATTTCGCCCGGCGTCAAGTCAGCGACGTACCGAAGGGCGACGACTGCTCGCTGATCCTCCGGGAGGCGTCCAATCATGCGAACGATTGCGCCGTCGCTCTCCGGATCAAGGTGGGCGATCTCGACGCCGCCCAACGAGGCCTCGGCGCGCCGTGAACGGGCGCGGGTCGCGTCGATGGCCCGGTTCGCTGCGATGCGGGCGAGCCACGGAGCGAACGGGCGTCGTCGGTCAAACCGGTCCAAACTGCGAATCGCGGCCATGAAGACCTCCTGCGCGATGTCCTCCGCGAGTGCGGCATCCTGGACGATCACCACGACCGTTCGGTAGGCGAGCGGCCAATACCGGCGATATAGCTCACCGAACGCGACAGTAGATCCGGCCTGGGCACGTCGCACGAGCGCCCGGTCAGACTCGTGTTGAGGCTCCCCCACGTCGGGACGATAACGCGGACTCGCGGCGTGTTCGGGCTCGTCGAGGGTCGTGATCACGTCGTACCTCCTACGCCCGGCAGTCCGCTGGAGGTCCCAGCGACAATGGAGAGGAGGCCACACCGTCCCCCGTTATCATCAACGGTGGCATCGGAGACGGAGTCGAATACGTGGTAACGCCTGCGCGCAAATGGGTTTTCACACTGTCCGCGGCTGCCGTTGCACTTGCGTCAGTTAGCGGCACCGGAGCAGGTGAGGCCGCCACCGGCGCGTCAATCCACGTCCGTGTTCGAACCATCGCATCGCTGGTCTTGGAACGCGACCGCTCCGCCACGCCCCCTGGCGCTCACGGACCTCAGATTTGCTTTGTGGTTCGGCAATCACTCCCACCACAATGCGGGGGCCCGGACATCGTGGGGTGGGATTGGTCCAAGGTCAATGGCAAGACCTCCGTGCGGGGGGTCACGTGGGGCGGGCCCTACGTACTCGCCGGAACCTTCGATGGTCGTGCAGTTACCTTGACGGCTCCGCCTACACCCGTGAGGTCGAGGGATCTCCCGGGAGCCAACGTGAAGAAGCGTTTTGCGACGCCGTGCAAGGCCCCATCCGGCGGCTGGATTCCGCGAAGCCGATCCCGTGGCTTCGCCCCGCTGCGCCAGCGCGTTACGGCCTACGCCCACCGGCTCAGCGACCTCAGTGCGATATGGCCCGACGAAACCCAGCAACGCGTCGTCCTCAACGTACGATTTGCCGCCAACGTCGCCGCGCACCGTGCGGACCTTCGGGCGCGCTATCCGGGCAACCTGTGTGTCGTCGCAGGCGGCTTCCGGATACCCCAGCTGAACCGCACCCTCGCAGCCTTGCCGCGGACGGGCATGCTCTCAGCAGCGGTCGACGCGGTCGTTGGGGTAGTCCGAATGGACGTCGTCTACGACGACGGAACCCTGCAGCAGACCCTCGACCGACGTTTCGGCCCTGGGGTCGTCCGCGTCAAAAGCACGCTCGTTCGAATTCCCTGAGCGGCCAGCGCCCCATCCGCCAGGCGGCACCGGTGGGCCTGTACCTTCCCGACATCGTGTTTGGTCGCATTCGCCCGTGAAGACGTCCGCGCCAATGTCGGCGCCACCGGTGACCACACTCCGGGGACACGACGAGAACTTTCCACTTCTGTTCACACTGTTGGAGCGATCCCAGCGGCGCGACTTGGCGACGATCTACGGCTTCTGCCGGTCCACGGACGACCTCGGGGATGAATCTCCCGGAGACCGACTGGCGCATCTGGAGCAGTGGGGGGAGGCGCTCGACGCAGCGTTTGCGGGAAAGGATCCCGGCGAGCCGCTCCTCGTCGCCCTCGCGGATGTTGTTCGGCGTCGAAGCCTTGACGCGGAACTGTTTCGTCAACTCGTCGAGGCCAACCGGATGGACCAGCGCCAGCGACGATGGGCAACGGAGGCGGACCTGTTCGCATACTGCGCTCACTCGGCGATGCCGGTCGGGCGAATGGTGCTTGGTGTCCTTGGCGAACAGGATGAGCGGCTCGCGCGACTCTCTGACGCGACCTGCACCGGCCTGCAGCTCGTCAATTTTTGGCAGGACGTGCGTCGTGATCTTGATGAGCGCGATCGGATCTACATTCCCGCCGAGCACCTTGCCCAGTTCAGAGTCGCCGAGGAGGATCTCCGCGAACCGGGGGCGTCCCCCGAGGTGCGTTCCCTGATCGCGTTCGAAATCGCACGCACGCGACGCCTGTTTCAGATTGGCGCGCCTCTGGCCGGGCTTGTGTCCCGTCGCGCGCGCCCCGACATCGCAATGTTCACGGCCGCTGGCGAGGCGCTGTGTGACCGGATCGCGCGAGCGCAGTTCGACACACTGCGCGCTCGGCCAAGGCCGGGAAGCCTCGGCCGAGCGCGGATCGTGTTAGGTGTTGCGCGGCATTTGATTCGCCCGCGATGAGGGTTGACGAGGCGTACGAGCGCTGCCGAGCGATCGCAAAAATCGAAGCACGGAACTTCTACTACGGCTTTATCCTGCTCGACGGGCCACGCCGCGACGGAATCCACGCGGTTTATGCCTTTAGTCGCCGGTGCGACGATAGCGTCGACGGTGATGAGTCAATGGAGTGGAAGCGCGCTGCACTCGTTTCTCGGCGACGTGAAATTGATGACTGCGTCCGAGGCGAGGTGGATCAGACCGACGCCGTGCTGGTCGCCCTTGCCCACGCGATCCAGCGGTTTCAAATTCCGCGCGCCCCCTTTGACGCGCTGATCGATGGCGTTGAGATGGACCTCACGACCCGACGCTACCCGGACGTCGAGACACTGACCGGCTACTGCGATCGCGTCGCAGGTGGCGTTGGAATCCTGAGCCTGCACGTCTTCGGATTCAGCGACCCTCGGGCACCCCAGCACGCGGCGGATTTGGGCGTCGCCATGCAGATCGTCAATATTCTGCGCGACGTGGCTGAGGATGCGGAGCGCGACCGGATCTACCTTCCCCAGGACGAGATGGCCGCCCACGGTGTGAGCGACTCCGATATCTCGCGCGGCCAACTCACGCCCAACCTCGCGTCACTCCTGGGCCGCCAAGCGACGAGGTCCCGGGAGTTGTTCGTGCAAGGCAAGCGCCTGCTGCCACTCCTTGATCAGCGCTCCCGGATGTGCGTCGGGACCCTCGCGGGGCTCTACGAGTCGATCCTTGATGAGATCGAACTGCGCGGCTTCGATGTGTTTCGCGAGCGGATATCCCTTTCGGGGCCGCGGAAGTTGGCCCTCGCGGGTCGTCAGGTCCTCGCGGGGGCACGCTCCCGGTGAGTCGGCCACGCCTTGTTGTGTGCGGCGGCGGACTTGCCGGGATCGCCGCGGCCTGCGAAGGGGCGTTGCAGGGCGCGGCGGTGACCCTCGTCGAACGGCGCCCCTTCCTCGGCGGGAAAGCGTTTTCGTTCCGCCTTGGAACCCGCGGACCCCAGATTGACAACGGACAACACGTCTTCCTCGGTTGCTGCAGTGCGTACCGGTGGCTGCTTCGCACGCTCGGCACCGAGCACCTCACGACGCTCCAAGGCCGCCTTCACGTTCCCGTTCGGGACCGCGCTGGGGCCACCGGCGTACTCGCGGCGAGCCTTCTGCCGCCACCACTGTCGATCGGTCCGTCATTCGCCAGGTACCCACACCTGTCGATACGCGAGAAACGTGACGTGATGGTTGGGATTGCCAGCCTCATCAAGATGACCGAAGAGGAACGCCACGCGCTTGACGAAACCTCCTTCGCGGACTGGCTCGCCGACCGGGGACAGAGCCCGGAAGCGATTGAGCGTTTCTGGGACCTCATCGTCCTCCCGACCTGCAACGACCGCAGTACACGGGTATCAACCACCTTGGCGGCCCTGGTGTTTCGCGAGGGACTCCTCAGAACTCGGACTGGTTCCGCGATCGGCTACGCACGCAGCGGCCTCGGAGAGCTCGTGAATCCATCCGTCTCACGCTTCCTCAGGCGTTACGGGGGCACCATCATGCTCGACCATGGCGTCCTGGCGGCCGATGCCACCGGGGTCGTACTTTCAACCGGTGAACGGCTCTCCGCAGACGCCGTTGTCCTGGCGCTCCCGCCAGAGCGAATCGCAGAGGTGGCGCCGCTGCCAACCATCGGCCAGGGGCTTGGCTCAAGTCCGATCGTCAACATCCACCTCTGGTATGACCGCCCTGTGATGCGAGGACCATTTTTGGCCGTGATCGATAGCCCGGCACAGTGGGTGTTCAACCGATCTCACCTGTCCGATGGCCCCGGCCAACACCTTGTCATCTCGGTCAGCGCCGCGACCGACGATATCGACACTCCGCGTGAGCGAATCGCCGACCGATACGTCGCTGAGATGGGTGAACTCTTTCCAGCGGCCCGGCACGCGGCGCTTGAGCGCGTCCACGTCGTCAAAGAGCCGCTCGCGACGATTTCGCCCGCCCCTGGGCAGGCGGCATTGCGGCCTCCGAATCACACGGCTGAGGCCGGGCTGGCCATCGCCGGAGCGTGGACGGACACCGGCTGGCCTGCGACCATGGAGGGGGCCGTGCGCAGTGGACTCCTCGCCGCACGCGCCGCGCTCGGGCCGAGTGGAACCCCCTCGTTTGGTTCCAGGACGATTTCCCGGTAGTAACAGGGAGGTTTGAATCTCCCGCAAACAGCGCATCAACAGCGCATCCGTCGCCGTCGAATCATTGCCACCGCAGCTGGGGGCCTCTGCCTGCTCGCCGTCGGGGCCTTTACCATCGATATCGCCACCGTCAGCGGCGTCGCCCCGGGCACACGTGTCGCGGGCATCAATCTGGACACGAATGTCTCACGTGTACGGGCAGCACTCGAGGCGAAAGGACGCCAATTCGCTGCACGCACGGTGACGCTGACGCTGGACGGGCGTGCCATCGACCATTTCACTCCGTCCGCGTTTGGCTCGCGCGTCCTGACCGACGATGCGCTCGTCGATGCGAAGGCAAACCGTCCAGGCCCGTTCGGACGGATCGTTCAACGGTTGACGGGCAGCGAACCAGTCGCGGTCAAGCTCCCGGTGAGCTACCGGGGTGATGCCCTGGACAACTACGTCGCTGACGTCGCGGCCCGGCTGGACCGCTCGCCGCGGGACGCGACCCTGGTCGCGCGGGGAGATACCGTGGCGGTTCGCGCCGCCGTCGAGGGGCTGAGCGTGCGGCAGGAGGATCTTCGACGACTCCTCTCGGACGACCTGTCGACGGTTCCCGCCACGCTCGAAGTGCCGGCGCTCCGAGAACGGCCGGTGACGTCGACTGAAACGGCCAAAGGTGCACTGGCACAGGCGCTGTCGTTTCTGGAGCAGCCGGCGACAATCCGGATTGGTGGACTTGTCCGTGAGCTGCCCCGACCGGTGCTCGCTGGCGCCGTACGAATGAATGGATCAGCTGCATCGCTCAGTCCGACGGCACTTGAGCGACCACTCAGACGTGCGTTTGCGCGACTGCAACGTCGGCCCCGTGATGCCTATTTCGTGACCGACGGTGAGCATGCGCGGATTGCTCCGTCCCGCGGCGGGTTGAGCGTTGACACCTCGAGGGTGGCCGCTGGGCTGATGACCTCGGCGCGACCAGTGATCGGACGTTTGCGCCCAATTGCGCCCAGCTTCACAACAAGGGCCGCCCGCTCGTTGCAGATCAGCGAACGGGTCGGCGGCTACTCAACATCGTTCAACCCCGGCCAGGACCGGGTGATCAACGTTGCGTTGGGAGCAAAGGTCCTTGACGGGCAAATCATCCCGGTCGGGGGAACGCTCTCCCTAAACGAGGCCCTTGGCAGGCGCACCGAAGAACGAGGGTTCGTTGCGGCCCCGATGATTGTTGGCACCATCGAGATCCCGGCAGTCGGTGGTGGCGTCTCACAGATCGCAACAACGCTGTACAACGCGGCGCTGGAAAGTGGACTGACCGTGGTCCGCCACACACCGCATCGCCTGTACATCAGCCGCTACCCGGCCGGTCGGGATGCCACGATCTCTTGGACCGAACCGGATCTGGTCATCCGAAACGACTGGGCGGTCCCTGTCCTTATTCGCGCTGAAACCGGTGTCAGTTGGATCAAGATCAACATGTACTCTCGCCCGCTCGGACGTCGCGTGGAACTCGCTACCAGCGAACCCTTCGCTCAAACCGATCCTCCAACCCAAAAGATCATCAACGATGCGTTGGCGCCAGGTGAGGAGCGCGATATCCAACCCGGTGGGAAGGGCTTCTCAGTCACGGTAACGCGCCGTGTCTACCGTGGTGAGACGCTCGTCAAGGACGAGCGCTTCTCGACCACCTACGCGCCTGATCCACACCTGATCGCGGTGCCCCCGGGGACGCCGGACGCAATTGCCTTGCCCAAAGCTCCGGGCGGCAATTAGCGGCTTCGTTCCCTATGCGGCGAGGCGCCCCATGGAGGGCGCGTTGGCGCGACGGTTGATCGCCACGATCTGATGCATCATCTCGTGGTAGGTCGTTGCCCGGGGGGGGACCGCAAAGCCGAGTTCTTCGGTCAATCGGCGCTGCCACGCGACGAGGCTACTAACCGGCTGAGAGGCTGGGCCGAGAAGGCCGTGCTCAAGCACGACTCCGCCAAGACCCCGGAGCTCCGCCAGGATGAGTTCGGTGGCGCGGGGTGGCCGCGGCTTTGCGCGGCTCGGACGCTTGCGCTTCGGGCGAGCAATCTCAAGGACGTGAATCTCGGCGTCAGGCATGTGGCTCCGTTCGGGGGGAAACGAATGTTGCGCCCCCTTCCTCGGCCATTCATGAATTCCTAATGATCCCCCAAACGGGTGAGAGGAGGTCGGAGTGTTTTGTCGGAACCGCCGCGGTACCTACGGAGTTAAGTTCTCGTCAGTTTGGTCCGGGGGTCGCGCGGGTTCGCTGAATGTGCGGCTGGAGGCGAGCCACGAGACCGTGAGGGTCTGCCACGCCGCGAAAGCGGAAGTCCGCCTCGCTGGGATCACTCCCCGCAGTATCGAAGTCGACCGAGCCGACGCTGAGGAGACGCTCTATTAGGCTCTGGTTGGTGTTCAGGTTTTGGATGCGGTCAAGGTGGGTTGAGCTCTCACGACGCGACGCGATGCCGCGACGGATCTGAAGGCGCTTATCGGTGACGGTGTACTCCGTCGCGCGGCGACGAAGCGCGTCATACGCAACCACCAGAAGGACAAGGACGAGGGAAATCAGGAGCCATTTCCCGTATCCGCCCCACGGATCGCGCCCGCTCTTCTTGATCGCGCCGCCAATGACGGCGGGAAGGAGGGCCGCCGGAATCCACACCAGAAACCACGCGACGTGCGAACGCCACGACGGGCGGCCCTGCCAAATGACGTTCTCTCCGGGGAGCAAATCCAAGGGTGACCCTACTTCGCTGGCGTCGTGAGGAGTGATGGCTCCTCGGCTGGAATGGTGACCTCCGGCAAGTTCATCGACCGCATTGCACTCGTCACGATCGTAAGCACCTGGATATCGCGAGCCCATTTGTGGTCAGCCGGGACGACGTGCCAGGGGGCCCAATCGGTGGAGGTCTCGGCAAGCACGTCTTCGTAGGCGCTGAGGTAGTCATCCCAGCGGGCGCGACGTTCGACGTCGCCGGTGGACCACTTCCAGCGCTTCACCGGGTCGGTCCGGCGGTCCTCAAGGCGTTGGAGCTGCTCGTCCTTGGAAATTGTTAGCAGCAGTTTGACGATTGTGGTGCCTTCGCGGGCAAGGTTTCGCTCGAAATCATTGACGGCGGCGTAGCGGGGCTTCCAAACCTCTTTCGGCGCAATCTTCTCGACGCGGACTGCGACGATGTCCTCATAGTGTGAGCGGTTGAAGATCCCGATCTCGCCGCGCGCGGGAACGGCGCGATGGATACGCCACAAGAAGTCATGAGCAAGATCATCAGGCGAGGGACGCTTGAAACCGGTCATCCGCACGCCCATCGGGTTCACGGCCGACCCGATGGCGCGCGCGGTCCCGTCCTTACCACTCGCGTCGGTGCCCTGCACAACAACCAGGAGCGACTGCGTGCCGTCGAGCAAGAGCCGGCCTTGGAGCGCCGCGATTTCCTCTTGGAGGGGCGCCATCGCAGCGAGTGCATCGTCCTTGTTCGCGTAGCCAGCGGTGTCGCCGGTGTCGAGTTTTTGCAGGTTGACGGACTTTCCCATCAGGCCGCCTGTCCATCGCGTTCACGCTGTCCAGATGCCCGAACCCAACCACGAAGCAGTGCGCGCCGCTGACACAACCCGCAGACCACACGCAAACGACGCCCCCGATCGGGCTGTTCGAAGCCATGTTGGGGCTCACCCGGCAGAAAACACCGCTCGCACAGTTCACATGTCTCGCGACCGCGCTCACGCACCATCGTCAGCTCCAAGGTCCGTAAGGCGACGGTCAATGACGACAAGTGCGTCGACAAGTCCAGCAGCCTCGGCCACCGCGCGGGCTTCCTCGACCCGAGCGCGGGCGCGGGTAAATCGCTCCGGCTCCGAGCGACTCTTGATGGTGTTGTCGGCGGAAAGCAAGAGGCGGCGTACGTTCTTGCGGGCGGCGGTTTCGTCCACGTCCGAGATTCTATCGCTGGTCGTTGCAATGCGCCGTTCGCAATGCCACACCGAACTCGTGAACAAGCCGATCGTGATCGATTTCCGTCGCGACAATGCCGTGGCTCCCGAATGGCGCGAGGCGGGGGGTGATTGCCTCCGACCCTTCAAAACGCCAGATCGCCGAGCCGGTCTCGAGACCCTGAAGGCGAGCGGCGAGATCAGTGAGATCCACGCGGGGGGCGACGGGGCGCGACACGTATGTCACCCAAGACTCGTATCGGTACGTCAGGTAGGCCTCGCCACCTGCCAAGAGGGTCAGGACCCGGTTGGCGGTGAGCCGCCGGTACAGCGCCAACGGATCAACGGCCCGGGGGGAGCGAACGATCGCGAGGTCCAGTGCCGGGACTTCCTCAATGCGGACCTTCCCGCTGTCCACCAGTGCGATGTCGGGTTGCAACTGGTCCCATGAGGGTCCCCAGAAGCGCTCGTATCGATCAGGGTCCAAGAGAAGGCTGCCCACCCGGGGGAGAACCGCCGAGATGACGGCACCCGCGGGGTTGCGTCCAGACTGATCAGACAGTGCCCGGAAGACGGCTGAAAATGGTGTCGTTGCCCGTTCCGCGAGCCGCATCAGCGCGATTGACACCTGGAGGGCTGCGGGATCAGTCCACGTCCGAAAATCACCGGCCTCCGCCGCAGCGATCGCCAACTCCCGGCGAGGGTCATCGGGCCCAGATCGATTGAGTAGTAGCCAAATCGCGAGGATTCCATCCTCGTCGTAGTGGTTGTTGGTGACGATCTCCACCACCGGTCCCGTGGCTGCGGCGTCGAGATAGCGCGCCACGATCCCCGTGCTGGTGTCGGCACTGAGCGACGTTGGGATCCGCGCTTGCGGCCAATGCGATAGCGCAAGGACCGTCCCTGGCACTGGCGGACCGTCGACGACGACGTGCACGCGGCCCGCGGCCTCCAAATGGTCGACGAAGCGGGCCTCCTCGCTGACGGTGGGAAGAAGCGAGGGCTTCACAAGCGCGAATGTTAGACAGAGGTGCTGGCATACTCATGAGGTGGACTGGATTCGCGAACATCAGGTGCTCATCGCTGGCATCGTCGCCGCGGCGCTGGTGCTCGTGGCGCTCACCTTCCTCGTGGTCCGTGGTCTCGCGCTTTGGCGTGGGACGAAGCGTGAAATTGAGCGGACGACACGGGAGATTGCGACCATCTCCCGGGTTGCCGCCGAGACTGGCGCGAGGGTCGAGAACCTCTCGGGCAGGCAGGAAGAACTCTCCGCAGCCATCGAGATTCTCTCCGGACGGATCGGTGTGTTGAAGGTCATTCTGGGGCACGCCACTGCGGCGCTCGCAATTTTCCGGGGACCACTCCGCTACCTCGGACGGTGAGACCGCGCGCGATCGTGGACGTCGGCTCGAACTCGGTTCGCTGCTTCCTCCCGGATCACGTCCCACCGATCCGAACAGCGACGGTTGTTGGGCTTCGCCGCGGGGCTGCGGGCGACGGAAGCCTCACCGCTGATGCGCTTGGACGGTTTGAGGGATGTCTGGCCGAGATCGCGGACGTCGTTACGGGTGTCGCACCGGCGAACCGAATTGTCTTTGCGACCAGCGCAGTGCGCGATGCGCCCAACAAGGACGCCGCGAGCGCGCTCGTCCGCGACTATCTGGGAACCGAGCTGCGCGTGCTCTCCGGGCAAACCGAGGCCCAGTTGGCATTTGAAGGCGCCTACGCCGGAATCGGCGGCACGGACAACTGCACCGTCATCGATCCAGGGGGCGGAAGTACAGAGTTGGTCGCGGGCGGCCCCGATGGTGTCATCGCTGCGGTGAGCCTCCAACTCGGCGCGGTGCGGGACACGGATCGCTTCGGCCTCGGCGATCCGCCGACGGCATCGGCGCTCGAGGGCCTGCGTAGCCATGCCCGAAACCTGCTGACGCAGGGCGTCAAGACAGTCTCAGGGGGCCGAAACCACGCCATCGCCGTGATTGGCGTCGCCGGGACGATCACCACGCTTGCCGCGATCAAGCAGAGGCGGTATGACGCCGATCGAATCCACGGGACTCGGCTGACAGTGTCCGATGTCGCAATGATTGCAGGCGACCTTGCGCGGTTGACCATCGCCCAGCGGTCACGGATCCCAGGCCTTCACCCCGACCGAGCGTTCGTGATTCTGGCGGGCGCGATCATCGTCGAAGAGGCCCTGGCCGCCCTCGGTGCGGATCACCTCGTGGTAAGTGAACGAGACATCCTGGATGGCGTTGCGGCGAACCCGACAGTAGTGTTTGGCCAATGAGCGACACGCCGGAGTTTGGACGCTTGGACGCGGAAGCGGTCCTCGGCATTGCCGGTCTCTCGGCTGCCCTTGATGCGGTGAGTCGGCCCACCGACGAACGGCGGCTCATCTTCGCGAAGGGCGAGAACTTTCGGCACGTTCGACATGCCCAGGTCCTGGAGCGGTGGCCGGTGATCCGTGAGGAGTGGTCAATGCGAATCGAGTTGGCGCGCATCGCGGCCGTCGATCGAACGCCGGGGCCAGCCAGCTTCGGCCGCTGACGGCTATCCTACGTCCCCAGCCGGAGTGGCGGAATCGGTAGACGCCGGGGACTTAAAATCCCCTGCCTTCGGGTGTCCGGGTTCGAGCCCCGGCTCCGGCATGGGAGAGCGTCCAAACGCGAACGCCCTCCCAAGGCCCGAGCGGCGAACTACTTCTTTTTCGCTGCAGCCTTCTTCTTGGGGGCGTTGACGGCCTGCTTCAACGTCGCTCCAGGAGTGAACTTGGGACGATTGTGCGCAGGAACGTGAATCTTGGGTCCCTTGGGATCGCGCGGGTTGGGTCGATCGGCGGCGCCGATCGCACTCGTCGTGAACTTCCCGAAGCCAGCAAACGCAACGTCGTCACCCGCTTTGAGGGTGTCCGTCACCGTCTCAATGAAGGCGTCGACGGCCTCGCGCGTCTGGACCTGGGTGAGTCCCGTCTTTTCGGCCACCTGGGCCACGAACTCCGCCTTGGTCATT
>JAYTQG010000019.1:0-2514 GCA_043746815.1 Thermoleophilia bacterium | reverse complement strand
GTGCCGAACGGGCGGTCGATCTTCTCCCGCAGTCGACGGACGAAGACGTCGATCACGTTAGACCGATTCTCGTAGTCCATGTTCCAGGCGTGATCCAGTATTTCCAGTCTTGACAGTACCCGGCCTGGGCGGCGCATCATCAACTCCAGGAGAGCAAATTCTTTCGCCGAGAGCGGGATCTCGATCTCTCCCCTCCACGCGCGACGGGAGCCGGGGTCCAGGCGCAGGTCTCCGACTGTGACAACAATCGGTCGTTCGATGGCCCCGCGCCGTGCGAGTGCCCGAAGTCGGGCCAGGAGTTCCGCGAACGAAAATGGTTTAGTCAGGTAGTCGTCGCCGCCCGCGTCCAGGCCAGCGATCCGATCATCAATCGTGCGGCGGGCCGTCAGCATCAGGACCGGTGCCCACACTCCAGCCGAACGTAGCCGCCTGCAGGTTTCGATGCCGTCGATGCCCGGAAGCAGAAGGTCAAGGACGATTGCGTCGTATGTGACGGCCTTGGCCATCCACAGCGCATCCTCGCCACTCCCAGCCACGTCTGGGGCGTGGCCGTCCATTTCCAAGCCGCGTCGCATCAGCGCGGACATTTTCGGGTCGTCTTCAACGATCAGGATGCGCACGATCCCCATCTCATCGCAGGGACAGATGAACGTGAGATGAACCAGCGTCGGGCGAAGGATACGTTCATCTTGGGTTCATCTCCGGTGGGTTTGCTTCCGGTATGAGGACAGCCAGCCGGAAACCTCAGGGACTCAACACATGATCCCCGTCACTCGCAAGCGAATGGTTTGGTTCGCTGGCACCGCACTCGTGGGGACCACAGCCGCGTATGTGATTGTGAACAGCCAGTCCGGGGGCGCCGCAGCGTCTGCGCCGCCCAGCGTTCAGGCGAGTCGCGGGCCGGTCGTCCTTTCGGTGAGCGGAGTGGGGCGCATCATCGCGGCGAGTCAGTCGTCGGTTCAGGTTCCGGCTTCGAGCTCAGCTGGCTCGGCAGGCGGGGCTGGCGCTGGACAGGCCTCAGCGGCAACCGTCATTGGAGGGGCGGTGGCACCGGGGGCAGTCTTCCCGAAGGCCAGTGGGAGCCTCGTGCGGTTTCTGGTCGCCCCGGGACGGCACGTGGTAGCAGGTCAGGCGCTCGCGACCCTCGGCGACCGAGGATCGGCCAAGGCTGCCGTCGCCCAAGCCGAGAGCGATCTTGCGTCCGCTCGTCTAGAACTTCAGCAGAAGCAGAGGAGCGATCCCTTGAGGGGTACTCCGCCAACCCGCCCGGAGCTCGCAGCAGGAACGCTCGCGGTTACCGCCGCCCGGGCGAAGTTGGCAAAGCTGCTGGGTCCACCCCCCCTCGCGGACATCAGCGTGGCGCGCTCGGACCTCCGGCGGGCTGAAGCCGAACTCTCGGTCCTGCGCGGAGGACCGGCGGCGGCTCACGCCCAAGCGCTCGGAATTGGTCGGCGAAACGCGCAGCTCGCCCAGGAACGGCTCAACAAGGTACTTGCGCCAGTGAGCCCATCGGATGTTGCCACAGCCCAATCCGATGTGAAGAAAGCCGAGGCCGACCTCGCTGCCCTTCAGAAGGCGCCGCCCGTCCCGCTTCCGGCGGTCTTGACGGCCGCCCAGCAGGCGGTCACTGCGGCCCAGTTGCGATTTGACGCCGCCACGGCGACAGGATCTGTGACCGACCAGGGCACCGCCCTGTCTGACCTCGACAAGGCCAGGGCGGATCTGGCCACGTTGCGGCAGACTCCCCCGGCCCCAGCCCCCGAGGCGATCGCCTCGCTCCAACAGTCAGTCGATGCCGCGCGCCTCAAGCTGGCAAAGGTTCAGGAGCCACCGAACCCGGCGGACGTGACCTCCGCCAGGCTGGATCTCGACAGGGCAAACGGCGAGCTGAAGACGCTCGAAACGGGACCCAGCCCCGCGGCTCGCGCCGCAGCCGTGCAGTCGGTCACCGCGGCCCGGACGAAGCTCGCACGCCTGCTCGGACCGCCTTCGGCGGCAGACGTCAGCGCCGCGAAATTCGACCTTGGCCGTTCGGAAGCGGATCTGACCGTGCTCCGCGCTCGGGGTGGACCAGGCACGCCGACAGACATTCGCATCGCGCAGGTTAAGGCGGACGGGGCCCAGGCGCGTCTCGCCGCGGCTCACGCGACCCAGCGTTTGCTCACGGTTCGCTCTCCAAGCGCTGGGACGGTGACGGCGCTTCTCACCGCCAAGGGCGCGCCGGTCGATCCCTCAACGCCAGTGCTCACGGTCACGGACCTCAGGCACCTGGCGGTCGACGCCGATCTCAGCGAGTTCGACGTCGCCCAGGTCCGGTCGGGCCTGCCTGCCATCGCGCGCGTCGACGCGCTCGGGGGGAAGTCCTTCCGCGGCAGGGTTGCCTTCGTATCGCTGACCGGACGCGACACCGGTGGGGTCGTGACCTTTCCGACCCGCGTCGAGATCACCCGGGGGCTCGGGCTAAAGCCCGGGATGACGGCAAGCGTGAAGATCATCGTGGCTCAGCGCCGAAAC
>JAYTQG010000018.1:0-5524 GCA_043746815.1 Thermoleophilia bacterium | reverse complement strand
GCGAGGTCTCAAAGATTCTCGTTGTGATCTTCCTGGCCGGCTATTTGCGTGACCATCGCGAGGTGCTCGCGATCCCAACGCAACGCCACTTGGGGGTGCAACTCCCGGCTGGCCGCCACCTAGCTCCCATGCTCGCGTTTTGTCTCATCGCGCTTGCGCTGGCTGGGGTGCTGAATGACTTTGGAACGGCCTTGCTGTTCTTCGGAATTTTCCTCGCGATGCTCTACCTCGCCTCCGGTCGTATCGCATACGTCGCTGCAGGAACGGGTGCGTTCCTGGTCGGGTGCGTTGGCGTTTGGCTGACGGTGCCCAAAATTCGAGTACGTGTTGACACCTGGCTACACCCGTTCAACGACCCACTCGGTACCGGCTACCAAATGGTCCAATCGCTGTACGCCCTCGGGGAGGGTGGCCTGTTCGGCCCGGGCCTCGGAAAAGGCCTCCTGATCTCTGAGAGCGGGGCGACCAAGATCCCCGCGCAAAAGACTGACTTCATTTTCTCCGCGCCAGCGGATGAACTCGGGTTTGTCGGAGGCGTCGCGATCATCCTCATCGTTCTCCTGCTGGTCGGTCGAGGACTTGCCATTGCCTCACGGGCAAACGATGGCTTCTCCAAACTTCTCGCCGCGGGGTTGACCACCGCGATTGGGCTCCAGACGCTCGTGATTCTGGGCGGAATTGTTCGCCTGTTCCCCTTGACCGGCGTCACATTCCCCTTCATGAGCTACGGAGGGTCCAGCGTCGTAACGAACTTCCTATTGGTTGCGCTGCTCCTGATCATCAGCCACCGCTCGGCTGCTCCGCAGCGCCTCCGCGGGAGCAGCGACGAGGGGTTGGTCGCATGAACCGCTCCCTCAGACGTCTATACCTGGCACTCGCGAGCGGTTTTGGCGCGGTGGTACTGATGCTCGGCTACTGGCAAATCGTCGCCGCGGACCGCCTCAGCGCTCGCACCGACAACCCCCGCGTTGCTGAGCGCGAACTTCTGATCGACCGCGGAAACATCACCACTGCGGATGGGGTAGTTGTCGCCCGAAGCCGGGCGGTTCGGCGCAGGGACCGGCAAATCTTCCAACGGGTCTACCCTCGGCCAACGCTCGCCTCGAATGCGATCGGCTATTCGTCTCCAAACCAGGGGACCACCGGTCTCGAGAGCTCGTGGAATCGGTACCTCGGTGGGAGCTTCAGTGCGGAGTCACTGTTCGATCAATTCCGGTCCAGCACCAAACGGGGCGCCAGCGTCCGGCTGACGATCGACAGTCGGATCCAACAGGCGGCCATCACCGCGATGGCTGGTCAGGAGGGAGCTGTCGTCGCGATCGAACCGGCGACTGGGAATGTTCTCGCCCTGCTCTCCACACCGAGCTTCGATCTCAGCAAGGTCGCGGGTGACTTTGGGGCGATCTTGAAAGATCCGAATAAGCCCCTCTATAGCCGTGCGACACAAAGCCGGTACCCGCCCGGCTCAACGTTCAAGGTGCTGACCACAATCGCCGCCCTTGATAGCGGGACGTTCAGTCCGACGTCCCCGTTCGTCGACCGAGGGCGGTATGAAAAGAACGGTCGGGCGATTACGAACTTCGGGGGTCACGTCTACGGCGCCCATGATCTTCAAACTGCCCTCGTCAAATCGATCAACACCACCTTCGCCGCCATCGGCGCCCAGTTGGGTCCCGAGAAGCTCGGGAAGACGATGACCGCATTCGGCTTCGGTACCCGTCCTGGGATCGATCTGCGGCCAGAGGAAGTCTTCTCATCTGGGCGGTTTCGCGAGGGTAAGTTGCTGGCAAATGAAGATCCCACGGGTGATTCGGCGCGCCTGGCGATTGGGCAGGAGCAGCTGGACGTGACCCCCCTGCAGATGGCCATCGTCGCCGCAGCAATTGCGAACGGTGGTCTCCGGATGACCCCGCACCTCGTCAGCCAGGTGAAGGACCGTGGCGGAGATATCGTGAAGGAAGTCCGTCCGGAGGAAGCGGGCCGAGCCACCAGCCCCGAGACGGCAGCCGCGGTGGCCGCCATGATGCGTCGTGTGGTGGAAGAGGGAACAGGACAAGCAGCGGACGTCGCGGGACTCTCGGTGGCCGGAAAGACCGGTACCGCCGAGACGGGCCGCCCTGGCCAGAACGACGCCTGGTTCATTGGGTTTGCCCCCCAAACGAACGCAAAGGTCGCGGTCGCCGTAGTCATCGCGAACACCCCGGCAACGGGTGGTGGCGTCGCGGCGCCGGTTGCGTCCGCGGTCATGCGGGCGGCGCTGGCCGCAACTGGGCGGACGCCGTGACCGTGCCAGGGCAGGTCATCGCTGACCGCTACGAGATCATCCGCCAGCTGGGTTCAGGCGGGATGGCCCGCGTCTACCTGGCCCACGACCGCAAGCTAGACCGTGAGGTCGCGGTCAAGATCTTGTCGGAGCGCTATTCGTCGGACCCCGCGTTCGTGGAGCGCTTCCGTCGGGAGGCCACCAGCGCCGCTGCCTTGAACCATCCGAATATCGTTTCCGTCTTCGATCGCGGTGAGGCGGATGGCTCGTACTTCATTGTGATGGAGCACCTCGCTGGCCCGGATCTCAAGCGTGAGATTCGCGAGCAGGGACGGTTCACCCCCGTCGAAGCGATCGACATCCAGATCCAGCTGTTGAACGCGCTTGCCGCGGCGCATAAGCGTGACGTGATTCACCGGGACGTGAAGCCACAAAACGTGATGTTCACCGACGATGGCCGCGTGAAAGTGACCGACTTCGGCATCGCTCGCGCTGGTGCAACCGACCTCACGGAGGCGGGCCTCATCATCGGGACGGCTCAGTATCTATCGCCCGAGCAGGCCCAGGGACGCGAGGTGACCGCCGCGTCTGACTGCTACTCCGCAGGAATCGTCCTGTACGAAATGCTGACCGGGCGGGTCCCGTTCGACGGCGACCGTCCCGTGACCGTGGCACTCATGCAGGTCAACGACCCTGCACCCGACCCGCGAACCTTCCAGCCATCGCTGCCTCCACAGCTGGCTGGTGTCGTCATGCGGGCGCTGGAGAAGCACCCAAGCGACCGGTACATGCACGCCGAGGACTTTGCACGGGCCCTCAAATCCGTGCGCGCCGAATTGACCGGAGAGGGTGAAACGCGCATCATCGCTCAGCAGGAGACCGGCGAAACCACGGTCATCCAAGGGACGGCTGAGACAACGGTGATCCCGGCTCGGCGCGCCCAGCCTGGGCCACCGCCACCCCGCCGTGGCGGACCGCCAGCACGTCGCAAGGCCGCCTTGCCAGCGCCGCGTCGCGGCCGCGGCCGACTGGTTGCCCTCCTGGTCGGACTTCTCGCGGTAGCTGGTGCCCTGCTCGCCTTCTCGCTGCTTGCTGGCCGGGACTCGACTGTCAAGATCACCGACGTCGCGGGATTAGCCCTATCGCCCGCCGACGCAAAAGCGGCCCTCGAGAAGCAACGCTTTCAGGTTACCGAGGTCCAGCAACCGAGCGCCACGGTCGAGAAAGGCTCGGTGATCGGAACCCGCCCTGCGGGCGGAACAGACGCTCCAAAGAACAGCGTTGTCCAACTGCTCGTCAGTTCCGGGAAGAAACAGGTTCAGGTCCCTGAAGTGAAGGGGACGGTCGTCGACCGTGCGAAGGTCTTGCTGAAAGGGTTCAACATCGTCGAGGATGACCCTCAGTTTGACCCGCAGGTCCCGAAGGGAAGCGTCATCAGCCAGAGTCCCGACGGGCTGACGCTGGCCGACCCTGGCTCCGACGTCCACATCGTCGTAAGCAAGGGGCTCGAGCAGGTCACCGTTCCTGATCTCAGCAAACTTGACGTGACGGCGGCGAATTCCGCGCTTGAGCCATTTGGGCTGAGAGTCGGCAAGCAGGACGGCCGAACAAGCCGGGCCGTCGTTGGGACCATTATTGAGCAACACCCAGCCCGCGGAGCGAAGGTTGCCCGGGGCACTCAGGTGGATGTCATCGTCGCGAAGGCCGCTGACCAGATCACGATTCCAACTGGGCTCGTCGGTCAGAACGCCAAGCGCGTCTACGCAAAGTTGGCAGCGCTCAACCTCAAGCCAACGTCCGAAAGCCAAGAACCGGCGAATGGTGAGCCTGAGGGGACGGTTCTCTCGATTGACCCGCCAGAGGGAACAAAGGTGAGCGTCGATGGGAAGATCACGATCTTCTACAGCTCCGGGCCCCCCGCCCCAGCGACCTCAGCCATTCCCGGTGTCGTCGGTCAGACCGAGGCCGCGGCCAAGGGCAAGTTGAGTCAGGCGGGATTCGCCTCAACGTCCACACCTGAGGCACCGACAAATGGGGAGCCTGCCGGGCAGGTTCTGCGACAGGAGCCGGCAGCTGAAACACAGGCAGCACCAAATGCAACGGTGACGATCTTCGTGTCCAGCGGCCCGCCGCCCCCGCCATGAGTCGCCTTCGTATTGCTGTCCTGTCAGGAGGGAAAAGCAGCGAGCACGAGGTGTCGCGTTCATCCGGGGCTGGCGTCCTCGCCGGACTGAACGCTGTCCAATACGAGGTCACGCCGGTTGACATCTCTCGGGACGGCCGTTGGAGCACCGACGGCCACCCGGTGGCGCTTGCGGTTGACGGTGACGGGGCACCGACCCTGGCCAGTCTGAATGGTTCTCCGTCGCGGCCACTTGACGTGGTGTTCCCGGTGCTTCACGGACCGTTCGGGGAGGACGGTGCGGTGCAGGGGGTCTGCGACACGGTCGGTGTCGCATGCGTCGGCTCCGGGGTTGCAGCGTCGGCGATGGCGATGGACAAGGCCATCTGCAAGGACCTGATGCGCCAGGCGGGGATTCCAACCTGCGACGGTATCCTTGTGCTCGGGCCGGATTGGGCCAGCGACCCCGTGCGTGTTCACCAGCGCGTCATGGACGAGATCGGTGTGACCTGTTTCGTCAAGCCTGCCCGGTTGGGTTCGAGCGTCGGGATTAGCCGTGTGACCGACGAGACCGCGCTTGACGCGGCGATTGCCCTTGCGCTCTCGCATGACCCGCGCGTTCTGATTGAACGGGCCGTTGTCGGGGCCGAGGTCGAGGTTGGGATCCTCGGAAACGATGACGTTGACGTCTCTCCCGTTGGGCAGATCCTTTACGACGCCGAGTGGTACGACTACGAGACCAAGTACGAGGCGGGCCGGATGCAGCTGGCCGTCCCCGCGAACATCCCGGCTGAAGTTGCCGCCCGGGTTCAGTCACTGGGGCGCGATGCATTCCGCACACTCGGCTGCAGAGGACTTGCCCGGATCGATTTCTTCGCAACGGCGGCGGGCGAGGTCCTGATCTCGGAGATCAACACGATCCCCGGCTTCACGCCCACAAGCGTTTACGCGAAGCTCTTCGAAGCGGGTGGAATCGCGTACGGGGATCTGCTGGATCGCCTCATCGCACTCGCTCTCGCCGACTTTGCCGATCGAGCCCGGTACCGTTCGTAGTGGCCCGAACCACTCGGGTTGGTCTCATCGCCGACACGCACGTGGGCGAGTACCTCACCTCGCTCCCAACGAGTGTGTTGGAGGCC
>JAYTQG010000017.1:0-12954 GCA_043746815.1 Thermoleophilia bacterium | reverse complement strand
TGCGAAAACGCGAGGTTCCATTCCCCGCCCGTTGGCGCAATCCGCAACTTGCCGAGCTCATCCCGCTGGCTTCGCAGAGATTGGAGCGTGTCGTCGTTGGGCGCGTTCAGTACCCCGACCTCGGCCCGCCGCCGCGAGATCTGCTCATTCAGGGAGCTAATCTGTCGATCTAGTTCTTTGCGCTTCGCGACGACCACGACCGATAGTTCCGCGTCACGTTGCGCGACGACCGCGCGCCCGAACTCCGTCGCGGCCCGGGCGACATTTGCCGGACTCGTTGACGTTGCACGAATCTCGATGAACGGGCTGAGGGCCAGTGGTCTGGCCAAGAACCCGAACTGGCCAGGTACCGTCTTCTTCAGCTCACCCTTGATGAACTGCTGATACTCAGGCTTGTTCAGATTTTCGATAATCCCGCGGGATCCGACGGCGCGCTGGTCCGGGGAGGAGTTAATCGTCTGATACTCGATCGTGGCCGACCCGGTGTAGGTGGTCGACTTTCCAGCGACCGACGCGATGGCGGCGATCGTCGCGAGGAGTGCGATTCCGATGACCAGCCAAATGCGACGGCGGACACGGTCAAGCTGAAGCTGGAAATTCGTCATCGGATCATCCCGGGGTGGCGAGGTTGTCGGCTGGCCGCGAACGTGGCGACCCACGGCGCACACGAGTATAAGCAGGGGTTCGTGGTGGGCACACGTAGGTCGGGTCCGGTGGTTGAGGTCACGGTAGGGGGCCCGCGACCTCGGTTCCATTGCCAAGGGCACTGGTTGACCCTCCCAATGCGCGGAGGCAAACTCCCCGATAGTCGAGGCGCGCTCGCCCGCAAGATCAGCGAAGATAACGGTCTGCGCGGTGGGCTCTGCGCGCCTCATGTCACGGAGAGACTGCTGAGAGATTCAATGCGAGCGGCGTGTTTGGTGCGGGTGGCGACGGTTGCCGCTGTCGCGTCGTTTGGTGGGTCTACGGCCGCGGCAGCGGTACTCGGGGGGCCTGACACGCCACCGACGTCACGGCCCGCTCCCGCGCCGCCATCGGCCCCGGTCCAGCGCGCACCGAGCCCATCAAGGAACACGCCGCGCGTCACACCGCAGCCCTCGTCGCCGCGGACGGTCACACCGACCGTCACGCGCGGAGTCGTTCCTCAAGCAAAACCGCCGGTGCTGCAGCCGAAGCCCGCCAAGCCGAAGCCCGCCAAGCCGAAGCCCACCAAGCCGAATCCAAAGCCGCCTAAGCCCGCGGTCGGCCGGACTTCGGTAACGTCGACCGCCACCACGGCCGTTGCGTCGCCCCCGAATGCGACGCCATCGAAGACCGCAACCCAGCCCAACCCGGCGCTGCCCACTGGTGCCGTCGCGGGCGGTCCGTCGGTCGGGACCGACTCAGGACCCGCCGGTAGCGGCCGTTCGGTGCCCGCCAACCTCGCCTTGGTCCTCCTCCTACTCACGACGCTCGGGGCCGCAGCACTCGCTCTGATCCCGGCCGTCCCGGGCGCCCAGATGATCCTTCGCCCCCGGCAGGCGGCCAAAGTGGCTCGGCGTCGGCCGGAACTGATTGCGCTTGCGATCAGCGGACTCGTGATTTTGCTGATTCTCGTCTCGCTCTAGACGGACCCGAAGCCATCCTTTCGGCGTGGGGACCCTCGACCTGGGTCGGTTGCCCGGGCACCGAAAACGCCGAAAACTCTATTTCGACCGGAACCTCGGCGATTGGACGTTGGGTAGCTCGTGACTGATCTTCACCGCATACGGCGCGGTTTGGCCTCCTCAACTGTGCTCGCAGGCGCCACCGTGTTCGCCGTCCAGGCAGTCGCCGCCCCACCGCTTGCGCCAACGCCGTCCCTCACCTCTGCCGTCGGCGCTGAGACCGTCACAGTTTCCTGGCCCGCGGTGTCTCCGGCGTCGGGCGGCACGATCGCGTATCAGGGTGGACTCACCGACAGTGCCGACTCCGTTCCTGATGACAGCCTGTCCTCAGAGACGGCGACCTCGTTCAGCGCCCCTGCTCCCAGCTCGGGTGGCGGCTACTTCCGGGTCCGTTCCATCTTTCAGACCGCCGATGGCAGCGTCGCGAGCGACTACGCGACGCTCCCGCTCGACGGCCGCCCGCTGATTCCAGCGCCAGTCGCGCCGCTGCCAGCCGGAAGCGTCGCCCCCGCACCCATCTCACACCCAGCAACGCCCCGGATCGCACCACTCGTGCCAGAGGTGACGAAGCGGCCGCCGGTCGTGAGCGTCGTGAGCCCCGTGGAGCCGGGCGGCAGCATCCAGTGGCAGGTCGATCGCGGTCCCACGACAACGGGAACGACCGTTGACCTCAGAGGCGTCGCCGTCGGAAACCACCGCCTCCGGGTTTGGTCCGTCGACGCGGCGGGTGTCCGCTCCCAACCAGCGATTTCCGACTTCTTCCGTGTCGGCCCGGCAACGAGCCGTCCTCCGAAAGTCACGGGCGCTGGGCATCCCGGTCCCGCTCGCCCAGGCACCCTGCCGATCATTCCGAGTGTCCCTTACCCCAAGTTTCCGCAGGCGACGAGTGGAGCACCGGGTTCATCCCCCAGCGGCAGCGGAACTCGAGGACCAACGGTTGGAACCAATGGCGGCGGCGGGACAACTGGAGGTGGCCCAGGCGGTGTGATCACACCCACCGTCGGCACCAACAGCGGGGCTGGTCCAAATGGTGCCAAGAGCCCCGGCACCACGACGGGTCCGACGACGGTAGGCCCCACAACGACTGGCCCCACGAATGGGGGTCCCAAGACGACTGGCCCGACTACTGGGCCCACGCCGATCGGTCCAACAACCACAGGCCCAACAACCACCGGCCCGACCACCACAGGCCCAACGACCAAAGGCCCAACGACGACAACGCCAATCCCGCCCATCACGGTAAACGGAAAACCCGGACCGGCACCGAAGTCGTCCTCAGGCGAGCGCTATTCACGCATCGCCACCTGGGCACTCATTGGCGTCACCGTCCTGGCAGGTCTGTTGACCCTCCTGATGCGCATTCGGTTCATGCGCGCGCTGCTCCCAGGCCTCAATCGGTACCGCTACGAACTGGCGACGCTCACCGCCGCGGGGAGCATCATCGTCGCGATTATCCTGGCGCTGCGGCGGGCGTGATCAACGGCCATACCCTCCAATCCGGCATCCGCCCGCGCAAGTCGGCAGAATGCACGGGAGGATGACCAGCTGCCGGCACGGACGCCGGGATAACGGTGCGCCAGCGGCCCCCCGCGGCGCGCGCGGAGGATCGGCAGTGTCCAGATGTGTTGCCCCCCGCTTCACGCTCCGCAGGCTCGCGTTAGCCGCGTGCATGGTCGTCGGCGCAACGGCGACTCCGGCACTCGGAGTGCTCGGCGCGACCACGATCACGGCGCCGACCCTGACGAACCTCTCGCCCTACGTCGCCTCGTGGACCGCGGTGGCTGGCGCAACGCTCTACGAATACGAATTCGCGCCCGGGGTCTGCGGTGCCTCTGATCCGGTCGTCGTGTCTGGAACCACGGCGGCGCTGATTCGTTCATTGACGCCCCCTGCAGATGGAGCGCACTGCTTCAAGGTTCGTGCCACCGATGCGGTCCCAGGCAACGCTGGGCCTTGGGCCGCGAAGACAACCACCTACGATCACACGCGACCCCCCGCGCCAGTGGTGACACCAGCCGTGCTTGGCGCGCTCCTGTTCGCCCCAACGTTCACGCTGAACGACTCTGAGGGTGGCGTCACGTACGACTGGAACTTCGGTGGGCAGGCCGGGAATGGCCCAACCGCGGCGCAAACGGCGACCGCGCCAGTCGCGAGCTACTCGTTTTCCGCGACCGCGAAGGACGCGGCCGGGAACCTCTCCTTTCCCACGGTGGTTCCGTTTCAGTTGGTGGCTCCGCCCGCGCCGTCTATCACCGGCGGACCGGCAGACAATGCGGTTGTCGGACAGCGTCCCACGTTCACGCTCGGCGCAAACGGCGCACCTGCGGCCGCGGACCGCACCTGGAACTTCGCTGGACCCTCGAACTTCACTGGCGGCGGGGACGCGGCGGCACTCGCCCTCACCGGTGCAGACGGGACCTATACCTTCACCGCCACTCAGGCCATCAACGGACGCGTGTCGGCGCCCGTGACGAGTCACTTCACCCTCGATACCACCGTCCCAGCCGTGCCAACGATCGGCGGTGGAGTGGCGGACGGAACGTTCACGAAGGTGATACCGACATTCACGCTCGGTGGAGCAGGCGCTGGCCCCGGCTCGCAGGAGACCTATGACTGGATTCTGGAGGGACCAACACCCGTCGCCGGAGTAACCCAGACGGTCGACCTTGGCACGCTCGCGGATGGCGCCTACACGCTGAAGGCGCGCCTCGTTGACGTGGCTGGGAACAAGAGTGCGTACGCGGTGCGTCTGTTCACCCTTGACCGCCAAAAGCCAACGATCCCGACGCTGACACCGGACCTCGCAACGATCGTCAACAGACCGCCGACGGGCACCATCGGCGGGGGCGGAGAGCCCGTTGTCAGCTCGCGTTGGCAGCTCGATGACGCACCAATTCTCGTCGGACCGTCGTTTTCGACCGTGGGCCTTGGCGATGGCAGCCACACGCTGCGCGCATGGATCACCGACCGCGCGGGCAACGAATCCGACCCCTTGGTGCGGATCTTCAAGCTTGATCGCCTCGCCCCGAACCCTCCGGACATTGGCCCGATTCCTGGTTCCACCAACCGCGTGCCGACGGTCACGATCACCAGCATTGCCGGGCAGAAGATTCAATGGACACTCACCGGCCCGAAGGCGGTCCAGGGCGACGGCGTCTCTCCCCTCCAACCGAGCCTCGGCACGCTGCCGGACGGGGATTACACCCTGTCCGCGACAACGACGAGCCCCGCAGGAAACCTGTCCGGCGCGTCGAGCACGTCGTTCCGGCTGGACCGTGTGGTCCCGAGCGCCCCCAAGATCCTCACCAAGCCCTCCAGTGAGGGCGGCGACACCGAGGCCGTGTTCTCGTGGCAGGGCGAACCCGGCGGGAGCTACTCATGGATTGTCGGTTTCGGCGACCTCACGATCAAGGGTCCGGTCACGACACGCGAGACGTCGGTGAAGCTCCCCAAACTTGACGGTGGTCTCTACACCTTTAAGGTGGCGCAGACCGACGCCGCCGGAAACCAGGGGCCAAACTCTGAGCTCGCGAACTTCGCGGTCTTCAAGACGGCGAATTCTTCGATCCCACGGATCAAGAGCACCGGCAAACCATCGGTGAATGCGACCAAAACGGCCACAAAGGTAACCGCGAAGAAGCCGAAGATCCCGACGTTCGGCCCGCTCTACCCCAAGGCCGGGAGGCCCGTTCGCCTTGGGACAGGAACCCTCCAGTGGCGCTACCGCTCGGGCAGGCTGGCGGAACTGTTCAACGTCCAGATCTTCGATGAGGGCGGAGCGAAGGTCTACTCGGTCTTCCCGACCGGCCAGAGCATCAAGGTACCGCGGTCCGTCCTGAAGGTCGACCAGAAGTACTACTGGCAGGTATGGCCCTATTGGGGCAAAGCGCGTGGCTACGCGCCGAAGCCACTTGGTGTCAGCTCCTTCAATGTCGCGCGCCCGACCGCGTCGAAGCGCCTTCCCGCAGAACGCCCCCAACACAAGAGGAACGGATGACCCTCAAGCACATTGGTGTCGCAGCGCTCGCGTCCGTCGCAGCTCTTACGGGTACCGCCATCGCGAGCAGCCTGAAAGAAACGACCCCGCTGGTCGACCTTCAGACCATCACCGTGTCCGCGGCGGGAACGGCGACCTCGAACGCGAAGGTCGCTCCGGGCACTCGGCTGTCGTTCCGCCTGGCGCCCAAGCTTACGCAGGGGCAGACCGTCAAGGTCCGGTTGGTGCCCCTGAAGGCCGACACGCTCAAGGTACGGTCCGACCGCCGCTCCGGCGTCGTGAGCGCCCGTGTCAGGCCGGGTAAAACCGTCGAGATTGGGGTAACCCCGCTGCTTCGCGGCGTGTCCGGCCAGGTCACCCTGACGATTACGAGCGTGACAGGCCGCGCTGTTGCGATCGACCGCAAAGCAAAACGGCCACTCATCATCATCAGTCGTCCGCGGGTCGTCGTGACGACACCCACGACGACAGCAACGCCTCCGGTCACCACTGCGGGCGACACCACGGCTCCCACGGCGCCCACTGGCGTCGTCGCGGCCGCTGCGACTCGGACGAGCCTTTCCATCAGCTGGACGGCAGCAACCGACGACACCGGCGTGACCGGCTACCTCCTCTCCCGCGGAGGAACACAGGTCGCAACGCCAAGCGGTACCTCCCAGACCCTTGACCAGCTGGACTGCGGCACGGCATACGCAATCGGCGTCAAGGCCAAGGACGCCGCTGGGAATGTCGGCCCCGAGGCAACCGCGTCGCTCTCAACGTCTCCATGTCCGGTCGTGATGAACGTGGGCGACATCGCTTGTGCGACACCCACATCGACCGATTGCCGTCAGCAACTGGTTGCTGACGTCGTGAATGCCCAGAACCCCGACGCATTCATCAACAACGGCGATGCGCAGTACGACGACTGGGCCAGTGCCTCCGCCGCGACAGGTCCTTACAACACCGCCTTCGGCTCACTGCTGCCAAGGACGTGGACCGTCCAGGGAAACCATGATTTCGATTCAGGCGCCGGTCTGCCCTCGGCGAACGCCACCGGTGCAAGTTGGTACAACTACTTCGGGCCACTCCACGCGGGGCCAGCGTACGGTGAGGCATGGTCCAAGGACCTCGGCACGTGGCACCTCGTCTTTTTGAACTCGAACTGCCGGGACGTCACGGGTGCTGGCCAGTACCTGATCGCCAGTTGTGCAGCACAAAACACGTGGCTGCAGAACGACCTTGCTGCGACGCGCCAACCCTGCATCCTGGCCAGCTGGCATCACCCTCGGTATGCGCCGGCGGCATCACTGACGGTCGAGGCCCCCGGTGGGTATGCGGACAACCCGTCAGTGGGACCCTGGTGGAACTCGCTGTACGCAAAGGGTTCCGACGTCGTGCTGAACGGCCACAGCCATAACTACCAAGTCCTTGCCCCGATCGCCCCGGACAAAACATCGGACACCACCAAGGGAATCCGGGAGTTCATTGTTGGGACGGGTGGGCGGGTTATCAGGCCCACGAACGGAACCCCATTCCCCATCGTGGCGACCGGAAACGTCCAGGGTGCGCTTAAGCTGACGCTTAAGGCTCGGAGCTACGACTGGTCATTCATCCCGGTTGCAGGGTCGACGTTCACCGACTCCGGCACTGGGGACTGTCACACGAAGAGCTAACGCAACATGATGCAGGTGCCGAAGAGATCGACATGAAACCGAGGAGCCTGCTCATCGCCGTGGTCACGGTCGCCGCCATCTCTGCGGGGGCACCCGTGACCGGTGGGGCGGCCCCTCCGGTCACGACGCGACTTTCCTTCGGGCTGCCGACCAAACTTGCGAAGGGCCAAACCGTCAAGCTTCGCGTGGTTGCGCTGAAGCCGGATGTCCTCGCGATCCGCAACAGCCGGAACCGGCGCGTGGTCCGCTCGCGAATTCAGCCGGGTCGAGCAACGGAGATCGGCATCACACGGCTCGTCACCGGCATCACAGGCCGTGTGACGCTGACGGTTACCAGCGCGAGCGGCCGGGCCCCCGCGATCAACCGTCGCAGCGGACGACCAAGGATCATCGTGAGTCGGGTTCCGGTCGCCGCCGACACGACGAACCCAACCTCGCCACCGGGACTCAACGCCAGCGAGACCACGCGCACACGCCTCACGGTCACCTGGGCAGCCGCAACCGACAACGTGGGCGTGACGAGCTATCTCATTTCCCGAAACGGAAGCCTGGTAGCAACCACGGTGGACCAGTCGCAAACGGTGGACCAGCTGGACTGCGGGACGGACTACTCCATTGGGGTGAAGGCCCGAGACAGCGCGGGAAACGTCGGCCCCGAGACAACGGCGACGTTCCCGACGGTGGCTTGCCCCGTTGTGATGAGTGTGGGCGACATGGCATGTCCACCGGTGGTGACCGCGCCGCCGACCTGCCAGCAGGCCGCCGTCGCTGCCGTCGTCAACGCGCAGAACCCGGATGCCTTCATCGGCCTTGGTGACGCGCAATACCCCGACTGGTCGGCCGTGGTTCCGGGTGCGGACTACAACGCCGCATTCGGCTCGCTGCTTCCCCGGACGTGGGCGGTACAGGGCAACCACGACTTCAACAGCGGCGCTGGAGCGCCGGGCCTTGGCGGTTCGGGGACCAACTGGTACACCTACTTTGGCGCCGCGCACGCGGGTCCCGCATATGGCCAACCGTGGTCGGTTGACCTTGGAACCTGGCATGTCGTGCTCCTGAACTCGAACTGCGATTCGGTCACGAACGCAGTTGCCGGTTGTGCGGCGCAAAACACATGGCTGGACAACGACCTGCGAACTACGCGCCAGCCGTGCGTCGTTGCCGCCTGGCACCACCCGCGCTGGTCGCCCACGGCCTCTGACGGCCCGTCCTATGTCGACAACCCCCTCAGCGCACCATGGTTCCAAACCCTCTACACCCGCGGCGCGGATGTCGTGCTGAATGGTCACAGTCACCACTATGAACGCCTACACCCGGTTGACCCCAGCCGGAATCGGGATGACGCTCGCGGCGTCCGGAACTTCACGATCGGTACCGGCGGACGTAACCTCCGCGCGCCGAATGCGCTGTCGCCAGTGTCAGCGGCCACACTTGGAGCCTATGGCGCACTCAAGCTGACACTCAGGGCGCGGAGCGTGGAGTGGGTCTTCATCACGGAGGCTGGCGCGAGCTTCGACGCGGGGAGTGCGGACTGTCACTCGAAGGCCTGAGGGGTCCTGCAGAGTTCCCGAGGCGGCTGCGTAGAATGATGGGGTGACGACCGAGACGAAAACCATCTCCTTCGCCCGGGGAGCCCCGCACCCTGACGCCCTGAACGGACCGCTGGTGGTCGCGGCCACCCAGCGGGCGGTTGCCAAGGACCCGGCGACGATCCTCTCGTACAGCCCCGGTAACGGCTACGCGCCGCTTCGGGCGTGGCTTGGAGCCCAGCACGGGGTCTCGGCCGACGAGGTCTTCGTCTCCAGCGGATCGCTCCAGGGATTTGTCTTCCTGTTGGAAGCCCTGTTCGCGGACGGCGGCCTCCTCGGGGTCGAGGCACCTACCTACGACCGGGCGCTGCTTCAGGCCAAGCTGCATGGCATCGACGTGCTGCCGATCGCGGTGGAGCCGGATGGCCTCTCCACCGACGCACTCGCGGCCGCCTGTGCCGGTGGACAGGTCCCGAAGATGGTGTACACGATCCCGAACTTCCAGAACCCGTCGGGGGCCACGCTTTCGCTGGCGAAACGCGAGGCATTGATCGCGCTCGCGAATCAGTACGACTTCTGGATTCTTGAGGACGACCCGTACGGTCGCCTCCGCTTTGAGGGTGAACACCTGCCGAGCCTCTACTCCCTCGGTGGGCCAGAACGGGTGATCTTTACGTCGTCGTTCTCAAAAACCCTCGCCCCGGGCCTACGCGTGGGGTACATCGTGGCCCCGAAGACGATCATCAGCCAGTTGGTGGCGACCGCGAACCGGACGTATATCTCGCCCTCCCTGCTCGCGCAAGGGGCCGTTCACGAGATCTGCGAGAGCGGCGAGTTGGACACGAACATCACTCGGGTAACCGGCTTGATGCGGGCCCGCCGCGACGCAATGCTTGCTGGTGTCGTAGCAATGCCTGCTGGCACCGTCTGTCACGCTCCAGAGGGTGGCTTCTTCCTGTGGCTGACGCTCCCTGAGGGCATGTCCGCGGATGCGATGGAGCAGGCAGCGAAGGCAGCGGGTGTGCTCTATGTCGTTGGAAGTGGCTGCTTCATATCGGGCGGCGAACGGACACTTCGCCTTGCCTACAGTGGCGTCTCCACCGACGAAATCACCGAGGGAATGGCTCGCCTCGCGGCTGTTTTCGCGAACGGGTAAACCAGGAAGGAGACACGAGGTGAGCGAGGAACTTCAGCCAGCAGTCGTGGACTCCCACGAGGGCCTCGACGAGCGCGACAAGCGCCGGCTTGCCATCGCGGGCGTCATCACCGTGGTCTCGATATTCGTGCTGCTGTTCATCGTCAAAAACAACCGCAATACCGACGTCTCCTTCGTGATCTTCACGATCAAAACATCACTCATTTGGGTCATCGTGTTGTCGTTGATCGCCGGAGCCATTCTGGGCGTAGCCCTGCCCCGCGTGCTCCAGCAACGGCGCCGTTCGCGCACGCGTTAACGCTCCGAGAAGACTCGTCTCATGACCAGGCCCCGACCGGAGGCCTCCTGCTATGTTCGACGTGTGCCCGGCGGATTTCTGTTCGTGGTGCCATCTATGGCCGAAACCTTCCGACAGCCGTCACGGGCGTTGCTTTTTTCGCTCGCGTCGCTCGCCCTCGCGCCCCTGGCGTCTGCCGCGCCATCCCTGACACGCGGTCAGGTCTTTGCCGCTGCCAAGAGCGGACAGAGCGCGGAAGCAATCCTGAAACGCGCATACCCCACGGGCCGCCTCGTTTCCCAAAAGGGCGCCCGGGTGCGCGTCCTGATCGCCGACAACGTCCCGCGTATGGTGCTGACGGGCCGGACGGCGCTCGGTGTGACGGACGAGGGGCAGTGGAAACATCCTGTTCAGCGGCCATTGATTCCAGATCACCGCTACGAAATTTCCCGACGGGCGAAGGGATTTGCGCTTCGGGACTTGGACGTCCCGGGACCGTTGCGCGTCTTCAAGGGTCCGCTGCGCGTGGATACATCCGACGCGGCGACCGGCTTGCGTGTGGCAGACCCGCTGGACCGTCGCTTCCGCGGCTCACTGCGGATGGTTGCCTCCGGGGCCAGCGCGATTCAGATCGTCAACGAGGTCGCGCTAGAGGGGTACCTCAGAGCAGTGCTCGCGGGGGATATTCCAACTGACTGGGCCAGCAAGGCTCCGACGGCCCTTCGCGCTGGCGCGATCGCTTACCGCTCGCGCACGTTCGCAAAGCTTCGTGGCAAGGCGTTCTCATACGACGTTGAGGCCGACACCCCGGTGTACCTCGGAGTTGACGGTGAACGAACGGAGACAAGCGCCGCAGTTGAGGAGAGCAAGGGCCTTACCCTCATGGAGGGCCCGCGCCCGATTGAGGCGAGCTTCCCGACGGTGGCACCGAGCGAAACCATCGCGCTGACAGCCGAACAAGGTGCCCCAGACCAGGTTGCCGCACAGGCACCGTCGACGATCCTTGCGGGCGCGAAGCCGGGAATCGGCACAAACGCCGCGCGGACCGCGGCCGGTTTCCTCGGGACGCCGTATCGCTGGGGAGGTTCCCAGCCCGGCGGCTTCGACTGCTCCGGCCTCGTGAGCTACGTCTACGGCAACCTCGGGATCAAGCTCCCGCGCGTCGCTGCAGACCAAGCAAAGGTCGGCGAATCGATCGCCTACGCCGACTTGCAGCCTGGGGATGCGGTCTTCTTCGCCGATAGCTCCGGCTATATCCACCACGAAGGCATCTACATCGGTGGCGGGCAGATGGTGCACTCGCCGCATACCGGCGACGTTGTGAAGGTCAGCGACATCAGCACCGGGTACTACTTCGGTCAGTTTGCTGGCGCCAGGCGCTACTCGCCGATCCGCTGAATCGCTGATTGGGCGGGGCCGGGTGAGGCGGGCGTCAGGAGGCCGTTAGGGATCCGTGAACACCGCTCACGCTGGAGAGGTGTTCGGCAAGCATGGTCGTCGTCCATGCCCCCGAATGGAAGGCCCCATGCCCCTCCCCCCGCTCGCCTCCGTAGCGGCCGCGTTCGTCGCTTGCGCCGTCCCCGCTATCGCGTGCCTCCCTGGTGCCGCTCAGCCGCACATCTCGCCGGGCTACAGCGTTGGAATCGTCCAAAGCACGCAAGGCGCACAGAAGGACGTCGGCGTCATCGCGAACATGTTTCGTGCCACCCAAGCCCAGGCTGCGGCGATGGGCGCGTCCGGACTGCGGACGTTGTCGGACGGGGACATCGCAAATCCATCTACCCTGGCCGGTCTCAAGGTGATCGTGCTGCCGGAGGTCAAGGGACTCTCGGATGCCCAACGTGCGACGTTGGCTGGATGGGTGAAGGGTGGGGGCGGGCTCGTGAGCCTCTACTTTGATGGCCGCGACGATCAAGCCGGAATTCCGCTGACCAGACGTGGCCTGGGTGGGGCAAAACGGTGGGGTCTTCTCTCGCCAGCATTTGGCGCCCGGTTCTTGAACGACGCGTTCATGGAACAGGCCAGCTTCGCGTTGGAGGCGGGCCATCCGCTGATCGCCAAGGCCGCCGCATTCTGTGGTGGACCCGTTCCGGACTACGCCTGGCGTCGGCGTTCTGGGCCAACGGCGCTGACGGGCGAGTTAGTGTCGAGCGCGGGAAGTGGGTTCCAGCCAATCGGACGCCTCCGCGCTGCCCGCATCACCTACCAACCAGCTGAGCGACGCGCAACACCTGGTGCGGTGTTTGCATTCACAAACACCTATGGGGCCGGGCGCCTCGTCCACTTCGGGTTCAACTTCATCGACGCCTGGCAACCCTGGACGTTCCAGAGCTACTACCGCGCGGTGGACCCCGGTGCACCGAACACCGGCATCGCGCTGTTCCGCGGATCGGTCGAGTGGGCGGCCGGGCGGGCCTAGGTGGTCTGACTTGGATTTAGCGCACCATCCCGACGGCTGCGACGCGTCGCGACGCTGTGTCCGAGACTTTCCACGTATTCCCGATATGCGAAAAGGTCGTCGTCCTTACTTCCGTGTTGGACGATGGTCCAACACTCCAGACGCTGGGAACGCCTGACGGCGGCCCCAACTGGCTCGGTCTCGCCGGCCGGATCTGCCACACCAAATCGAAAGTCAGACCACCGGGCGCGTAAAGGCATCGTCCGACTGGGCCGATGAAGGAGGTAACGGCGCAT
>JAYTQG010000016.1:0-2532 GCA_043746815.1 Thermoleophilia bacterium | reverse complement strand
TGAGGACCGCTGGGCGACCGCGGAGGTCGTCTCGCGCGCGCCCGGTGTGCTGGCGGGACGCGATGCTGGCGAGGAGGTGCTTCACCAGATGCGGGTTGCCTCTGAGTGGCTGCTTCGCGACGGCGACAAGATCGCCCCCGGGCAGACGGTTGTGCGCATCAGCGCCCCCGCCCGAGCGGTGTTGGCGGCCGAGCGGACACTTCTCAACTTCCTCAGCCACCTCTCGGGGATCGCGACGATGACGTCCCGGTTTGTCGCCGCCTGCGCGCCAGCGCTCGTCCTCGACACGCGAAAGACCACTCCCGGCTTCCGAGCCCTTGAGAAGGCGGCCGTGAGGGCGGGCGGCGGCACCAACCACCGGATGGGCCTCTACGACCGCGTGCTCGTGAAGGACAACCACCTGGCCCTCGCCGGGGCCGAGCTTGAGGGAGCGATCGCGATGGCCCGCGCACGCCTTCCCGGCATCATCATTGAGGTGGAGGCCGATGACCTGGCAGGAGTCGAACGGGCCGCGGCGGCCGGTTCAGACTGGATTTTGCTCGACAACATGGAACCCGAACAGCTGCGAGAAGCGGTGACAATCAACGCGGGTCGAGCAAAGCTTGAGGCCTCCGGTCGGATGACCATCGAACGCGCTGCCGAGGCTGCCAAATGTGGTGTTGACGCCATCAGCGTCGGTGCGTTGACCCACTCCGCGCCGGTCCTTGACCTTGGCCTGGATATTGCCGCCACATAAGGGACGGTTCAGCTGGGTTGCCTGTCCCCGGGAATCCCGCCATTATGTGTCCGACCTAGATCCCTTGGAGGATTCGTGACCCCGTTTGGAACCGCGCCAACTGGCGCTCGTCTGCAGTCTGCAACCGACCTCGTCGAAGCTGCGAAGGATCAAGCGAAGACCGTATTCGGCCAGGTGATGTTCTTGGTCGCCGTGACACTCGGCTTTGCCGCCGCCGGAGCATGGCTGGGGCGCGACATCGGACGCGGCGCGGCCTTTGGCTGCTGGGCCATTAGCTTTGCCCTCATCATCGGAATGGGCTTCGTGCGCAAGCAGAACGGCCTCTCGCTGACAATGCTGTTCGCGCTTGGTCTGTTCCTTGGCCTGAGCGTCGGTCCAGCGCTCAACTACTACACGAGCATCCAGGGCGGTCATACGCTCGTGGCCCAGGCGGCCGGTGGAACCGCTCTCCTCGTTGGCGGCCTTGGCGCTGCAGGTTGGATGACCCGGCGTGATCTCGCTGGATGGGCGAAGAGCCTCATGATCGCGACGGTCGTCCTGTTCATTGGTGGCATCGCCCTGATCTTCATCGGCGGGTCGACCGCGCATCTGGCGTTCTCGATCATCGGCCTGATCATCTTCAGCGCCTGGACGATCTACGACTTCAACCGCCTACGCCGTGCGCACCCCGATGAGGTTGTCTTCATCGCCGTCGGGATCTTCCTCGACATCTTCAACATCTTCTGGTTCCTGCTCAACATCCTCGGAATGAGCCGGGACTAGAAGCCAGCACCCCGAGATAGGTCGCCCATCGAGGCGCCCAGGCCGGAGCCGAATGTGGCTACCGTGGCGGCCAGGGTGCGCTCGAGGAGTTCCTGAATCTCGTCCCACCGTTCGTCTACGGTGTTGGACCCAACAAGGGTCACACTCTCACCGAACTCCTCAGGCAGCAGAGAAATCGGCATAGGCGCGGCTTCGTCTGAGTCGTCGCGCTCAACCGCCGGAGGCACCCGTTCCGCGAAAACCGTGACGGCAAGGACGCCTCGATCGACGCGGCCGACTCGCTGCATCGCGACCACGTATCGAACGCCCTGGCCTCGGACGAAAAGCTTGAGACGCACCCAATGGCAGCCGTCTTCCAGATTGGCAAAAAACTCTGCCGCCTTTGCCGTGCGAACGAGCTGCCGGTACCAGTAGCTCGCCTCTGGTGCGGGTGGCGCGGCCGTGTCAACAAGCGACTTTGTATGCGGATCGATCCTTCGAAAGGCGCCAGCAATGGCATCTCCCTCGTGATCCAGGAACGTCTCGATGCGCCGCTGAAGTTCGCCTGCGAGCGCCAGCCCCTTTTCGGATTGCTCCCGATCAGATGACTCGATGCCCCGGCGAATACGATCTACGACCGCATGGGCAACTTCGGCGGGCGTTCCTCCTCGTAGCGACTGATCGGGCAGTTCGATAGCCGAGCGAAGAGCGGCGATCTCAAGCTCGGCGAGGAGACGCGCGAAGGGTGCCAAATCACCGTCGTTCGCCCGGTCAAGGGTCTTGAGATATCGATCTCGTTGCCGCCGATCCACGACAAGGGGCGCAAAGTTCGCGCGCAGCAAAACCAAGAGCACCAGGGCCCGTGCCACGCGACCGTTGCCATCTTCAAAGGGATGAATCTGGATGAAGCGGTGATGCAGCCATGCTGCCCGGAGAATTGGGTGGTCGTCGTTCGCTTCGAACATTTCGACGAGCAAGTCCATCTCGCTTGCAACTTGCTCGGCAGGCGCGTACTCGAGCAGTGACCCATCGGGACGGACGACGTGATTCGCGTG
>JAYTQG010000015.1:0-2538 GCA_043746815.1 Thermoleophilia bacterium | reverse complement strand
TCGATCGCCTCACGAAGGGATCGTGCGCGGCCGAGGGTTGCCTGATCGACCTCAGCGGTTTCGACAACCAGGCCTGCTTGAACGAGCCAGGCCCCGAGGTCGGCGGGCGTGCAGAGGCATTCCACCCGGCGCCACCAGCGCTCGCGAAGCGTGTTGACAAAGTCGAGGGCCGGACGGGTGCCAAGCCAGTACCAGTAGGGGGCGCCGCTTTCGAGTGGAAGAACGAGATCGTCTGGAAGGTCCATCGCCATGTAACCATCATATCAAAAATAGACGGTTACGAACTCTGGCACGGACCTGGCACGCCTGCGCGCAGCGACGTCACACGTCGCCGTGACTGAATACCGGGCATGCAAATCAGACGCCCCAACCCCCGGACATCCGCAGGCGGTTTGCCTTCGACCGGATCGGAGATAGCATCATGGCCATGGCAACAACACCGGCGATACGACGGTTCACCTCTGACGAGGTCTGGCAGATGGTCGAGATCGGGCTGCTCGGTGCAGACGAACCGTACGAACTCCTCGACGGCGAGCTGACGTACGTGAGCCCCCAAAACCCCCCTCACGCTGGCGTGATTCGGGCGCTCAATGGCGCGCTCAGCTTGGGCTACGGAGCTTGCTTTCAGGTCGCCGTTCAGCTGCCAATCGGCGGCATCGCGGACAGCATCCCGGAGCCCGACCTTGCCGTCGTCACGACCGAGATTGGCTTCCAAGGCACGCACCCGCGAGCCGATCAGACCATCCTGATTGTGGAGGTGTCCGACAGCAGCGTGCGTCGCGACATCCGCAAGGGAGCGATCTACGCGATCGCCGGGGCACCGGTGTTTTGGCGGATCGAGGTGCCACGCCAGGTCGTCATCGTCCATCAACGACCGCAGCGCGATGGAACGTGGGACGAGGTCACCGAAGTTGACGGCGCAGGGGCATTGGAGCTTCCGGGAATCGACCGGCGAATCGACGTCGCCGCGTTCCTCAAACCACGGGGCTAGTCCGGGGCTAGTCCTCCGCCCGGAATCCGTGGACGGGATTCCCAGCGGCTTCCCACTGGTAGTACGAACACGCCGGGCCCATCGCCGGTTCGTAGTCCATCACCTTTGGGTTGCGACCGACCTGTCGAGCGTGCGCAGCGTGGCGCAGGAGTGCTGGGTCATCGCTCTCGGGCCAGACGATAATGAGGTGCGCAGCGGTCATGTGGCGGGCAACGAACGTGCACCCATCGGCAGGGCACGGAAATGGATCGGTGCCCACGCATGACCATCCGGAATAGTCGTCCCCGGAGTCGTCGCTCCAGAGTTCCTCATCGATCAGATCGTCGCCGTCGACACGCTCCAGGGTGATGACGCCAGGCTGCATCGGTGCGAGCGCTGGATCGTCGCGGAAACGCTTGGGTGTTGGGTTGTCGTCGGCCATGGAGGTGACGTTACCCGAGTGCGGCGAGGACTGGCTCAATGTCGGTTGTCGTTAGACGCCCAGCCGCGGCGACGCGCAGCTCGCCACCCGGGCCAATCGCAAGGAGCGCTGGAACGCTCGTGATGCCCGTGTCGGCGACCTTTGGTGTCCGCATGAGGTCGACCCGGATAAGGTCCCGCTCCGGGGCCAGGTCCCCAACTTGGCGGGCAACGGGCTCGCAGCGTGCGCACCCCGGCGCGGTGACGAGCACCAGCCAGGGACCACTTCCGGCAAGTCCAAGTGCGGGCCGCAGGTCATCGCCGCTGTGCTGGCGTCGCAGAATCAGCCGGTAGACGTTGCAGCCAACGCAAATGCCGCTGATGGCCGAGAAGAGCGCCAACGCGGCGACCATCCCGGTCAGCACCCAGCCGACGGTGGCAACTCCCGTGGCCCGGCAGATGAGGGCCGCCCCGAGGAAGACTGCGGCCAGCAGTTGAGCGAATCGAACGGGGGCTGCAGGTTCGAGCTCTCCGGTCGCTGGCGCGATCAGCCGGAAGAGCCACGCCACCGGGGACCACTTGGGCACAAGCAACGACAGCACGATGAGCGCGAGCGCGACCACAACGACTGGCCAACTCTGGAAGACGAGGGCTTCAAGGGTGAGGAGCCCGGTCACACCCTGCGCGAACCGCGGAAGCAGGGGATGAACGGTGGACGGTCGGTCGGACACTGCTGGAACTTTACGTGTGTCGGCGCAGCATCCGGAGATCGCCGTCTCGGCGAGTGATGCGGGCGGCGTCCAGGTACTGCGCCAATGCAAGCGCATGGCGACGACCGGTCCCCCACAGGTCCCGGAGGGAGGCGACCGTCATCGGGCCGCTCGCAAGTGCCACAAGGGCTTCCTCACTTGCCGTGCGGGCCACGTCTGCGTCGAACCAAAGGTCTCCTGCGGTCACGACCTTCCCTGTCGTCACGAGCTGCGTAAGCGCCGCCCGGGCGTCGGCGTCGGAGCAACCGACTGTCTCCGCCAGGGCGCGGAGTCCTGGCGGTTGACGCCCCGCTTCGCGCAGAAGTCCCGCCAGCTGGTGTTCTCGGTCGCCTTCCGGTGCCGGACCGGGGAGGGCTACGGATGCGCCGCTCACGACGA
>JAYTQG010000014.1:0-2538 GCA_043746815.1 Thermoleophilia bacterium | reverse complement strand
CCGCGGATTTCGACTCGAGATTGGACTGAATCAGCCCGCATCCGGCGATCATCCCGATCGCTGAGAGTGCGAGTAGCGCGGGAAGCCAAAACCAGCCGCGGCACCAGGGACATATTCGCTTCATGCGACCCCCTCCGAGTGTGACAGAACCCTGCGTGTAACCCTGCACACGACGACCGACGTACGTGAGCTGTAGTTACGTCGTAGGTGCGTCTGATCGTCGCAAATTGCGGGAAGCGAACTATCCGAGGAAGGCCAGGCGATCGCCGCGGGCGGGAGCTTCAGCGACGAGGCGGGTGGCGTCTACCCGCTGTGCCCACGGCTCCGCAAGCAGAGGCCAGCGCGCAAGCGTCGCTCGATGGCGGAGAAACCAGGTCCCCTCGGCTCGCGAACGGTTTCGCGTAACCCACGAAGCTGGTCCTGGATCTGGGTCGGGGTCTGCCATCCGAGCGAGATTACTATTCTCCGGCCCGTGCGAGCCGACGGTCGACAGCCCAACGAACTCCGACCGGTTCGGATTACGCCGAACTTCATCGAGGCGGCGGATGGAAGCGCACTCATGGAGATCGGCAGGACCCGGCTGATCTGTACCGCCTCGATCGATAACAACGTCCCGGGGTGGATGCGCGGCCAGGGGCGCGGGTGGGTTACCGCGGAGTACGGCATGCTTCCCGGCTCGACAGGGGACCGCAAACCCAGGGACATCTCGAAAGGCAAACTCGACGGACGCTCGTCGGAGATCCAACGCCTCATCGGGCGGTCGCTGCGCGCCGTTACCGACCTTACGGCCCTCGGTGAGCGGAGCGTCTGGGTGGACTGCGACGTCATTCAGGCCGATGGCGGAACGCGTTGTGCTGGGATCGTGGGAGGCTACGTAGCGCTGGCGCTGGCGCTCGGAACGTTGGTTGCCGCTGGAGAGCTCCCTGCGCTGCCGTTCACCACACCCGTGGCGGCGATCAGCGTGGGGATTGTCGACGGCGAACCGCGCCTCGACCTCCCATATGAGGAAGACTCCCGCGCTGAGGTCGACATGAACGTGGTGATGACCGGAGACGGGCGTCTGGTCGAGGTGCAGTCCACGGCTGAGGGGCGCACTTTTTCACCACGCGATCTCTCCGCTCTCGTCGAACTCGCTCTTGGCTCGCTCTCGGCGATTCGGGTGGCGCAGGATGAGGCACTCCGCGCGTGATGCGGTTGATGCTCGCGACGGGCAATGCCGGGAAAGTTCGCGAGCTGGCCAGTGCCTTTCCGGGTACTGAGGTGGAGGTCGCCCCCGTGGGGTTTGACCCCGATGAGACCGGCGACACGCTGTACCAAAATGCACTGATCAAGGCGGACACGCTGCGGGCAATGACTGACGGATCGGTTGGGATTCTCGCGGATGACTCCGGCCTATTTGTCCACGGCCTCGATGGACGACCTGGAGTCTTTTCGGCCCGGTATGCAGGTCCAGGGGCGACCTACGCAGACAACTGCAACCTCCTTTTGAAGGAACTTGACGGTCAGGCGGATCGTTCGGCAGCGTTCGTCTGCGTGTTGGTCGCGCTCCTCCCAGATGGCCGACGGCTGGTTGCCGAAGGAAATTGTCCCGGGCACATCACCGAATCGGGGCGCGGCGAGGGCGGTTTCGGCTACGACCCGGTTTTTCTGCCCCTTGGACACGCCCGGACGATGGCCGAGATGACCGGTGACCAGAAGGCCGAAATCTCGCATCGCGGCCGGGCCGTTCGTCAGATGGCGGCGCTGCTTGGGCTCACGACCCCGCGTGACCTGGCAACATTGCCGCGATGAAGTCCCTCACGTCCATCGGCGTTCCAGCAAAGCGCCTCGCGTCGTGGTTCGTTTCGTCGGCATTCGCGGGCTGGTTTGTGATCTACAACGTGCTCCGCGCCCTTGGTGGCGACTCGCCACATCAGGCAGCGCTACCCTCGATCCTCCTCGGTGGCGTGCTATGCGGGGCGCTCGTGTTCGCGGGCGTCATTGGGACTCGTCGTTGGATGGAGGCGCGAAACCTCGTCGCAGCCCCCAACGAACCAGGTTCCGCCGTGCCCGCCCCACGCCCGGGCGTGCTCTCCGCATTGGTGATCGCGTCAGCGATCGCCGCTGTCGTTGCGGTCATCGTCGGCGGAGTTCTTCTCGCCCAGTGGCAGTCCTCGGATCCGGCCGCTCGGAGTGCGACGAAGCTAATCGTTGGGCTTTGGTCGCTGCCCGTCGGCCTCTGGCTCGGCGCAGAGTCCGTTGCCCTTCGCCAGCGCGACGTCCGAGGCGTTGAGATCATGAGCGCTGCCGGTGTCGTGAGCGTGCTCATGGGCGGGGTGGCCCTTGCACAGCGGGCCTTTTCGGTCGGGCAGGTCGCACTCATCCTTGCTGGCGGAGCATTGGCACTCGTTGCGCAGCTTGCGATTTCTCGCCACGCTGGCCGGGCACGGTTTGCGACGCCGGTTGGAACGGCCATCGTGATGGTGGGCGCACTGTTGCTCCCGGCGATCAACTGACCGACATCCCGGTGGTTCGTCTTGAGTGCCCGCTGTGCGGAGC
>JAYTQG010000013.1:0-13036 GCA_043746815.1 Thermoleophilia bacterium | reverse complement strand
GCTTGGGGCCCGGTCCGAAACGGCACCGCCGAGATCGCCGGAATGCCGCTGGAGGTCACCCGCGAGTTCTCCCGCCGCCGCACCGAGATCGTCGAACTTGCCCTCGCTCGCGGAGCTTCGTCGATCCAAGCGGTCGGGTCGGTCCAACGAGAGACCCGCGACCGCAAACCCCACCTCGATCGGGACGAGGCCGTCGGCCAGTGGCGCGCACGAGCCGCCGAGCACGGCCTTGGACGCTACGAGATCCCACAACTCCTCTACCGCGCTCACCTGGTCGAGCTGAGCCTTATTGGGGAGGCTCAGCTCTCCAGTCGGCTCTCCGGGCCCACCGGGCTCACCCAACGCACCAGCACCTTCCGCAGGCGCGATGTCATCCGCGCCATCGCCGAGAACTACCCCGGCGGCGCACGCCTGGCGAGAATCGAACAGCTCGCCGACCAGTGGATCAGACACCGGGCGATCCTCGTCGAACCCCCCGAACTGTCCCGAACCAATCGCACCGCCTGGACGACACCCGAGATGCTCGACATCGAACACCGCCTCGTCGCCGGCGCCCAGCGGCGCGGACGCCTCTGGGTCGACCCCGGCACCGTTGAGGCAGTCCTCGCCGGGCACCCCGAAGTAGGCAACGATCAGGCAGCCGCGGTCCGCCACCTCACCGCCAACCGGGACGCCGTCCGTCTCATGATCGCCCCGGCCGGGACGGGGAAGACCTACACCCTCGGCCTCGTTCGGGAAGCCCTCGAACGCGATGGCATCGAGGTTGTGGGCTGCTCCTGGCAAGGGGAGGCCGCCCAAGTACTGGAGCGCGACGCCGGCATCCGATCACGCACCATCGCCGGACTCCTCGCAGACCTCGAACGCGACCCGCCCCACGCCCTCGCGCCGCGAAGCGTCCTCGTCATCGACGAAGCCGGCACGGTTCCCACCAGGGCGCTCGAACAACTCGTCTCACACGCAAGCGACGTCAGCGCCACGGTGCTCATGATCGGTGACCCTCGGCAGCTGCCATCCATCGACGCCGGAGGCGCGCTCGCCAGCCTCGCGGAACGCATCGGAGCCGTCGAGCTGAGCGAGAACCGTCGCCAGGTTGGCCCCCTCCAGCAAGAAATCGCCCGATCACTCTCCCAGGGCCGACCCGAACGAGCACTTGAGCTGCTCACCGACCACGGACACCTCAAAGCATTCGAGACACGCGACACGGCGATGATCGAACTCGTCTCCGACTGGGCCAAGACCTCGGCCGCGGACCCGTCGCGGGCACTCATCCTCGCCCATGACCGCGCCGACGTCCTCGACCTCAACCAGCTCGCCCGGGAACACATGGACACTGCCGGACTGCTCGGCTCGGAACGCCTCAACGTCGCCGGGCGGGAGTGGGCCGTCGGCGACCGGATCGTGTGCCGCCGAAATGACTACCGACCCGAGATCGACGTCCGCAACGGCACCCGCGGCACGGTCATCGCGATCGACCCCGCCGCCCGGTCCCTTGAGCTACGCACCGACGACGGTCGGCAGGTCCAACTCCCAACCGACTACCTCGAACATGCCCACCACGGCTACGCCATCACGGGCCACATCAGCCAAGGCGCCACCACCGACCGCACATACCTCTTCGCCGCCCCCGAACGCGGGAGTCGGGAGTGGGGCTACGCCGCCGGCAGCCGCCATCGACACGACCTTCACGTCTACGTCGTCGGCCTCGACCAAGACCAGGCGGTCCACGAACTCGCCCGCGGGTGGGAACGCACCCAGGCGAAACACCTCGCTATCGATCGGATGCCAGAAGTTCCGATGCCAGAGTTCAGGATCGGCCGACCCAACGACCTGGCCGTGGAGACTCCCGACGTGAACCCTGGGCCCGCCAGACCCGACGTGGAATTCCGAATCGGCGGGCCGCTGACTCGCTCCCCGAAAGTCCCCGATCTCGAACCAGAAGTCGACGCCACGAAGGAGCCGAGCATCGAACCGCCGGACACGGACAATCCACGTCGTCGCCTGCCGACGATCGAGCCGCCGGAACCCCGCATCGAACCGCCCGGCATCGACCTGGACTTCTTCTGATGACTGGACTCGGATCCGTTCCCAACGGAGAACGAGCCGTCGTTCCTCGCGAGAAGCTCGAACGCTACGTCCTGAGCCCCGACCACCCGACCGGCCGTCACAAGGCCCGCGTCTTCGCCTCCGCCCTCGGTATCCACGCCGTCGACTGGCAGTACCTGGCCGACCAGCTCGCGAAGGCCGCAGCCGGCTCACTCGTCGTCGCGATCCGTGAAAGCGCGTGGGGCCTCAGCTACGAGGTCGAGTCCCTCGTCGATGGCCTGAACGGCCGAAGCCACCCGGTCATCAGCATCTGGTTCGTCGCCCGCGATCCCGGGGCCGACTCGGTTCCGCGGCTCATCACCTGCTACGTCGCCATTCCCTAGCAGGTGCGCAATACTCATCCCATGACCGCCCTGCGCCCCCTAGACGTCGTCGAGCTTCTGACCGAATGCGGCCGCTGGCCGGTTGGCACGACTGGCACGGTCCTCGAGATCTCCCCGGAGGGCGCCCTCGTCGAGATCGCCGACGAACGCGGGCACACGCTCGACCTGCTCACGCTGCCCACGTCTGCGCTAGCCGTGCCAGCGCCCGCTGGTACGGGGCGCTCTTAGGGCACGGACCCAACCCACCAAGGTCGACCGCAGGCGGCACGTCGCGTCAAGATCCGCTGAGCAGCGCGATCCGCGGCCTCCGCGCGCCGGGTCAGAAGCCCATCGCAGACTCCTGCGGTGGGCCCCGAATCGCCTTGGTTCTACCTAGGAACGAAGCGCTGGCGGCTTCCGGCTCCGCACGCCAACGTGGCGCCGCGCGCGGCGAGGGCTCGTCTCGAAAGCAGCGCTGTAGGCTTCGTCTCGACTGCCGTGCCCGCGTTTCTCGCAATAGCCAAACGGCCACGCGTCGTTCAACTGCGCCGATTGACCGTCGCGGCTATCGGTTTGGTTGCGATCGGAGTCGCGGCCGTTAAGTACGCGCCCGGCTGGGTGGCTTACCCCGCAGGGGTCATCCTGGCGGCGCTGGCGGGTGCGATCTCGTCGGAGTTGGCGCCAACCGTCGTGCGCTCCTTTCGCACGAGCGACCAGCCTTTACACGCTTCCGTTGGAGCTGACTCCAACATTCTGTCGGACGGCTGGTCCATGCTCCTGCCCGCCGACTTGCCAACAGATGGTCGTCCGCCGTCTGATTCGAGACCCATGGACGTGCGGGCCTGGGTAGCCAGCCTTGGAGCCGCTGATTCCGGGACTACCTTCCTCAAACTCGTGCTGGAAGGACGCGCGGAATCGACCGTGCTACTCCGTGACGTTCGCGCGGAAGTTCTGATGCGGGGCGAGCCAATTACCGAGACACTGGTGATGTGGGAGAGCGCCGGCGCCGCAAACGCCCAGGTGCTCGGCCTCGATCTGGACTCAGACCATCCCCGCGCCCTAACAGTCCTTACTCGCCATCAGGGCATCGACTACTTCCTCTGGGACGCTCCCTTTGGCCCGCCGGTCTTCGGCGACTATCACTCGTCGCTGACGCGCGGTGAAATCCAGGTCTTCAACATCGTCGCGCGTACAACCCGGGACTACTGTGAGTGGAGGCTCGCTCTGGACCTCACTATCCAGGGCGAAGAGCAGTCGCTTCACTTGGATGCCTCCGGCGAACCGTTTCGAACGAGCCCCCAGGCAGCTACTCCGGCGCGGACGTATTCCTGGTCCTGGTGGGAACCACCCCAACGGTTCGTCGAGCGGAACCCGCCGCCATGAATACGGAGCTTGCGATGACCTGGGCCGTCCCGGAGGCAAACGTCGCACCAGGATTGCCAGCGCAGATTGAGGGCCTAACCCGTGCTGACTTCGACGCATACGGGGAACTCCTACCAGACACAAGCTTTTCGATCCGGTCCGGTGGCGTCGGCAAAGGCGCCTCCGGTGCTGGCGCGACGTTGGTCATGGTGCTCGAACGTGTCATCAACGACACGGCCTCCCTCATCGCTGTTGGCGTCGCCCTCAGACACATCATCGAGAGGATACGAGCAAAACGCGGTAGCGACCCTATCGTGACGGATCCCGTCACCCTCGCCGCCTTGGCGGTAGCCGGTGCGGACGACACGATCCGTGAGCGGCTCGCCGGCTGCGTATTCCGCCAGACACTGCCTTTGACCGTGTCCCTTGAGCAATCGGTCGGGACGGACGATCGGGACGTATGGGTCTCGTGCTTCGCAAACTACGACGTGGGCTTCGTAGTCGCGATCTTCATCTCACCCAGCGGACTTGTCCTCGGCACGAGCATCGTGCCCTCCCGTCGGGGGATCCAAGACGGGGAATACCGTGAACGGACCCCGGCGGAAATCGCAGCCTGGAACCAGCGTGCGGGCTGAGGTGAGGCCCCCGCGTCGTCGATCTCCCGCATGGTCTCCCGCATGGTCTGGGAGGTTCCCGCATGGTCTTGAACGTCCTGAAACGCCAAATGCACCAGTTCGGCATTCGCGTGCGAGAGCCAAGAAAAGCCTGCTCATAGCAGGGAAAATAACGATGGCGGGACCCAGACTCGAACTGGGGACACCACGATTTTCAGTCGTGTGCTCTACCAACTGAGCTATCCCGCCGGACAGCTCAGTAACGGTAGGGGCGGCGGGACTCGGAATCAAGGCGGTGAGTCCACGAGGCGGCGTGGCATACTCACTTTGTGAGCACTCAGGGCCACATTCTGGTGGTCGACGACGAACGGGCCATCAGGCGACTGCTGCGGCTCTATCTGACCGACGCCGGCTTCACGGTCACCGAGGCCCCCGACGGGAACGAGGCGCTCCAGCAGGTCGGGCGCGGCGGGATCGACCTGATCCTGCTCGACATCATGCTTCCCGGCATCGACGGGATGGAGGTCTGCCGACGCGTCCGCGAGATCGCACCGATCCCAATCATCATGATCACTGCGCGCACCGATGAGGCTCATCGCGTCATGGCGCTGGATCTTGGTGCGGATGACTACGTCAGCAAGCCGTTCTCCGCGCGCGAGGTGGTGGCCCGTGCCCGAGCGGTGCTGCGCCGGGTGAACGCCCCCCCGGAGACGGACCGGATTCTGGCCCTTGGCGACGCGGTGCTCGATCCTCAAAGCCGGACGTGCACGCAGAACGGCGTCGACGTGGAGTTGACACGTATCGAGTTCGACCTTCTCGCGGAGCTGGCATCCCATCCGCGGGTCGTCTACACCCGTGAGCGCCTCCTGGAACGCGTCTGGGGATACCAATCCGCGGTTGGCGCGAAGACCGTCGACGTTCACGTTGCGAATGTGCGTCGCAAACTTGGAAATGACCTCGGCATCGTCGCGGTGCGCGGAGTCGGCTACCGATTCGACCCGCCGGATTGATGACCGGCGGCGGGCTCATCACGCGCCTGCGCCCACACTCGTATCGCACGCGAATCACGCTCAGCGTGCTCTCTCTGCTTGCGTTGATGATCCTCGTGGGCCAGTTGGTGTTTCAGACGTTCGTGGCCGCCCAGATTCGCGACACCGTTTCGCACACGCTTGACATCCAAGCGCGCGAGTTGGCTCGCATCGTGGCGCAAGGAGGAAACGCTCGCGACTTCGGGCCCTTCCTCACCGGGACCCGGATTTACGTGCTCGATGGGCAACGCATCAACTACTACAACCTTGCCCCCCACCGCGAGGTCAAGGCCGTTGCCCACAACGGTCAGGTCACCGTGACACTCGAACGCGACGCGCGGACGTCCGTGCTTGCCCGGTGGGTGCTCCCAACGCTCATCGCGCTGGGCGCTGGAATCATGGCGGCCGCGGTCTGGCTGATATCGGGGGGCATCGCCCGGCGCTTGCGTCACTCCGCAGGAGAGTTGGCCGATGTCGCACAGCGGATTGCGGGGGGAGACCGCACCGCGCGTGCCGAGGAGCACGACGATGAGCTCGGCCGTGTCGCAGCGTCGATGAATCAAATGGCCGCAAACCTGGAATCCGGCGAGATGCGCCAGCGTGAGTTCCTCGCGGACGCCGCCCATGAACTTCGAACGCCGGTGACGGCCATCGAAGGGTTCGCTGAGGCCCTCGTCGACGGGACCGCGCGGACCGAGGAGGATCGGCAGGAAGCAGCCATCTTCATCCGCGACGAGGCCACTCGACTGCGCGTGCTCGTGCGGGAGCTTCAAGAGATGACCTGGTTGGATCTCGACCCACCGGTCGCCTGGCAGCGCGTCGATCTCGCGGCCATCGGTCGCACCGTCGCGGCCCGGTTTGAGGTCCGGGCACGGGACGCAGGAATCACGCTGCGCCCTCCGGACGGCGAGGTCGTCGCGACGAGCGACCCTGATCACATCGCGACGATCCTTGAGAACTTGATCTCCAACGCGATCCGCGCGACCCCGGATGGTGGCCGCGTGGAGATTCGCGCCGGAACGGACATCGGTGGCGCCTGGCTTCGTGTGGACGACACGGGCTGCGGCATTGCCCAGGAGCACCTGCCGTATCTGTTTGACCGACTCTTTCGCGTCCATTCGTCGCGCGATCGCGCCGCCGGAGGAACGGGTCTTGGCCTCGCCATCGTCAAGCGTCTCGTTCAGCGCATCGGGGGAAAGATCTCGGTCCAGAGCGCACCAGGCGAGGGAGCAACCTTCACGGTTCGCCTTCCTGCGATTCGGGCAACAGGCCGCCGGGGGCGGACCACCATGAACGTGTCAGAGCAGGCGCCTGGGACCCTGCAGTAGCGTTCCCGGCACAGGACACTCACGACATCGGAGGACGGCGTGGCACGGCACCGGTATTTGTTGGACGAAAACGACATTCCGCGGCAGTGGTACAACCTTGCCGCCGATCTGCCGAGCATGCCGCCCCCGCCATTGAATCCCGGTACCGGCCAGCCGATCGGCCCGGAGGCGCTGGAGCCGATCTTCCCGATGGAGTTGATCCTTCAGGAGGTCAGCGGCGAGCGGTTCATCCCGATTCCGGATCCGGTTCTCGACGTGCTCGCCCTCTGGCGGCCAACGCCGCTGATGCGGGCACTCAACTGGGAACGCGAACTCAACACCACCTGCAAAATCTTCTACAAGTACGAGGGCGTGAGCCCCTCAGGAAGCCACAAACCGAACACGGCGGTGGCCCAGGCGTACTACAACGCGCAAGCGGGCACGAAGCGGATCGCGACCGAGACCGGCGCTGGCCAGTGGGGCTCATCCCTGGCGTTCGCGTGCAACCGATTCGGCCTTGAGTGCAAGGTTTACATGGTGCGGGTTTCGTATGACTCGAAGCCCTTCCGCCGCACGATGATGAACGCGTGGGGCGCCGAATGCATCGCGAGTCCATCGGAGGAGACGAATGCTGGTCGGACGATCCTTGCAGCCACTCCGGACTCAGCAGGGAGTCTCGGGATCGCGATCAGCGAGGCCGTCGAGGACGCAGCCGGACGCGAGGACACGAAATACGCGCTTGGCAGTGTCCTGAACCACGTACTCCTGCACCAGTCCATCATCGGTCAGGAAGCCCAGGCGCAACTGAAGGCCGCAGGCGCAGAGCCGGACGTTGTTGTTGGCTGTGCTGGCGGTGGCTCCAATTTCGCCGGGCTCGCCTTCCCATTCCTGGCCGACAAGATCGCCGGGCGTGACATCCGCGTCGTTGCCGCCGAGCCTGCGGCCTGCCCAACGCTTACCCGCGGCGAGTACCGCTACGACTTCGGGGACACGGCGCAAATGACGCCGCTCCTTCCGATGCACTCCCTTGGGCACACCTTCATGCCAGCCAGCATCCACTCCGGTGGCCTGCGCTACCACGGGATGGCGCCGCTGGTCTCACATGCCGTCAACACGGGGCTCGTTGAGGCGAATGCATGGAACCAACGGGAATGCTTCGCCGAGGCAATCCGCTTCGCACGCTGCGAAGGCATTCTCCCTGCGCCGGAGCCGACCCACGCGATCCGTCAGGTCGTTGCGGAGGTGGAGCGCGCTCGCCAGGAGGGTGTCTCCAAGACCATCATCTTCAACCTGTGTGGCCACGGCCACCTCGACATGGCGGCCTACGAGGACTACTTGTCCGGTCGGATCGTCGATGCCGAACTGTCCGACGCTGACTTGTCATCCGCTGCTGCGTCGATGTCGGGGCTGCCGGTTCCAGCTTGATCCTTCGCGGCGCGAGCGGCCCGTCGAGAGACACCGCTCGCGCCGCCAATCAAGATCAAACCAATGACGACGTACGGGATTCCAAACAGGAAACCCTTTTTCTCCAAGAAGAGCATGAAAACGATTCCACCAAGGACGAAGACCGCCCCGAGAAGATGGGTAAAGCGGATCCCCGTCGGGCTCACGAGAAGTGGGCTTGGATCGTTTCCGTGATCCGTGGCGTCAGATCGTCCCAAGAGGTCGTCGCGTCCTTCGTGACACTGACGAAGTTGGAGACGGTAAACACGTTCGTGACGCCGCCAAGTGCAAAGAGGGCGGCACCAAGCGGGTCACCTGCTGGCTCGGTTCCCTCGCGAAAGGTGCGGCTACCCGTCTCAACGGCGGCACGATCCAGAGAGAACTTGATGGCGTTCGGATTGGGCGTCGCCTCGGCAATGATTTGGACCAACGTCGACGTCTCCTTGGTTGCACAGTGACATCGCCCACGATACCCGCCGGGCGTCCTGGTAGCGTCGCCTCCCAATGGACGAAAATCGCAACCGTCTCCTTCTGCTGCTCCGCGAGCGCGCCCTCATCCGCGAGTCGGTGGTCCTGGCCTCTGGCAAACGCTCGTCGTACTACTTTGACTGCCGGCAGGTCCTCCTGGACCCGGAGGGCGCCGCGCTCTCCGGCGAGCTTGGATACCGCTTGCTGGCGGATATGAAGCCACAAGCGGTCGGTGGTCTGACCCTGGGTGCCGATCCCCTCGTGTGCTCCATTTCCGCTGCTGCGTGGGCGGCAGGCGAACGCTGGACGGGTTTTTTCGTTCGTAAGGAAGCCAAGCGTCATGGCCTCCAGCAGTGGATTGAAGGACCCTTTATCGAGGAGGGGACGCCCGTTGTCGTTGTCGACGACGTCCTAACGAGCGGCGGTTCCCTGCTGACGGCGATCGACAAGGCACGAAAGGCTGGCGGCGAGGTTGTCGCGGCACTCGTCGTCGTGGACCGCGGTGAAGGTGGTCGGGAGGCTGTTGCCGAGATATTGGGCGACGTTCCGCTCCACGCGATGTTCACCGCTGAGGAAATTCTGGGCGCGCAGTAACGTTCCCCTTGTAACCCCGAAACGATTGAGGCGAAACGATGGACTTGAAGGGCAACCGCGTCACCTGGCTAGGTCACGGCACCTGGCTGTGGGAGACCTCCGACAACAAGCGCATCCTCATCGACGCCTGGCTCGACGGAAACCCCTCGTGCCCTGACGAGTTGAAAGACCCCGGCCACCTGGACACCATCCTGGTGACGCACGGTCACTTCGACCACATCGGCGACATCGAGAAGGCTGCGGCCAGCAAGCCCGTGGTCGTCGCGATCTTCGAGACCGGTCACTACCTCCAGAGCATCGGGATCGAGAACGTCGTCCAGATGAACAAGGGCGGAGCGGTCGACGTGCCCGGCGCTCGTGTCACGATGACGACCGCCCATCACTCAGGTGGGATCCTGCATGAGGGTCAGCACATCGATGGCGGCGACCCGGCCGGGTTCATCATCGAGTTCGCCGACGGACTCGTCGTCTACCACGCTGGTGACACCTGTGTCTTCGGTGACATGGCGCTGATCGCAGAGATCTATGAGCCGAGCGTCGTCGTGCTTCCCATCGGCGATCACTTCACGATGGGTGTCCGCGAGGCGATCCACGCCGTCCGCTTGACCAAGGCGACGCAGGTCCTGTGCGGCCACTGGGGAACGTTCCCCGTCCTCGTCGGCACCCCGACGAGCCTGCAGGAGGCCGTCGGCCACGGAGTTGAGGTCGCCAACCTGGCACCGGGAGAGTCGCTGGGATAGCTGTCATGACCCCGGGGGAGCAGGCCACGGGCGTGGTCCTTCGGGTGGCTGGACCCAGTGCCACGGTCCGCATCGGGAACGAACAGGTCGAGGTTCCGATCGCTCCGCGGATAGTGGCCCGTCCAGTGGTCGGCGATACCGCGATCCTGCGCAGACGGCCAGGGGATCTGCCGGAACTCGTCGGCATCGGGGAGCGTCGGACCCTGTTGCAACGTGGCGGAGGCCGGGAAGGGCAGCGTCGCGATGTGGTCGCGAATGCTGATCTGCTGCTCGTCGTCGCGTCTGTCGTTGATCCGCCGCTGCATCCGCGTCTGATTGACCGCTACCTCGTTGCTGGCCACCACGGGGGCCTTGAACCCGCAATCGTGCTGACGAAACTTGATCTCGACCACGATCGTGCCCAGGTGGACGGGATCATCAAGGAATACCGTGAAATCGGCTATCCGGTGTTTGCTGGCGTCGCCAATGAGGAAACGTTCCTCGGTGCGCTTGCGGAGCACATTGGCGAACGCATCGGCGTCCTCGCCGGTCACTCCGGCGTCGGAAAGTCAACGATCACCCGCGGATTGACCGGAGTGGACCGGCAAGTGGGCGAGATCAGCCAGAAGGCTGGCAAAGGGCGACACACGACGACCGACCCCCGGCTCATCCCGATGCGCGTCGGTCCTGGAGCCGTTGTGGACACCGCTGGCGTACGGAGCTTCTTCATCCCTGCGATGGAGCCAGATGACCTCGCAGCGGGTTTTCCGGAGATCGCGGCCGCCCTGTCTCGTTGCCGGTTCCGCGGGTGCCGTCACGATGGCGACGCCGGATGCGTCATGGAATCCGTGGTCAGCGCCCGCCGTCTCGACAGCTACCGGCGCCTATTGGAGTCGGAGCGCTCTTGACCCTGGTATCGCCGGACCAATAGATTGTAACGACCATCACACACCCCAACCGCCGTCAGGCCCACCACTCCAGGAAGGTAACCATGGGCGAGATCCCAACGAACCACGAACGCGCAAGCCGATTCTTGCCGCCGATTGCAGGCGGGGCACAGAAGACTGGCTGGGAGGCCCTCGACAAATGGGTCGGTGGTGGTTCCGCTGGTGGCGCCGCCGCAGCGGCGCCCGCCGCACCGTCTGGGAAGACGGGTTGGGAAGCGTTGGATAAGTGGGTGGGAGGCCCTGCTGGCGGCGCGAGTGCTGCCGCGGCCCCTGCTGCACCATCTGGCAAAACGGGCTGGGAAGCGCTTGACAAGTGGGTTGGCGGTTCCGCCGGTGGCGCGAGCGCTGCAGCCGTGGCCCCGGTTGCTGCATCCGGCAAGACCGGTTGGGAGGCGCTCGACAAGTGGGTCGGTGGTGGGTCCGCTGCTGGCGGGGCGAGCGCTGCCGCGGTCCCGGCTGCACCCTCTGGCAAGACGGGGTGGGAAGGGATGGACAAGTGGGTGAGTGGTGGCTCCGCCGGTGCCGCCGCCGCGGCCCCCGCTGCTCCGTCTGGGAAGACGGGTTGGGAGGCGCTCGATAAGTGGGTTGGTGGTGGTTCCGCCGGTGGCGCGGAGGGCGCTGCTGCGGCTCCTGCCGCACCGTCTGGCAAGACCGGTTGGGAAGCTCTTGACAAGTGGGTCGGAGGTGGTTCCGCCGGTGGAGCCGCGAGTGCTGCTGCCGCCGCGGCTCCTGCCGCTGCGTCCGGCAAGACCGGATGGGAGGCCCTCGACAAATGGGTTGGAAGTGGCTCTGGAACGACCCCCGGGGCGGCAGCGTCCGCCGCGGGAGCAGCCTCGGCCGCACCGTCCGGAAAGACCGGCTGGGAGGCGCTTGACAGCTGGGTCGGGAGCGGGACGGGCACGACCCCCGGGATGGCCGCAGCAGCCGCTGGAGCTCCAACGGGCGTTGCGGGCGAGGTTTCTCAGACCATGGGGAACGTCAGCGAGAAGATTGGTGACACTGTTGGTGCGGTGTCAGACGAACTCATCGGTGCTGGCAAAGGGTTCTGGGCTGCCGTACGCCGTTTCTTCAGCGGGCAATAGGCGAGACGAGGCGGAAGGGTTCCGGACCAGGGCGGTCAACGGCGCGTTCGTGGCAAATCGGGCGACCAGCATCGCCCGGTTCGCCGCGAACACTCCGCAGGTGGCGTTGTGTTGGTTCCCTTCGGTAGGCAGCTGCGGGTTGCGGTAATCGTCTTACGCGCTGGAACCGTCCTTGCGCTCCCCAAGGGTCATCTGGAACCTGGCGAAGGGTCAAGTCAGGCCGCCATTCGTGAAGTGCACGAGGAGACGGGAATTCGGGCTGACCTCATCGCCCCGATCGAGTCGATCGAGTACTGGTTCGTGACGCCGAAGGCTCGCGTACACAAACAGGTGGACTTCTTCCTCCTTCGCTACCGCTCGGGCGCGCCGCTGCACCATAACGGCGAGGTGGAGAGCGTCAGACTGCTTCCTCTTGAGGGGCTCGATCGTCTTCTGTCCTATCCAGGGGAGCGGCGGGTAGCCGCTCGTGCCCGCTCCCTTGCAGTGGACGGGTAGGATTCCGGCCGTGTTCGCACTGAACTTCTACTCGCCGCTCTTTATCGACCCGCTTCGCAAGGGGCGCAAGACGGCAAGCATTCGCCTTGGCGACAAGGCACACAAGTACAAAAAGGGCCAGCTCGTCTGGGTCACCGTCGGCCACCGCCACGGTCCGCGTCAGAAGATCTTCACGGCCATCATCGACCAGGTCGATGTCAAACCCATTCAGGAGCTGACCCAACGCGAGATCGAGCGCGATAACCCGGAACTCCGCCTCGTGGAGGACATGGTCCACTTTATGTCCCACATCTACGCCCGCGAGATCCAACTGACGGACATCGTCTCGGTGATCCACTTCGCGCCGGTCGAGGAGTTCCCGCTGCTTCCCTAGATGATTGATTCCACGGCTTGGGCCGTGGTTGGTGGTTTCAGAGCGAGTTGGCGCCCGACGTGGTCGGTCGTTTGCGCGCCGACGCAATCAAAAAAGGGGTCAGACCCGGGTCAGACCCCGAATTTGCTGACGTGTGTCTGTGGTGGACTCGTTTGAATCAACTGCGTGTCGAGTTGTCGGGCACCGTCGGAGGGCGCTA
>JAYTQG010000012.1:0-5591 GCA_043746815.1 Thermoleophilia bacterium | reverse complement strand
CGCAGAGAAGATCCGTGAGGCGCTCGACCATGTAGCTGCCGCCCATCGGATCGGCGGAGTCCACGATGCCACTCTCTGCGGCGATGACCTGCTGCGTGCGGAGCGCCAACTTGGCGGCCTGCTCGGTGGGAAGCGCCAGCGCCTCGTCATACCCATTCGCGTGAATCGACTGGGCACCGCCAAGCGCCGCGGCGAGAACCTGTGTGGCGACCCGAACGATGTTGTTCATCGGCTGCTGGGCGGTCAGCGTGGAACCGCCCGTCTGAGCATGAAAGCGCAACATCATGGATCGCGGGTTTTTCGCCCCGAAGCGGTCGCGCATGATTCCGGACCAAAGACGCCGCGCTGCTCGGAACTTGGCGATCTCCTCGATCAGATTGTTGTGCGAGTTGAAGAAGAACGAGAGGCGCGGTGCGAAGTCGTCCACCGCGAGACCGGCATCGATCGCCGCCTGGACGTAGGCGATGCCGTTCGCAAGGGTAAACGCGATCTCTTGGACTGCGGTCGATCCCGCCTCACGAATGTGGTACCCGCTGATCGAGATCGTGTTGAACTGCGGCAGGTTCTCCTGGCAGTAGGCGAACGTGTCCGTCGTGAGGCGCATCGAGGCGTGCGGGGGGTAGATGTAGTTCCCGCGGGCGACGTACTCCTTAAGAATGTCGTTCTGAATCGTTCCGCGCAGCGCCGCGGACGCCACGCCTTGGCGCTCGCCAACCAGCTGGTAGAGAAGGACCAGGCAGGCGGCCGGAGCGTTGATCGTCATGCTCGTTGACACCTTGTCCAGCGCGATGCCCTCGAAGACACGTTCCATGTCGGCAAGCGAGTCGATCGCGACGCCCACGCGGCCGACCTCGCCGAGCGCCAACGGATTGTCGGAATCCATTCCGAGCTGGGTCGGCAGGTCGAAGGCCATGGAGAGGCCGGGCGCACCAATCGACAGCAGATACTGAAAGCGCGCGTTCGTCTCGGCGGCGGTCGCGAACCCCGCGTACTGACGCATCGTCCATGGCCGGTCGCGGTACATCGACGGGTGCACCCCACGGACGAATGGGACCTGACCCGGCTCCCCGACCCGCTCGGCAAAATCGTCCGCCGCAATGTCGTCTGGACGGTAGACAGGCTGCACCAGAATCCCGGACTCGGTTCGGCGCTCGGCTGGTTGGTCGGAAGTATTACCCATCGGCGCCGCAAGCTACCAGGCGAGGCCCCCTTTACTCCTGTCCCAGGTCCGGTTTAGGATCGACGCGGATGGCCGACGCAATTAAGGTAACCGTTCTTCTGTTCGCTGCCCTCAAAGACCTCGTTGGTGCCGAGCGTGTCACGGTCGACGTGCCCCCGCAGACCCCGGTCGGCGCCATCTGGTCATATGTTCCGACCCTTTCGGACACTCCACCGCCGAATGCCCTGCGCTACGCCGTCAATCACGAGTGGGCGGACCCGGAACTCCCGACCCGGAACGGGGACGAGGTGGCCTTTGTGCTGCCCGTTTCGGGCGGATGATTGTCATCCAGGAAGGGCCCATCGATGTCGCTGCGCTGATTGCCCACGTCCAAGGGCCAGATCACGGTGGATTGACGCTCTTTCTCGGGTCCACCCGGGACACAGAGGCGGGCGCGGAGGTACTTGGCCTCGAATATGAGGGGTATTTGGAGCTCGCTGTCAGCGAAACCGCTCGCATTTGCGCGGAGACCGTTTCTCGATTTGGGGCCCGTGTCGCTGTCGGTCATCGCCTCGGCTACGTGCCCGCTGGAGAGCCCAGCGTCGCGGTCGCCGCATCTACCGCGCATCGCTCCGAATCCTTCGCCGCATGCCGTTACGCCATTGATGAGATTAAAGTAAGAGTTCCCATCTGGAAGCGGGTCATTCGGGCGGATGGCCAGCAAGTATGGGGTATTCCGGGGAGTCGGGCATGAATGTCCGTACGCCGTCAGGGGAGGCGCCTCCCCGAAGACCGGTCGGAAGTACAGGGGGCGACTGGACTCCCGTGCGCAGGGGTCTACCTACACTCGTATCGAGACCCACGGACGGAGTCAGACGAGTGAACGAAATGGCAGCCACCCACGAGACATACGCAGATCTCCGCACGTCGAACGTATTCGACGGGCGGTTGGCGACCCTCCCCACACCGGCGCAGCGCCACCAGGAGCAAAGCCGCCGGATCGCGTGGAGGCTCTTCGGGGCTGATCTGTTCATCCTCGCGGTATGGGCAGCCATCTTCTTCGTCGCCGTGACAGTTGCTGGCGGCAGCCTCCAGGCTCCGCTCGCCGAAGTCGCAATCTTCGCTGGTGTCGTTCCCCTTGTCGGCGCGATCGGTGGTCTTTACGGGCGGCGTCGGATCGAGGGAACGTCGCTGCGTCAGGCCGGACCCTTGGCGATGGCGATCGTCGCCGCGGGCTTTGTCTGGCTGCTCTTCGCGCCTGTCCTCGCTGGCTACACGCCCGATCGTGCCGCGTTGCATGTCCTCGTTGCGATGCCAGTGCTCTTCGCGGGGATGATTCTCCTCCGCACGGCGGTCGCCACGCGGACACTCCGCGCGCACCCCGAGAAGGTCCTCATCCTCGGAGCTGGTGAAGTCGGCCAGCGTCTCGCCCGTAGGCTCATGAGTGACCCAACGGGTGGGGCGACCGTCGTTGGCTTTGTTGACGATCACCCGATGCCACTTCCGCCAGACCTTGAGGGCCTCCATGTCTGGCCCGCTGCGACCGCCCTCGGTGCCGCGATCGCTAAGACCGAAGCCAGTCGCCTCGCGATTGCCTTCTCAGGCGAGTCGTCCGAGGGGCTGCTGCAACTCGTCCGTCGCTCGGAGTTTGGCCCGATGCCGGTCTCAATCGTCCCGCGGCTGTACGAAATTACTCCGGCCCACGCACGTCTCTCCGAGCTCGCCGGGATGCCTGTCGTCAACCTGGAAAGCGCCAGCCTGTCGCGTGGACAACGATTCGTAAAGCGTTCCTTGGATGTTTTTGGCTCCCTGGCCGGGCTGCTGCTGCTCTCGCCGATCCTTGCGATCGTCGCCGTTGCGATCAAGATTGACTCGCCCGGACCGATTTTCTTCCGTCAAAAGCGCATGGGCCGTGGCGGAGAGACCTTCGAGATCTTGAAGTTCCGGACGATGGGACGTGACGCCGAGGGTATGCGACACGCGCTTGCCGACCAGAACGACAAGGTCAACGGTGGTCCCCTCTTCAAGATGCGCAACGACCCCCGCACCACCCGCATCGGCAAGATCCTGCGCCACTACAACATCGACGAACTGCCCCAGCTCTTCAACGTCCTCGGCGGCTCGATGAGCATCATCGGACCCCGACCGTTTGTGATCCACGAAGCCGAGCAGATTGGTGACTGGGGCGCACGCCGCAACGACTTGACGCCCGGCATCACCGGCCTCTGGCAGATCTCGGACCGCAACGAGGTGTCGTACGAGGAGATGATCCAGCTGGATTACCTCTACGTCTCAAACTGGTCGGTCTGGTGGGACCTGCGGATCCTTCTGCAGACCGTGCCACTGGTGCTCTCCGGGAAGGCCGCCAACTAACGCGGTAGCCTGAGCCGTGTGAGCGACGTGCGCGATCCCCGCCGAGACCTTCCCTCGGTGGATGCAGCGCTCGCCCTTCCCGGAATTGTCGGTTTGCTGAGGATCCACCCGCGCCAAGTTGTTGTGGATGCAGTGCGGGAAGCCCTTGCGTCGCGTCGCACAGACGGAGGCAGTGCGGACGGACTCGCCGCCGATGTCGCCCGATCCGTGCGCCCCTCGCTGCGTCGTGTGATCAACGCGACCGGCGTCGTGATCCATACGAACCTTGGTCGGGCTCCGCTCGCCGACGAGGCAATCGCGGCTGTCCTGACCGCGGCCGGGTATTGCAACCTCGAGTGGGAACCGGCGAGCGGCTCGCGCGGGAGTCGCCACGATCACGTCGTTGCGCATCTGAGCGCGCTGACCGGCGCTCCCTCCGCCTGCGTCGCCAACACCTGCGCGGGTGCGGTGCTGTTGGCGCTGGTCGCCTTGGCGTCCGGCCGAGAGGTCATCGTCTCGCGCGGCCAGCTTGTCGAGATTGGCGGAGGGTTTCGCATTCCCGAAGTCCTCGCGGCGTCGGGTTGTCGCCTGGTGGAGGTCGGGACGACCAACCGCACGCGGCTCCCGGACTACGCCGCCGCCATCGGGCCTGATACGGCGGCGATTCTGCGGGTGCATCCGTCCAACTTCCGGGTTGTCGGCTTTACCGAGGAGGTCGAGATCGCGGAGCTCGGCAGCCTTGCCCGCGAGGCGAACGTGGCGCTCATCGACGACCTCGGCAGCGGCGCGTTTGACGAGGGCGTCGCGATCGAGGGAGAGCCCACGGTCGCCGAGAGCGTCCGCGCCGGTGCGGACATCGTGGCGTTCAGCGGAGACAAACTGCTTGGCGGCCCGCAGGCCGGGATTCTGGTTGGCACCGCTGACGCCATTGGAAGAGCGGCCGGGCATCCCCTGATGCGCGCCCTTCGCCCCGACAAACTCACCCTCGCTGCCCTGGAGGCGACGCTGGCATTGCATCGTGAGCCTGCACTTGCACGGGAGCGAATCCCGGTCCTGCGCGCGCTGACCGCTTCGCCGGAGGAGCTGCGCGGCCGCGCAGAGGTGCTGGCGCGTGCGATCGGCGCGGAGGTCGTCCCGGCCATCGGGCGCGTCGGTGGCGGGGCACTTCCGACGACGGAGCTTCCTGGCTTTGCGGTAGCGCTCCCGTCTGACGAGGCGCTGGCCCAACGGCTGCGGGAGCAGGAGCCGTCCGTCGCAACCCGCGTTGCGGAGGGTCGGCTGCTCTTTGACGTCCGGTGCTTGTCGGATACCGATTTAGCGGAGATACCGGCACTGGTGGAGCGCGCGCGACGGTGACGGGTGCGCTCGTCCTCGGTACCGCCGGGCATGTGGATCACGGAAAGACGTCGTTGGTCCACGCGCTGACGGGCCGGGACACGGATCGTCTCCCGGAGGAGAAGGCACGCGGGATCTCAATCGCGCTTGGTTTCGCTCCGCTCGACCTCGGAACGGAGGTCGCGGTGAGCCTCGTCGATGTTCCCGGCCACGAGCGTTTCGTTCGACACATGGTCGCGGGTGCGAGTGGGATCGACGGATATCTGATGTGCATCGCCGCAGACGACGGCGTCATGCCCCAAACCCGCGAGCACTTTGCGGTGCTGGACCTTCTGGGCGTGCGGAACGGAGTCGTTGCAATCACCAAATCGGATCTCGTTGACCCGGCACTGGTCGCTGACGAGGCGCGAGAGTTGGTCGGCCCTCGGGCGATGATCATTCCCGTATCCGTCCGTGACGGGAGCGGACTTGCTGAACTGCGGGCTGCACTGGTTACCCTCGTCACTGGACTTGAACGGCGCACGACCGGGGCACGGCCTCGGCTCTTTGTTGACCGGAGCTTTGCCGTCGCGGGTGCTGGCACCGTTGTCACCGGAACGCTCTGGGGCGCGGGGATCAATGTGGGCGACCGGGTGGCCATCTTGCCGGGAAGGAGCGTCGTGCGCGTGCGCGGGGCCCAGACGCATGACCGGCCAACGGATCGGGCCGATGGGGGCCGTGTCGCCCTCAACCTGGTCGGTGTTGC
>JAYTQG010000011.1:0-5620 GCA_043746815.1 Thermoleophilia bacterium | reverse complement strand
GTGTTCAGCGAAGGGCATGACAACGATGGTTGCAAGCGCGATCTTGGCACTGCCAGCGTTTGCAGGAGCGGAGCCCCCGAAGGCTGACGGAGCGCAGTTCGGCTCCCTCTACGATCTCGGGGTTCCGGCAGAAGCAACGTGGTCGGGCAACTGGAACGTCCTTCACACGGGCGACGAGTGGGACATCGGCGGCGCGACCAATTCGTCGTCGCTGGACGGCCCACGTTGGTGGGTGGATTGGGACGTCTGCGCGGTGCCCGGAGCGAACATCGTTCAGGTCCGCTGGAACGCAGGTCGCAGCGGCCCGTCGACGTCGCCGCGCCACGCATTTCGCGTGACGGATTCGGGCGCGACGATCTTCGCAACGTCCGGAAATCTGCGCGACGACCTCGCCGGGGCCATCAACCCCGGGCGTCGCTATTACGCGGTCGCCACCTCTGCCTGTCACACGCAACTTCGCATCGACCAGATTGGCGGGGCGGCTGCCGAGCCGTCAAAGCGCTACTGGGTGACATCCCCCCACGCAATCGTGCAGGACACGCAGGCGCCGGGGGTGTCAATGGCGGTCCCGGGCGTCTGGCTTCCGCTTGGAACGACCGTTCTTCCCGTCAGCTGGAGCACGAACGACAACTTCGGTGGGTCCGGGATCGGCAACCAGCACATCAGTATCGACGGCCTCGGCGAGCGCGCTGGCGGTTGGTTTCGCCAAGTTGGCGACCACGCCGCCGACATCAGCCTCGATGGCGTTGCCGATGGGACCTATACCGCGCGGGTTCACGTGGACGGCGACGGTACCGATGGCACGGACGCGGTGGGCACATTCCATCTCGACCGGACGCCGCCGCATGCCGACATCAACCCGGTGCCGATCGCGCCAGGTGTCATCCGAGCAGATATCAACATCGCCGACGTCGGTGCCGGTTCCGGAACTCGGGCCTGGTCGATCGTTGCTCCCGACAACTCGGTCTTGGCGAATCAGTCCACCGGGGACCGCCTCTCCGCGATTGACCTGAAGCGCTTCGACGGTCAGGATATCAACCTCCGAGTCATGAGCATCGATGGTGCCGAGAACGATTCCTCAAGCGAGTCGCGTCCGGTTCGTGTCGATGCGACGCCTCCCAGTGTCAGCGCTGCGGGCCCGAGTGGATGGGTCGCTGGCCTCACTGCGGCGACGCCGCTTTCACTCGACCTCGGCGACAACCGTGCGGACGGAATTGGTGAGGTTGCCGTCACTATCAACACGGCGAAGGACGGCAGCGGCTCCGGCCAGGAACTGCCACTCCTGTCACGCGGCGCGACAGCGCGCGGCGGTCACAGCGTTGCAGCCCCGCTTCCGGCGGGGATCGGCGACGGCGTTCACCGAATCACCGTTGTCGCTCGCGACCCGCAATTTCCGTCGCAGTTGGCCGCCCGCGCTGAGACAACGGTTCAGCTCGACACCACCTCGCCCACGCTCGGCGACCCGTCGGGTTGGTCCCTCAGCGCTCCCACCACGGGAGCCAAGTACACCCTGACACTGCCGGGACTCAGCGATAGTGCCTCTGGGATCAACAGCGTCCGTATCATGGCCAGCTCAGACACAAATGGGCTTCGGACGCCGGGAACCTTCAAGGCAGTCGGCACCGCACCAGCGCTTCAGGGGCAGGGCCCGACGACGGTCACCGTCGACCTCACCGGCTTTCGGGAGGGGCGCCACGCGACGACCGTTCAGGTCGCAGACGCCGCCGGAAATATCAGCGAGGCGCCGGGTCCGACGATCGTCTTCGACCGCACGGCCCCGACAGTCACGGCCACCGTCACTGGGGGAGCAACGCCGAAGGTCTCGTGGACCCAAACCGACGCAATCGGCTTTGGCAGCTGCCTCACCACGATCGAACTTCAGGGCGTCAGCACGAACGTCGCCTGGCAGCCCGTCGCGGAGATGGCCGGAAGCACCGTCCCCACGACGGGCGCCTCCGCTGAGATTCCGATGGTTGGACTGAAAGCCGGTGACTACCGGGTTCGTGTCACCGCGTGCGACGCGGCAGGCAACAAGAGCAGCGCGACGGCGAAACTGACGTGGAAACCGGACGGCCCAGCGACTGCCGTGGCCGGGGGTAGCGCAAAGAGCGATCCCAGCGCCCCGCGCTACCGGATGACGGAGCTCTGGATTGCTCGTCCCGGCAAGCCGCGGACGGCGGTGACCGAGACGAACGCCGCGCAGTTCCGCATGGGCCAGCAAATCCGCCTTGAGGGTGTCTTGCAGCAAATCAATGGCAAGGCGGCCGCCACGGCCGTGACGCTCTACGACTCTGCCGGAACGCTGGCGGGAACAACCATCAGCGACGCGACGGGACACTTCAACCTCAACGCAACCGTTGCCCGTGGCGGCATCTGGCGGGTCACTGCCCAGCACGGGGACGAGATTCTTGGCCACGTGAAATTGCGTGTTCCGGCAGGTCTCGTCCAGCAGGTCAACACCCGCACGCTCCACCTCGGCGACAAACTGGTCATCACCGGGCACCTCACTCCCGGACCGCTTGCCGCCAGCAAACTGCTCCAGCTGCAGTGGCGTGACGGCAGCTCGTGGCGGCCAATCGCCAACGTGAACGCCGACAGGTTCGGCGCCTTCCACATCACGTACCGCTTCCGTCGCGCCGCTGGGTACGCCGTGCAGATGCGCATCGCGGTCCCCGCTGAGCGCGGCTGGCCCTTTGAGCCAGTCAACGGGAAGCCGTTCTCAGTGAAGGTGATGTAGGCAAAACCGAGTCGGAGTGTCGGCGGATCGTCTCGCTGGCACTCCGACACCGTCTTGACACCGGAGGTAGCATCATGGGTATGAAACTCAGTGTCAGCCTTCCAGAGCGAGATGTTGCCTTTCTCGATGACTACGCCGGACGCAGCGGCATGGGCTCACGGTCGGCCGCGCTCCAACGGGCCGTCGACGTGTTGCGGCTCAGCGCGCTTGGCCCCGCGTACTCCGAGGCCTGGGCGGACTGGAAGTCCAGCGGTGATGGGGAGGTTTGGGACGCGGCGGCGGGTGACGGGCTCTCCGGGGGCAGCGATGTACCGCGGTGAAATTCGCTGGGTCGATTTCGAGTCCGCGCATGGCGCCGAAGCCAACAAACGCCGACCGGCCATCATCGTCAGCAACGATGCTGCGAACGACGCGACCAGTGCGCTGGGGCATGGCGTCGTGACCGTTGTCCCGGTCACATCGAGTGTCGCGCGCGTGCATCCCTTTCAAGCGTTTTTGCCCGCAGTTTGGACCGGTCTGGATCGCGACTCGAAAGCACTTGCCGAGCAGGTAAGGTCGCTCTCCGTCGAGCGAATTGGCGCGCGGATCGGCCAACTCACGCCGGATCTCGGTATCGAGGTTGACGCTGCGCTTCGTCTCCACCTGGGGCTTTGAACCCGCGGTCAGCGACCCTCGCCCAGTTGCAGGAGCTCGGCCCGGTCAGAACCCACCCGAAGGAACGTCGCACCGTCCGTCGAGGCGCGCAGGAGCGCCAGTCCGATTGCGCCGAGCGCTGGGTGATCGGCCACGCTTGTCACGAGGCCCACGGGCGTGCCGTCCAGGGTGACCTCTGAAAGGAGGTCCACGGGGCGGTCGAAACTGAGGCGCCTCAAATGACGGTTCACCTTGCCGCGGTATTCGGTGCGGGCCACCGTCTCTTGGCCGAGATAACAGCCCTTGTCAAAGCTCACCAGCGCGCGTTCCAGTCCAAGTTCGTGGACGAGGGCTTCGTCCGGCAGGTAGTCCACGTCGATCGTTGGGATTGACGCGGCGATCCGAAGGGCGTCCAGTTCGCCGTGATCCGCCCGGGTTGCGTTGCAGGCCGTCAGAAGCGCATCGGCGTCTGCACCAACGACGTCCCAGGTTTCGGGGACCCTGCCAGCGAGGGACAGGTCGAAACCCGCCGTGGGTGCTTGGGGCGTCAGTAGCGTCACCATCGCGAACGGCTCCGGGCCAATGATATCGGCGCGCTCGGAGACCAGCAGCCGACCGATTCCAGCCAGCAGGCGCTCCCCCTGACGACCCGTCGTGAGGAGCGTGAAGGCCTCGTCGCTATCGCGGAACACCCGGAGCTCAGACTGAATCCGGCCCTTTACGGAGAGCAGGAGTGACGGGCAGCTTTGCCCGACTGCAAGGGCGGTGACATCGCTCGTCAAGACGCCTTGAAGGAAGTGTTCGGCCTCCGGCCCCTCGACCCAGATCAGCTCGCACTCGCCGGGTACGCCGCGGAGGCTCAGGACTGGATGACCTTGCCGTTGGTGTGTGCCCGCTCGGATGCCACCTTCTGGCGATCCAGCTGGGTTCGTAGCTCCGCGAGCGCCGCCCGCACCAGTTCAAGGCGCTCCGGTTCGCTGCGGTTTTCGAGCAGCGACTGTTTCAACTCGACGGGAAGTTCCAGCGCGCCCGCGACGGCGTACGAGATCGGGGTCCCGGCGGGAGCGTCCGGGGTCGTCGGGGCGCCAGCAACCTGTTCGGCCAGGGCCTTAAATTCGGCCAGTGTCGCGGCGGCAAGCGTCGGGTCGTCGCCGGGTTCATCGGACAATCCGCGGACATCGGCGGTGAAGTACGAGGCGCCCGAGGTTTCCTCAAGCACCTCGACGGCTTCCTCACCGAGCACGATGATGTGCAGGCGTCCGTCCTCAAAGCGTTCCACCAGTTCGTCAACTTTCGCGGTGCAACCGATTCTGGAGAGGTGATCCTCAGCTGCGGCGACGATGACAAACGGGCGATCCTCAAGCGTGCAATCCGCGACCAGTTCGCGGTAGCGCGGCTCGAAGATGTGCAGCGGCAGGCGCTCGCCGGGCAGAAGGACGAGGCCGAGGGGGAAGAGGCCCAGGTTGCGCGTTTCGTTGCTCACCGGGCCAGCATAGCCAGGCGCCGCCCGGGCGTCGGGGGGAGGAGGCCGGCGGGTATCCTGCGGGGCGTGACCGACGCCTCCCGCTTCTTCCGCGCTGCACTTGCGAATGTCCAACCGTACGTCGCGGGACGCCCGGCGTCAGACGTGCGGCGTGAGCTTGGGTTGGAGCAGGTCGTCAAGTTGGGGTCCAATGAGACGCCGTTTGCGCCGATGCCGGGTGCGCTCCGGGCGATCAACGAACACGCCGCTCGCGTGCGGGGCTATCCAGAGGGCGACTGGGCGCTTCGGGAGGCACTCTCGAACCACCTCGACGTACCCGCGGATTGGGTCCTGACTGGCAACGGGGTGGACAGCCTGATCAAGGTGTTGTGCGCGTCGGTCTTGGAACCGGGCGATCGTCTCCTCATGGGGTGGCCGTCATTCATCTCGTGGCGCCAGGCGGCGCTCCTCGCGGGCTCGTATGTCACTCAGGTTCCGCTCGCGGTCGACGGTGCGTACGACCTGGACCGGATGCTCGCCGCGGTCGACCAGCAGACGAAGATTGTCGTGGTGGTGAGTCCCAACAATCCCACCGGGGCAGCCGTCGGGAGCAGCGCGCTCGCGGCCTTCGCGGCGGCCCTCCCGGAGCATGTTCTCCTCGCGATTGACGAGGCATATTGGGAGTACTTGCCCGAGGGTGGGCACGACGCCGTCGCGCTCGCCCGCGCCAGCGGACGCCCAATCGTCGCGATGCGGACGTTCAGCAAGGCGTACGCGCTCGCGGGCCT
>JAYTQG010000010.1:0-13360 GCA_043746815.1 Thermoleophilia bacterium | reverse complement strand
CGCCGCCTCCACCAGGCCAGCGTGGTTCGCAGGGCGCCAAAGAGATTCCAGCCCCCGGCTCAATCGTTCCAATTCCCGCAACCGGCCCTCCAGCATCGGGCCTGCCGCTCGTAATCGTGACACTCGGGGCGTTGGCGCTGCTGCTCGGCCTGGGCGGGATGGCGAGCGCCATCTCACGCCGCCAGACCCGCGGGTAGGCGTCCGCAACTCGGGACCTCGCGGGTAGTATCCCGGCTCGCCGTCAGCCGACCCACGAGGTAACCCGCGTGTTCAGCGCCCAAACGATCGTCTTGCGTGTCGACTCGCCCCCAGACGCGGGCGTATTCGCAGAGGTGCTTACGAGCATTGGGACCGCGGGCGGAGAAGTTGTCGGTGTGCGCACGGTCTCCGCGGGCCGAGAGTCGGTCACCCGTGAGATTGACGTCCACGCGGACGACCAGGCCGCTGCGTCGATCGTTGCGGCCATCCGCGGACACGCGACGGTGACGCTCGCGGGTGCCAGCTCGGCGGCACTTCAGGCCCGCGAGGGTGGCACCATGACGATGCGCAACCGAGCGGGCGTTTCGAGCCGCGACGACCTGGCAATGGCCTACACACCTGGAGTCGCTCGGGTGTGCATGGCAATTCATGAGGACTTCGATCAGGCTTGGGACTACACCGTCAAAGGCAATAGCGTGATGGTCACGAGCGACGGGTCGGACGTCGCCGGCGAGGGAGACCTTGGACCGCTTGCCGCTTTGCCAGCGTGCGAGGCGCTCTGCGCAGTGCTTCGACAGGTTGGCGGGGTGGACGGCGTCCCGCTGCCAATTGACGAGCGTGACCTTGGAGCCGCGGCAACACATATCCACCGTGTGTCGTCCGTCTTTGCCGGGATCCACCTCACCGGCATGACGACGGAGCGTGCCGCGACGCTCGCCGAACACCTTCGGGCGTTGGTTGAAATTCCCGTGACCACCGACGCCGAGGTTTCGCTCGCCGCGCTCGCTGGATTCTGGCGCGGCGCCCTCGACACGCGGGCGCGGAGCGCAAGTGACGCCATGCTCGCCCACGCCGCGGCGGCATCGATTGCGCCCCTCGACAGCGCTGGCGCGGCGTCACTTGCAGCCGGGGTGGCGGCCGCTGCCCGGGCAGACGGGGTGGCTCGCCTCAGCTAACCCGACCCGTTCAAAAGGCCCGAGCGGGTGGTCCGATACATCGAAAAGCGCCTTCGGACCGACATACGGGAGAACATGATGGGGCGGGCCGCATTTCGAGGAGCCCGGTTGTAGGACTGCCCTACCAGGCCACGTGCAGGCGGGGGGTTGGGAGCGCGCCGGTCGCCTAGATCCGGCGACCCGATGCTGGCGCCCAGGCGTAAGAAACTCCCCATGAGCGGCCGATAGTGACGTGGACGCAGCACTCCCGCTGCGACCGAGTACGACCCCGCCCGGATGCGGGATCGAGGGCTGCGCATGGACCGCCTGCAATTCGTGATGGTCATCGTCGGCACGCTTGCCGTGATGGTCGCTGTCGAAATTGCGGTCCTCATCGGAAGCTATCTGCGGAGCCCGAAGCGCCGCAAACGTCTGCCCAGCGAGCGGGCAGTCATGCGCCGTTTGAATGGCTCGCGCTTCTGGTTTCGACGTGTAACTGCCGTCGGCGACAGCGACGAACTGCGCCCCAGCCAGCGCCGTGAGGCGTACTCCCAAGTGCTGATCCAGTCCCGGATCGATGAACGCACGGCAATCGCCGCCGCGATGGGGATCTCCGAGCTTGCGGCACCCGCCACGGCGCGCCTGGTTCTCCATGCGGTCGATGAAGGACGCCTTCCGGCCTTCGCGGCCGCTGCTGCCCTGGCGCAGTCAATCCCTGTCGATGAAGGGAATCTCGCCGCCTTGCTGATGGGCGGCGAACTCGGTCCGAACGCAAAGCGGGTGGCGGTGGCGACCCTCGGCGAGCGGGGAGGGGAGCCGTCCATCAAAGCCCTTGTCGTCATGCTGACGATGGAACGTGATGTCGCCATGCGTCTTTCAATCACGCGGGCACTCCTCGGCTGTGTTGTGCGTGGTGGACAACTCCCTCCGCAGGTCTGTCCGCGCCTGCTTGGCGACCCCTCGCCAGAGATTCGTTCAGGCGCCACCCTCCTTGCGGGTGCTGCGCTCGGCGATCAGGCCGGTGTCCTCCTATTCCCCATGCTTGCCGACTCGTCGGCCGCGGTGGCCCAAAACGCGGCACGAGCGATCTGTGACCTCCCGACCGGCTTGGCAATGGTCCGGCGCTTTCTCAGTCCTGCCGCCGAACTTGCCGCACCGGAGGAGGCAAACCTGCTTCGCGAAGGCCTCGCCAGTGTCCGCGACGCGGTGGGGACGGCTGGCCGGGTGCCCGGCATCTCCGGCAAGGCCCGCAGCCTGCTCAGTGACCTCTCGATGCTGCGCCGAACAATCAGTTCCCCAACCGAGGCTGGCGACCTTTGGGAGCGCTCACCCGCTCTCCTCAGTAGCTCAACAATGGCCACCGATGGCTCGTCACCTGAGATCTCGTCCAGCGACGAGGTGTGGGAGCGCGCCCGTGCGTTCCTGATCGCCGAACTGTCGCTGAGAGCGCCCGAAGCGCACTGGAATGCCCGGCAGGAAACTGAGCCAGAGGCCCAGTCCCTGGAGGCGGTCACCGCGTGAACTGGTGGGACATCCTCGGCTGGGTCCTCAACGTCTTCGCCGCGTACTACGGCCTGCTCGCGGTGATCACGATGTTCCTGGTGATCGTCGCCGCCTGGGCCGGTTGGGCCCGAAATAGCGCGCTGCGCGTTGACGTTGGCAGCGTGCTGGAAAACTCACCGCTCGCGCCGGGCGTCGGGATCATCGTCCCGGCTCACAACGAAGAGGCGACGATTTGCGCCTGCGTCGAGTCGTTTCTGCGGCTGCGCTACCCAAACTTCGAAGTGGTCGTCGTTAACGACGGTTCCAAAGACGGAACGATTCAGGCACTGCACACCGGTTTTGACCTGGTGGAGGTGCCACCCAGCCACGATTTGCCGCTTGCAACGAAACCCGTCAAGGCGATCTACCGCTCCCGCGTGATGCCGAATCTGCTCGTCATCGACAAGGAGAATGGCGGGAAGTCCGATGCCATCAATGTGGGTGTCAACCACACCATGATGGAGCTGATCTGCGTGGTTGATGCAGACTCGCTGATCGAGTCTGATGCGCTCCTTCGGATCGTCGAACCCTTTGCGATGAACCCCGGGTCAACGATCGCGGGCGGCGGCAGTATCCGCATCGCGAACGGCATTACCTTCGATGGCGGCGAGCCAACACATGTGAACCTTCCGAAGGAGCGGGTCCCTCGCTACCAGGTGCTCGAGTACCTACGTTCGTTCATGCTGGCGCGGTTGCCCTTCGGGCGAATGAATGCCTCAGTGATCATCTCTGGTGCGTTCGGGCTGTTTCGCCGCAAGGAAATGTTGGAGGTGGACGGTTACGACACGAACACGATCGGTGAGGACGCGGAGCTCTCCGTGCGGATGCAGCGTCACATGAAAGAGCAGGGCCTCGACTACGAGATTGCCTTTGTTCCGGACGCCGTTTGTTGGACCGAATGCCCACCCAGCACGAAGGTTCTCAGCCGCCAGCGTGCGCGTTGGCACCAGGGCCTCTGCGAGTTCCTCTGGCGCCACCGCAAGATGATGGCCCGCCCGAAGTACGGGATCGTTGGCATGTTTGGCCTGATGTTCTATCTGCTGTTCGAGTGCCTCGGCCCTGGCGTCGAGCTGGTCGCGTCGATCATCGCGGTCTTCCTCTGGCTGATCGACTACATCAACACACCCATGCTCATCCTGTTGACGGTCGGTTCAATCCTTCTCGGGCTCGTCCAGTCATTCGGTGCCCTCATGATCGATGGCCTCTACTTCCGCCGCATCCCGCGGCTTGGACAAATGCTGCGCCTTGGTGCCGAGTCGCTGATCGAGATGGTCTCCTACCGCTGGATGACCCTCTGGTGGCGGCTGAAGGGTGGGGTTCAGTGGATGAAGGGGACCCACTCATGGGGAACGATGGAGCGGGCCGGTCTCGCGACCGCCGCAGGCGCAGCTGCCGCAGGGCGACGCCTCGGTCCGGCGCGGTCGCTGGCTGGCGCTGGTGCGGCTCGGGCAGCCCTGGAAATTGCCGCCGCACTTGAAGAAGAGGCGTTTGCTGGCGGCGTGACGATTCCCGGAACGCAATCCATTCAGCGGGCTGCTACCCGATAGGCCGACCTGCGGGATCACTCCGGGCGGCCGGGCGGACCGTCGAACGGCACGTCAGTCACGATGGTGTCAGGGACTTGGCCGCGTGATGAATCAGCGTGTCGAGGCGGGCGGGTACGACGTATCGAGTCGGCGCGGTTAGCGACTGGGTCGGCGGAGGAGCCCATCCGGTGTGTCAAGCGCCTCAGAGCAGTCGTTACTCGAAGTTACGGTGCGGTACGTTTGCCGATCTTGGTGACCGCGTCGGGTTGGCGCTTGGTAGGCGTGATCGCCTTGGTGAAGGTCGGAAACGCCTTCACGAAGATGGACCACCCGTTCTTGCGGCGCTCGTGCCACTTCACATCCTCCCACCCTGACCAGGTGTATCCATCGGTCGTGAGGAGTTGCGCTGACCCACTCGCGACGGCGATTCCGATCCTGTCCGTTGTCTCGGTTTCGATCTCACCGTCAAAGCGGGGAACGACGACCTGATGGGTTGAAGGGTCGGCGAAGCCCATCATGCTCCACGGCAGTCGAAGTTCGATCACCCTCCCGCTTGCGTCGACCATGTTGCGATCGTCGAAGGACGTACTCCGCGCATCTCCACTGCCCCAGGGCAGCTGCGAGATGTCGATGACCTCAACCGGATGCGTGAGGTTCCGATACGGAATGTAGTACGGGCGGTTGAGGATCTGGCGAGGGCGAACCCATGCGCCACTGTTTGGACGAAGGTCGTTCAAGTGGACCGGAACGTATGTCCGGGCGACGCCGAACTGAAAACGGATCGGGTCCGTCCATGCCGCCTGCATCATGCGGGCAATTGGACCGTTCTTGCCCGGTCCGAGCGTGACCGCGACGTCCGCCTGAGGGTCCACGCCGGGCATCCCAGGAAGCCCCCGGTTTCCCTCAGGGCGGACGTCGAGGCCAATCGTGATCGGCTTGCGGAGCGGCCCCGGACGGCTGAGCAGCAGTCGTAGGTAGAGGTAGCCCTCATCGTGCGTTGCGCGAACCTCACGGACGATTCCGCGATCCGCCTGACCGATAGCCCGGCTGTCGTTGTCCTGCCATTCGCTGTCGTTACCGTCCAGCACAACCCGATCTTGGATACCTGGCTCGGCGGCGATGACGCCGAAGTGTTCTTCATTGGTAAGCGGATTTCTCCACTTCCCGCGTCGGTCGTGGGGGAGCTCGTAGTCGAAGGTGTTCCAGGTGAACTTGAACCATTCGTCAATCCACTCGAACAAGACCCCGCCCGCGAAGCCCTCGTCCTGAAGATCGCGCATCAGATCAATGTCGATCTGTGCGGCTTCCTTCTCGGAGTGACCGCCCTGGTCGCGACCGTTTGGACCGAAGTGGGCGCTTCCGAAGCTGGATGGGGCTCCAAATTCGGTAACCATGATTGCTCGGCCCTTGTGGTGCGCGCGAAGTTCGTGGATGTACCCGGCGTACGCATCGAGCTTGCCGTCGCGTTTGCGACGATACGACTGGTAGCTTCGCTGCAGGCGCAGGAAGTCTGGGTAGTACGGGTAGGCGTGGTAGCCCACGAACATCCCCGCAGGCCAGGCCGCGGTGGAATGGATGTGCTCGGCATCGACTGAGACCAGGTCCTCCTGATCCAGCGGCTCATCCTTGTGGCGCAGCGGGTCGACCGTGACCCAATTGGTAAACGAAATCGGGCGACTCCATCCGCGCGCGGCCTCTCGGCTGGCCGTGTAGTCCAGCATTGAGGCGATCCAGCTCTCCATTGGCGTCGCCAGCCCATTCGACTGGATGTACTTACCGCGAAACGGTCGCATTCCGGGGTGTTTGAGGTCCGTGGACTGGACGGCGTACGGATCCCACTCGACGCCGACGGACCACGCAAGCACCCACCGCGAGATGTCGCTGACGTACGTGCCCGATGCATGGCCGCGGACGGGTGCGATCTCTGCGTCGCCATGGATCACATTCACGACGTCCCGAATTTCCTTGTGAAACTGGTCGATCACCTGGGAGTCGTAGGCGTCCTGGGTTTCGTACCAGCGGTCCTCCGGAATCCAAATCCCCTGGATCACATAGATGGGCTTCTCCGGATGGGCCAGGTTGTGTGCACGAACGGCGTCGTAGAACTCAGGCTTCAAGATCGTGTAAATCCGGACGACGTTCGCGCCAAGGGCGGCGATGCCACTGAACCAACGGTCGTAGGTATCGCGGTCGGCTGCGACCTCGCCGGGTTGGGTTCCCGGGACAGTCGAGCCGATGTTGACCCCCGCCCAGAAACGCGGCACGAAGTTCGGTCCTTCGGCAGCCGCAACATGGGTTCCGATCACCCGGGCGGGAAGCTGCATGCCAGCGACCGTGATCGACGGGGGAGGCGTTCCCTCGGTGCCGTCCGGAGGCGGTTGCCAACCATTGAAGATGATCACGCCGACAATCGTCAGCAGGAAATACCCGGTGATAGAGGCACTGCGTATTCGCTGTCGCCAACGGCGTCTCACGGCGCCTAATCGGTTGCACGACCCTCAAACTTGACCCACGCGGGTACCTCGCGCATCCCGAGGTCCGCGTGAAACGCTCCCACACAGCGCGGGTGATGCCAGAAGCAATATCGGCCGATAGCGGTTGAAGAGGATCATCGACCCGGAGTGTCTGAATGCCCGCTCGCCGCACAATCGCCGTATTCCTGACCGTCTCAACCGGACTCGCGGGCGGCGAACTCGCCGCTGGCGCGGAAGCCCGCGAGACGCACGTGATCTCAAGTGGTACTGGCGTCGGGAACCCTGCCGAGACTGCGTACCGATCCTCCCGACGCAACGCAAGACGGCGCCTGACAGCACCCGCAGCGCTCAAGGCGTCCAGGGTGCGTGACATCAGTCCGTTCATCGCAAAGGCCGGATCCGATCCCCGTGTTCGGTTCGCCGAACCCAACACCGGCGTTGAGCGGGCACCCACAGCGGTGACCGCCTCCGACGCCGTCGACACCACGACGCGCGACGCGGTCAAACCGGTCTTCGAATGTGTCTACCGCGACGCAACCGGTCAACCGATTGCGATCTTCGGATACAACAATCCGAATCAGATGGCGGTCACACTTCCGTCCGCTTCCGTGAATCGTTTCAGTCCCGTACCGGAGGATCGTGGACAGCCGCGAACCTTCGCGGCCGGTCGCGTCGTAGGCGCCTTCCGAGTGCCGATCGGTACCGCGACGAACCTCGTTTGGAACCTCGAGGGGCGGACCTCCACAGCCGGGCCAACCTCGAAGGCCTGCACGGCGCCCAGCGTGGTGCTGGACCAGGTCGCAGTGGTCTCATTCGATGCGACGGCCGGTGGCCCCGAGTTCTGGTCCTTGCGCGCAATTGGCGTGCCATCGGTCCTGGCCACCTCCGTCGCTGACGCCGTGGGAAGCAAGGTTGTTGTCCTCGCGGGTACCCTCTCGCGCGGAGTGATCTCGGCGGAGGACCGCGCGCGACTCGAAGCACACGTCGCGAACGGCGGCGTCGTCATCGGAGAGGCCGTCACTGACCGGGACCTCTTCCCGTTGTTCGGTATCGAAACGATGATGGAATCGTCGACGCGGCGTCACATCAGCTGGCGTGCGGGCGAGACGACCATCGCCGACCTGAATCGCGCGGACGAGCGTGAGGTGGATCTCACGGACGACACCACCGCGAGCACGATTGGAACGGTCGGGTACACGGCCGCCGCTGGCAACGAGGTCCTCGCCGCCTTCGAAGACGGCTCTGGCGCGATCATTCGTCGGCGCGGAGCGACCGGCGGTGCGGCATATCTCGTCGGGGCCCGACTGCTTGATCTGGTTACCCGCCACCACGAGGGTGCGCTAGTAGCGCCAAAACAGGACTACGCGAACGTCCACGACACCTCCGCAGACGGCTGGCTGCTGTGGTTGCGGGGCGTCTACCGCACCCACATCTCCGGCGGTGTCACCATCTCGACGGCCCCCGATGGAAAGCAAGCCGCGGTCATTCCGACTCTCTCGCTGAATTTCTCCGAGGGTGTTGCCCCCACCAAGGGGTACGTCGTGGAAGCGCTACGCGCGGGGGCAACTCCGACCGTGTTCGCGTGGCCGCACTACGAAACCGACTGGCTCGACACCGACTTTTTTCGCCAATCCGGCTTCGCCGAAGTGATGCGCGCGATCAGCGCGCTGGGTGCCGAAATTGGCAGCCATTCCGTTTCGCACAGCCCCGTATTCAATCGCCCAAGCGCCGTCCCCCTGGGAAGCGGAACCGAGACCTTCGAGAACTATCACCCGTTCGTTGTCTCAAAGACCGTAACCCGGAATGCGACGGTGCTCGGTGATCTGCGGGTCTCGAAGCAATTGCTTCAAACCTTCCAACCCGACGTCAGTTCCTACCGCCAGGGCTACCTCCTTACCCGGCGGGATCTTGTGAACGCCGAGACGGCCGTGGGCTACCGGCAGGACTCGTCAACCCAGCAAGGCTACGTCGGTGGCGCATTTCCGTTCATGGTTCCGCGCCTCGACGACACGGGTTTCTCGGACATCGTGACGTACCCAATCGTGCTTGAAGACGAGCGTGGCGAAGCGTTCGCGACCCGCATCGACAAGGGCGCCGGTCTGATCGCGGCCAACGCGGAAAACGGCGCACCAAGCGTCATCCTCGTCCATCCGAATCCCAATGAGACCAAGCGCACGGCATGGGGCAACCTGCTTCGCGCCCTTCCGGTCACCAGCTGGCGCGGAACGCTGGCGAGCTTCGGAACGTTCTGGAATCAGCGTCTACAAGGCCAGCTGACGACGTCCCCAAGCACCGTTTGCACCGGGGGACGCCACATCGAGCTGCGCTCGCCGCGAGCGGAATGGCCACTTCAGCGTCAAGCACTCGACGTGGCCGACGCGACCCTCGTCGAGCTGCGCGTCGGCGCCGAGCGGCGACCGGTTGTGGCGGGAAAGGTTGCCCTGCCGAGTATCGCTGGTGGCGCCACTCTGAGCGGAGACCTCTGCCCAGCACCGATCCCAACGATTTCCGGTTAGGCGAGCAATCGGCGTCCGAGTAGGCGAACTGGCACCCAGAACAACAGCGCCGTGATCGCAGCCAGAACGGCAGCGTGGCCAACTGTCGACCAACCGGCGCCACCGAGCGTGAGCTGGCGGGTCGCCGCGACCATATGCGACAGGGGCAGGCACCAGCCGACGGCTTGCGCCCACTCGGGCAGGCGATCGAATGGGAAAAAGATGCCACTGAACAGGAACATGGGGTTGATCAGCGCGGTGAAAAAGATGTTGTAGTGCTCGATGTTGGAAACCAGGCCGGTGTAGGTCATCCCGAGGACCGCGAAGACGAGCGCTCCGAGGAGCAGCACAATCGGTGTCGCGAGCACCCAGAGTGAATGGACCAAGCCAAAGGCAACCATGACGATCAAGAAGATGGCCCCGTAGAGCAACCCGCGACTGGCCGACCAGAGGTATTCGCCCACGACGACGTCGCCAATCGAAAGTGGGGTCGCGACGACGGCCTCGAACACGCGGCGAATATGGATTCGCGAGAACGCGTTGTAGGTCGTTTCCAGGATCGACCCGAACATCACACTGGAGCACGCGACGCCCGGAGCGATGTACTCCACGTAGCGGTATGGGCCAATATGGGTGAGGTAGGTCCCCAACCCAAGCCCCATGATGAGCAGATACCCCGCGGCCTCGACAAACCGCGGACCGATCGTGGTAAGGAGCGTTCTCCTCCCGACAGCAGCATTTCGGCGGAACATGTGGAGCGCCGAGCGCAACGAAATCGCCCGGTCCACTACAACGCCTCGAGCGCCGCCCGAAAGTCGTCCGCCATCCCGTGATGGCCGTTGCGTTCCGCCGCATCGATGCCCGCGAGATAGGAGTCGGCTGCGTCGTCGAGGCGACCATCGTGCGCGAGTGCTGCGGCTAACCGGCCGTGGGCACTGCCCTCGTCGTCTGGAGCCAGGGCGAGGTACGCGGTGAATTCATCCGCACATTTCGCCCAGTGCTCGGCTTTGAAGAGCTCGTTCGCATGGGCGTAACGGGCCTGGGGGACATCCGGCTGCTCGGCGGCGAGCTGACCAAAGTACTGAAGGCGATCGAGCGTCATGCCCGTGATTGTCGCATCGTTCGTCGTGGTGGGCAGGGAATCCGACCGCGTCAGCCAACCACCTTGAGGCAAACGCAACGGACTCTGCGAGGGCGCAAAAATGTTGACATCCCTGATCGCTCTCTTCGCACCAGGAGCAGTGTTTGCCGCGGAAGCCGACTCCGCGAGCGGTCGTAACCGGGCCGCCGAGCGAATCGCGGAAGCGGCCATCGCGCTCTCCTCGGCGAGTGACCTCGCGCAGTTGCTTGAGCAGATCTGCCGAGAGGCGATCGCGCTCTCGGGCGCGTCATGGGCGAGTGTTAGCGCGGGCGCAGCCGCCTCCGGCGCCCCGGACCTCCACGTCTCGTTTGGCGCGCACGGTGTCAGCACCGACGAGATCGAAGGCCGCCGACTGATCGGATCAGCTGGCGAGGAGGTCGGAACGCTCCGCCTCGGTCCTTTGGCCGAGCGTGTTCCGCTTGCAACCGATCCCGTGATGCGAGCGTTCACGCGGATGTGCGGCCTCGCGATCGAGCGGACCCGGCGTGAGTCACTGCTCCGCTCGGCTGCTGGATTTTCCAATACCGATCCCCTCACGGGCCTGGCAAACAGTCGCGCCTTCCGGGAGCGCCTGACCGATGAGGTCGAGCGGGCGGCTCGACACTCCCGCAGCGTTGCCCTGGCACTGATCACCGTGGATCACTATCAGCAAATCGAGCAGGTCCGCGGCCAGTCTGGAGCGGGACGAACCTTGATCGAAGTCGCCCGCCGCATGGTCGCTGCCTCGCGCGCAGGAGACGGGCTTGCCCGCGTGGGTCCAGCCATGCTTGCCTGGATCCTCCCTGAGGCGTCTTCCGAAGACGCAACGCGCGTCGTCGACGCCGTTCGTTCCGGAATCGCAATGCAGTCGCTTCTCCCCGCGGGGGTCGTGACGGTTTCCTGCGGCGTTGCAGGCCTTCAGGCTGGAGACGAAGCGTCGAACCTCTATTTTGCCGCTGACCGCTCCGTGCACTGGGCGATGGAGCAAGGGGGTAACCGCTGCTCACAGTTCGATCGACACGCAATACCCGAAGCGCCGAGTGACGACGACCACGACCGTGCCCAGGCATCCACATCGATCGAAACCGTCGCATCACTCGTGGATGCCAAAGACCCCCTCACCCGCGGTCGATCGGAGCGCGTCGCTGCCATCGCAGGCGAGATTGCCCAGGAATTGGGTTGGGCCCAGGATCGGGTCACGCGACTGGTCGCGGCCGCACGTGTGCACGACGTCGGCCTCCTGGCAGTCCCTGGCAGTCTCCTCCGGAAAACTGGCCAGCTGACAACGGCGGAACGGGCCCAACTGCGCCACCATGCAAGCCTTGGCGCCGAGATCGTGGCTCAAGTACTTGACCCCGAGCAGACGCGGTGGATTCGGTCACACCATGAACGCCCCGACGGCCTTGGCTACCCACATGGTCTCCGCGGCGACACGATCCCCGTCGAGGCGGGCGTCATCGGCCTCTCGGCCGCTTGGAACGCGATGACCAGTGCTCGCCGTCACCGCCCCGCAATGGAACCTGATGTCGCCATCGCCGCCGTCTCAGACGGGCGCGGCGTTGAATTTGTGGACGCGCCCGCCGGTGCGCTGATTGGCCTGTGGCGACGCGGGTCCTTGCGAGCTGAAGTCGTCTGACCGGTCTGCTTGTCCTGGCCCCGAGGCGGAGTAGTCTCCGATGAGCGGGGAACTTTGTGACAGCCCAGCGGAGTGAACGCCCCGAAGAATGAGCGCGTTCCCGGGCGGCATGAGGCAAATGTCACGATCGAGCGGGGGTCCGATAGCGGTGGTAACGTGTCACAAAGTGGTCGTTCATTTGCATGAGGTCCCGTCGCGTTGATTTTGCGTGATTACCTCCCGCTTGTCGTCTTCCTCGCCATCGGTCTCGCGATCGGGGGGGCACTCTCAGTACTGAGTGTGCTTGGCAAACGCCATCCGAATCGCACGAAGGGTATACCGTACGAGAGCGGCATCCTCACGACCCGTCCCGCGAAGCAGCGGTTCTCGATCGACTTCTACCTCACCGCGATGCTGTTCATCGTGTTCGACATCGAGCTCGCCTTCCTGTACCCCCTTGCAGTGGTGCTGAAGGACTTCGGCGCGGTCGCCGTCGTCGAGCTGGTCGTCTTCGTTCTCGTCCTGACTCTCGGACTCGCCTACATTTGGCGCAAGGGGGCCCTCGAGTGGCGCTAATCCCACCTCCTGGCGCCCCCGTTGAACGCGCACGCCGCACCGGCGAGGATGTCGACTGGGACCTGCGCGACGCGGACATCGCGGACTTCAAGCAGCGGGTGTTGACGACGACAGTCGACAAGGCCATCGCGTGGGCGCGCTCATCGTCGGTCTGGCCCGCCACCTTCGGTCTGGCCTGCTGCGCGATCGAGATGATGCACACGGCGAGCCCGCGGTACGACATCGCCCGCTTCGGTGCCGAGGTCTTCCGCGCATCACCACGACAGGCGGACCTCATGATCGTCTCTGGGCGGGTTGCTCACAAGATGGCGCCAGTTCTTCGCCACATCTACGACCAGATGCTCGAACCCAAATGGGTCATCTCGATGGGCGCCTGCGCGTCATCGGGGGGCGTTTTCAACAACTACGCACTCGTTCAGGGCGTCGACAAGATCGTCCCGGTGGATGTCTACGTACCGGGCTGCCCGCCGCGGCCCGAGTCGCTGATCGAAGGCATCATGCTGCTGCAGAAGAAAATTGGCCACGCAGGCCAGTTCTCGTCGACGCAACTGATGGACAAGCAGCACCAGGCGTGAGCGAATTCCGATCGGTCATTGACTCGGCGTGCCCCGACGCGGTCCTCGACGAAATCGAAGTGCGAGGGGAAACAACCCTCGTTGTTCGCCCCCAGCGCCTCCTCGAGGTCGCGCAGTTTCTCAAGGGGACTCCCCTTGCCTTCCGGATGCTCTCGGACCTGACCTGCGCAGATATTCCAGACGAGCCAGGTCGCTTCCGACTTGCCTACCAACTGTTCTCGCTGGAGACCGGCGCCCGGCTGCGGCTGCGTGTGTGGGCTGGAGAGGAGCCCGAGGTGGACTCGGTCACGGGTGTCTGGGCAAC
>JAYTQG010000009.1:0-5697 GCA_043746815.1 Thermoleophilia bacterium | reverse complement strand
CCGAGGACACCTTCCTGACCTCGAAGAGCAAAATCGAAGATCAGATGGCGATGACGCTGGGTGGTCGCGCCGCTGAGGACATCGTCTTCGGTGAAATGACCACGGGGGCGGCGAACGACCTTGAGAAGGTCACCGCCATGGCCAAGCAGATGACAATGCGGTTTGGCATGTCCGAGCGCCTCGGGCCGCGAGTCCTTGGACACAATCAGGGGGCACCGTTCCTGGGACGGGACATGTACTCGGAGGCTGACTACTCCGACGACATGGCGAACGAGATTGACCAGGAGATCCGGCGCTTTATCGAAGAGGCGTACGCCAAGGCGCGCAAGGTCCTCGAAGCCCATCGCGACACACTGAACCGGATCTCGGAGATTCTGCTGCAACGCGAGTCGATCGATCGGGCCGAGTTCCTCGCGCTTTTCGATGGCGCCGACGAGCAGGAAGCCTTTGCGGTTCGCGACGCGAAAGCGGCACGCGAGAAGGCGGAGGCTGAAGAGCAGGGCGGCGACCAGGATCGGTCAAAGCCAGCTCGTCGCTTTCCAATGACCCCGGGCCCCGAACCCGTCTAACGGAAGGAACTCCGAGGGCGCCTACGGGCTGCTCTCGGAGAGCCCAATCCGGCCATGCAGGCGCCGAAGCGGCGCTGGAGCCCACCAGTTCCAGCGGCCGAGCATCGCCATGAGCGACGGAACCAGCAGCGCGCGAACGATGGTCGCATCGATCAATACGGCGAGCGCGGTGCCAAGACCAAGTTCCTTCAGGATCACGATTCGTGATGTCGCAAACGCGCCAACGGCGACGCAAAACAAGAGGGCCGCCGCCGTTACTACCCGCCCGGTTCGCTCCAAACCAAGGGAAACGGACTCGCGGTTGTCGTGGCCCGCGTCACGTTCTTCCTTGATGCGTGACAGCAAGAAGACGGCGTAGTCCGTCGAGAGTCCAAAGGCGAGCACGGCGAGCAGGATCGGCTGTGTGAGATCGATTGCCCCTTGCGAAGAGTAAGCCAGGAGCCCTTCTAAGCGGCCATCCTGAAAGATTCGGACGAGGATCCCGAGCGTGGCGCAGAGGGTGAGCGCGTTCATCAGAATCGCCTTGATGGGCAGAATAAGCGAGCCCGTCATCAGGAAGAGGGCGAGGAAGGTGACGAGAGCGACGATCACGATCGCGAGCACGAGTCGATCTTGGATCGCAGCCTTCTGATCGATGAATCCGGCCGTGAACCCGCCGACCAGGGTCCCGGGCAGGAGGTTCGTGGTGCGAATGCGATGCACCAGCGTCTGACTGTCTTCGGAAAGCGGGTCACTTCCCTCGATTACGGTCGTTCTCCACGTGCTTCGGCCAACGTATTCAGGTCCAACGACGCCCCGGACATTCGGCAGGCGCCGGAGCATGTCTGCGTCCTTTGTCAGCGCTGAGGCCGCGTTCGGGGGTGCCGTCGTGGCGAGAAGAACGGGTGCCGCGGTGTCGAGCGCAAAGTCACGTCGAAGGGTCTCCGAGACGATTCGGGCGCTCGCATCCGAGGGCAGGCTGCGTGCGTCCACGCTTGTGAAACGGATCCCGAGGACCGGGAGGCCCGCGACGACGAGGGCCGTTGCCGTAACCGCCGCGATCTCCCGTGGGCGGCGCATCACCCAGCGCGACAACCGGTACCACCCCCCACTGGTGCGGCGCTCATGAGCCCGTTCGCTCGCGCGCTTCCAACGTGGCGGGGAAAGTGCATTGATCCGCCCTCCAAGGAGACCCAGGATCGCCGGGAGGAGTGTCAAGGCGGCGCCTCCTGCGATGACGGCCACCATCACCCCCCCAAAGCCCATGGAGACGAGGAATCGTTGCGGGAACACGCAGAGGCCAACCATCGCTCCTGCGACGGTCAACGCACTGAAGACCACGCTCTTGCCCGCAGTTTGCAGTGTCCGCTGCACGGGATCGGCGGTGCCCCGCGCCAGTTCCTCGCGGTAGCGGGAAATCACCAGCAGGCTGTAGTCGATTGCGAGGCCGAGGCTGAGACCCGTCACCAAGTTGCTCGCATAGACCGAGACCTCAAGGATCCGGTTGAGGAGCGCGAGGCCGAGGAACGCTCCCAGGATCACGACCGCTCCGATCAGCGGAGGAAGGAGCGCCGCGACCAACCCTCGAAAGACCCAGAGTGAGAGCAAAAACAGGAGGGGAAACGCGATCGCCTCAGCCCGCAGGAGGTCCTCGCGGATGGTGTCGTTGGCCTGCTGATTGCCCATCTTCGCGCCGCCCAACACCAGGGTTGGGTCCGCGGCGAAGGCGTCTTGGACGCGGGAGACCCCACCATCTTTGCGGAGCGTTACGGCAAGGTACGCAGAGCGTCCATCTCGTGAAATAAAGACAGCGGCTGCAGGACCGAACGGGCCATCAACGCGTGCCACGTCGGGGTCGCCTGCCAGAAACTTGCGGGCAGACTCTGCCTTGGCGAGGACCGCCTTCGGCCCTGCAGACACAGGTGGCTGCACCAGCACCAGGAGACCCGGTGCGGGGTCGGTGCCGGTCGCGGCCGAGATGCGGTCAAACGCGCGAACCGATTCGCTGCCCGGAACATCGAAGCCCTTGGTCGAGAGCGATCCAAGACCCGGTAGCCCGACTCCGAGGCCGAGCGCCGACAACAGGATCGCCAACAGGATGATGGGGCGAGGGCGATGGATCGCCAGCGCGGCCAAGCGGGAGAGCACCCGTACACGGTACGCGGTCGCACTTATGTTTTTCTTCGTTTGGGTCCGCTGCCTACCGGGCGAGTTCCGCCGCGAGGTCTTGAAATCCATCGACACAGATAGCCCAGGGGCCGTCGGGTTCGACGTCCCGAGTTTGGCCGGGTCCGTGCTCGGTGGGCCGCGCGACGAACGCCGTCATCAGGCCGAGCGCGGCGGCCGCCCGAAGGTCGTCATTGTGCGCGGCGACCATCACTACCTCCTCCGGGCGTAGCGCCAGTCGATCAACGGCCCCGAGGTAGACGGTTGGGAGCGGCTTGTATGCCCTGAAGGTCTCTGCACTGAGAATGTGATCCCAAGGCAGCTTGCCTCGCTCGGCCAGTGCTGCGAGGAGTGTTTCGCCTCCATTGGAAAGTGTGGCGAGCGTGAGACGCCCGCTCAGCTCGGCGAGACCGGGCACGACATCGGGCCAAGGGTCAAGTCGATGCCAGACGCGGGTCAGTTCGTCTCGTTCATCGCCGGAGAGTCGGTCAAGGCCAAAAGTTGGGGCCAGTTCATCAAGACTCTCCCGGTGCAGAACATCCAGGTTCACAAATGCCCGCTCGCCGCGCCGAACCGCCTCCATTGAGGGTTGGTACCGGGCCCGCCATGCGTCGGCAAAGCCTGCCCAGTCGACCGACGTGCCGAACCGGAGGTCCCACGCTGGCCCCTCGGCGATGATCGAACCGCGCCAGTCGACGCAGGTCCCAAAGACGTCAAAACACAGGGCACGCGGAGCGACCATGCCCACACGATACGCTCGTCCATCGTGATCGATCCCCTGTCCTGGCTGCGGGCCCCATGTGTCATGGGGATCCTGAACGTCACCCCCGATTCGTTCTCGGACGGTGGCGCGTACCTGGACCCCGCCTCAGCCCGGCGGCGTCTCGACGAAATCGTTCGCGAGGGGGCCGCGATCTGCGATGTCGGCGCCGAAAGCACGCGCCCGGGCGCCCGTCCGGTGCCGTTGGATGAGGAACTTCGGCGCCTCGCCCCCGTCTTCGACGCCATGGTCGACGGGGACATCGGGCCGGTCTCCATCGACACCACCAAAGCTCAGGTCGCCGAGCGAGCAATGGATTGCGGCGCCCTGCTCGTGAACGACGTGACGGCCGGCCGGGGGGACACCCGAATGCTGCCGCTGATTGCCGAGCGTGGACGCGCGGTCTGCCTGATGCACATGCGCGGAGCCCCGCTGACGATGCAGGACGCACCGCGCTACCGGGACGTGGTCGGCGAGGTGGCGGCCTTCTTGGAGCAGCGCCTTGACGCTGCGCTCAGCTGCGGAATTTCTGAGGACAACATCCTTCTTGATCCGGGGATTGGCTTTGGGAAGCGGCTTGAAGATAACCTCGCGCTCATCCGGGGTCTTCCTCAGTTGGCTGCACTCGGACGTCCGTTGGTCGTGGGGAGCTCGCGAAAGCGAATGTTCGCCCAGCTGCTCGGCCGGGATGATCCTGGCGATCGTCTTGCCGGGTCGCTTGCCGCCGCACTGTTCAGTGTTCAATCGGGCGTTGCGGTCGTCCGAGTGCACGACGTCGTTCAAACTGTCGACGCGCTCGCTACGTGGCGCGCAATCGAGGAGGCCTCATGAGCGACGATCGCTCCGTTGTCATTGAAATCGTTGGGATCGAATGCTTTGGACGCCACGGCGTGTACCCCGCGGAGCGCGAACTCGGACAGCGCTTTGTTGTGGACGTCGAGATCGAAGTCGACGACTGCCCCGGTGTCGAGAGCGACCGCCTGGAGGGTTCGATCGACTACAGCGCGGTCGCTGATGACGTCGTCGAGTTGGTCGCGGGAACGCCTGTCAACTTGATCGAGCATCTCGCCGAGACGATCGCGGACCGCGTCCTCGCCCATCCCCTGGCCTCTGCCGTCACCGTCGTCGTCCACAAACCGCACGTCGCACTGCGTCACGTCGTCGCCGAGACCGCGGCAACGGTTCGCCGCGAGCGTTAGTGGTCTGGCACCGAAATACCGATGCAGTTCCGACGGCTGCGACACATCGCGATACGGGCGTCCTGGGTTCCCCGAAGATTCCCGATATGCAAGCAACACTGCGTCCTGACTTCCGCGTTGGACGATGGTCCAACACTTCAGACGCCAGGGACGCCTGGCGGCGGCCCCAGCTGCCTCGGTCTCGCTCGCCGGAACCATCACCTCATTTCCGTGTCAGACCACTCGTCGCTCGGCGCGCTGCGGCCGAGCGTGATGCGACGCTCGGTCCCCTTCATCAACCGGACTGCGTTTTCGCGGTGGCGAATCAGGACCGCGGCTGAGATTGCGGCACTGAAGATCAGTGTCGAGCGCTGCTCGCCGAGAAGCGCTGCAACCGGCGTGCAGGCGGCGGCACCAACGATGCTTGCCAGCGAGACGTAGCGCGTCACAAGCACGATGGCGACCCAGATACCGATCAGGACGAGGCTGGTCAGCGGCATCAACCCGATCACGACCCCGGCGCCGGTCGCGACTCCCTTGCCGCCGCGAAAGCGCAGCCACACCGGGAAGACGTGACCCGCCACGGCGGCGGTGGCTGCGAAGAGCGGCCACGGGTCGTCGGTCAGCCACTTGGCGATGAGGACAGCGGCGACGCCTTTCCCGATGTCGAGCACCATGACGCCAACTCCCATCCCTTTTCCCAGGGTACGAAAGACGTTGGTCGCACCGACATTTTTGCTACCGACCGTGCGGATATCGATGCCGCGCAAGCGCCCGGCGAGGTAGCCGAAAGGAATCGAACCGAGCAGGTAGCCCGCGATGATGACAAGCGTGCCAGTCACGGTTCGCTGCGGTCCACCGCACCCGCGCCGCGGGGCGCGAAGAGCGTTTTGCGGGCGAGGATGAAGTAGTAGGCGCCCGAGAGAACCGTCAGGACGAGCGCGATGTACAGAAGGGGGGTATTCAGCCACTCCCATCGGTGGGGAATGATGTACGCGACGACTGCGAGGTTCTGGCTGACGGTCTTGGCCTTGCCAAAGTTGCT
>JAYTQG010000008.1:0-5700 GCA_043746815.1 Thermoleophilia bacterium | reverse complement strand
CAACGTGGCCGACGCGGCAGAGGCCAGCGCGAATTGCCGGACGGGCCTTCGAGAAGGTCCTCCCGACGAGTTTCGGCACCGTGCAGTGGGTCACCTGTGGGGCCGCCTTCGGCGTCGCAACTGAGTCCGCGGTGCGGGGCATGTAGGTGACCTCGACATCAGCCGGGGACGTGTTCCCTGCCGCATCGGTGGCGGTCACGTGGATGAGGTTGGAGCCAGCGTGCAGGACGACGTGCTGGCTAAATCTTCCGCCCGCGCCGACAAGGGTCGCAGCGCCATCAACGGTGACGGAGGTGACGCCGACGTTGTCTCTCGCGACACCCGTAACCGTGAGGTTCGGATCGTCGACCGTTGTGTGATCGACGGGCGTGTCAACCCGCACGGTCGGAGCGCCGTAGGCATCAAGACCGGCGCGCGCCTCGGCGTCGACCGTCGCCTCGTTCTCTCCCCAGACGTACACACGCCGCATCGTCAGGCCACCAACGGCTGGCACGGTGCGAACAATCGTCGAGTCAAAGCTCTGGCTCGGGTTGCTTGTCGCGAATTTCACTTGGCTGGGCACCGTGTCGAAGACGATCGCCCCGCGAATGTCGCGATGATCTCCATCTGGCGCACCTGCGCGTCCACGGACACTAATCGTGTCCGGTCCCGCCGGGCCAGCCGCGAGGATACCCGGAGTCTGAGTCTGGAAGGCGGCGTTCACCCAGGGAAGCCGGAAGCTTGCGCCTGGTGCTGGCACCGGGCGCTGTTCATCGTGGACAGCAGCATCGAGACTGTGGTTCTGACCATCGGTGGAGGACCACCGGTCAGTGATCGTGGCACGGCGACCAAGGCGGTCTTGAACGATCGTGCGGTTCAGACGGACACCGACGGCAACAAACTGCGTGCAGCTCGCGGGCGTTGCCGGGAATGTGTTTGAGGAGCACCGCGCCAGGTCGGCTTGCTCTGTCAGCGCGAGGGCGTTGTTGGCGTCGAAGGTCCCCGTCCAATTCAATGCCGGGAAGCCCACGAGCTGATCGGCTCCACTGAACAGGTCCTTCGCCCCGCGGCTCATGTAGGCGTGCTGGCCGTCCACGCGGACTGCGGACCGCGTTCCCGAGATATCGAGGCGCCCCAGGGAATCGCTACACGTCGAGAGCGGGTTGCTGAACACCAACGTGTTTGACGCTGTGAGCGTCCGCGAGTCGTTCAGGCCGCACGAGCCCGCCGACGAATACGTTGCCGAACCCGTTGTCTGGGGAGCGGTCACGGCGTAGTCATAGGCTCGGCCGTCGTTTGGGCCCCCACTGACGAGGAGCGAGCCCTTCTGCGCGACGAAAATGCGGGGACCCGTGTGCGCGGAGGTCGGCTGCCCAGCGGGATCACCTGGATCAACCGCGAGGAGCGTGCACGCGTTACCTTCAAAACTGTCCGCGGCGTCGGTGATACTCCACGACCCATCGGCCGCCACGACATCGGTGGTCGCAAAGGCGTTGGAGTGGGCACCCAGCGTGTCGGTCCAGTAGCAGCGCACCTCGACCGGATCGCCCAGTGCGCCGTCGGAAGTTCCGCTGACGGTCAGCTGAGCGGGGCTCAGGACGTCGTCATCGACGACCAACCGAGTGAAGTCGACCGGGCTGGTGACGTTGGACTGCGTCACGGTGGCGGAGGCGATAGTGGGGGCAATCACGCCCAACGCAAGAACGGCAAGCACAGCACGGGAAGGAACGTTCATACCGGTTTCTTCGGCACCGCCCTCGCTCGGGTTGAACGTCTCGGTTCCCTCGCGGGTTAGATCACCGCGTAGCTGACTACCAACGATGCGGCGATGACGGCCGCGACACCACTGATGACAAGCGGAGTGAGCTTGCCGTATGCAAGGTGGCCCCGCCCATACCCAGAGAGCGCGAACGCCGCGAGACCGCCTCCCACAAGGCCCCCGAGGTGACCGCCGATCGAGATTCCAGACACGCCAAACGTCAAGCCGAGGTTGAGGAGCAGAATCAACCCAAGCTGGCTCTGCATCAACGAAATCCCGCGCTGGCGCTCCAGAATGAAGAGCGCAGCCAGAAGCCCAAAGACGCCTCCCGAGGCGCCGGCCGTGAGCGAGAACGCACCCGTGATCTTGTCCGCGACCAGCGCGCCCGCCGAACCGGCCAAGATCGAGCAGACGTAAATCGCCACGAAGCGCGCCGTACCCGCATATCGCTCAAGCGACCCACCCAGCGCATAGAGCGCCCACATATTGAACAGAATATGGATGAGTCCGTAGTGGATGAAGGCGCTCGTGACGAGGCGCCACCAGTCGCCATCGGCGACATAGCTACCGGCCAGTGCACCGTTCTGAGCGATCTTCCCGCCGCCACCACCCAGACTCGTTCCACCCTGCACCAACTGCGCGAGAAAGACCGCCACATTCGCGGCGATGATCGCGATCGTGGCGTACATCCCGTGCATCCCACCAGCCATCCCGATGGAGCGCATGTCGCGGACCTGAGTGCTCCCGCGACATTCCGGGCAGCGAATCCCGACGGCCGCCTGGCTCATGCACTCCGTGCAGATCGGGCGCTCGCAGTTCGAGCACGAGATCAACGTCTCGCGATTCGGGTGCCGGTAGCAAAGCGGGTTGGGGGGCTCGGTAGACACGTGCCTCGGAGGATAGTCACCACTAAGGACGGATGGGCTTCCATCCCGCGCTGCGAGTTGGATAGGCTCGCCGCCCATGGTCGCTCGGACCTCTGCCGCCGCGGTGTTGGAACTGCGCCAGGTGACAAAGCAATACCGAAACGGTGGACCGATCGCGGTCGACAGACTGTCGTTCACGGTCCCCTCGGGCTCGGTGTGCGTGCTCGTCGGCCCATCGGGATGCGGAAAGACCACTGCACTGAAAATGATCAACCGGTTGATCGAGCCGACCTCCGGGGAGATCCTGCTGGACGGAGTGTCGGTTCGGGGGCGCAAACCCGCTGAACTTCGCCGCAGCATCGGCTATGTCATTCAGCAGGTGGGCCTCATGCCACATCTGACCATCGCGGCGAACATCGCGATGGTGCCGAAGCTCCTTGGATGGGGGCGTGAGCGGATTACCACACGTGCAAATGAGCTCCTCGCGCTGATCGGCCTGGACCCGGTGGAGTTCGGAGCGCGCTACCCCGCGGAGCTTTCCGGCGGACAGCAGCAGCGCGTCGGCCTGGCCAGAGCGCTCGCCGCCGATCCACCGCTGATGCTGATGGACGAGCCCTTCTCCGCTGTCGACCCATTGACACGAGAGCGTCTCCAAAACGACTTCCTTCGCCTCCAACGCACCGTCGCCAAGACCGTCGTGTTCGTGACGCACGACATCGACGAGGCCGTCAAAATGGCCGATTTCGTCGCCGTCATGCGCGATGGTCACCTGGTGCAGTTCGCCTCCCCGGCGGAACTCCTCGCGAACCCGGCGGACGAGTTCGTCGCCGACTTCGTGGGGACAGATCGGGCACTGAAGAGCCTCAGTCTCCGCCGGTTGGAGGAGGTTGAATTGATTGACGCGCCCGCGGTGCATGTCGGCGAGCCCATCGAGCGTGTCCACGCCCGCATCGCAGATGGTTCCCTGGTCCCGATCGAGGGCAGCGTGATCGTCACCGACCTCAGGCGGCGCCCACTGGACTGGATCATGGTCGATCGTCTCCACGGCCTGGAACGCATCCCGGAGGTCACCGCAGGGGGCGCCGAACCGCTGCTCGATGTCGTCTCCAGCCTGCGTGACGCCCTCTCGATGCTGTTCGAGTCAGGCTCCCGCTACGGCGCGGTGGTTGGCGCAGAGGGCGCGCTTGTGGGCCTCTTCAGCATCGAGCAGATCGCGAGCGCCATCCGACCCCCGGAAACGGTTCAGTAGTGGCCGCCAAGGGGATCGTCGCCTGGACCTCCAGCCACCTGGATGACATCGGGCAGGCCTCGGTTGAGCACCTGCGTCTGGTTGGCATCTCGATCGCCGTTGCGACCGTGATCGCCCTTCCGGTGGCCGTGCTCGTACGCCGCCGCCGGATCGCCACGGCCATCGCCAACGGAGCTGGAACGTTCCTCTACAACATTCCAAGCTTCGCCCTATTCGCCCTCCTCGTGCCCCTTGTCGGCATCGGGGATACACCGGCGATCATTGCGCTGGTCATCTTCGCAGTCGGCATCATTCTGCGAAATGCCGTGGCCGGACTGGACGCGGTCGCACCCCACGATCTGGAAGCGGCCCGTGGCATGGGCATGACGCGGAGCCAAATCCTCCGGCGGGTCGAGTTGCCACGCGCGCTCCCGGCAATCATCACCGGCATTCGTCTGGCCAGCGTCAGCAACGTTGCGATCGCGACGATCGGGGCATTCATCGGAAGCGGCGGCCTCGGCACCGTCATCCTCCACGACGGCGTCCAGCGCGATCTCTACATTCCACCCATCGTGGCTGGATTCGTCTGCGCGGCTGGCATCGCGGTCGCCATTGATCTCACCCTCCTTGGCCTCCAGCGCTGGGGCACGCCATGGATGCGCACCGGGACCCCACACGTCAGGGCAGGAGCCGCCCAGTGAGCCTCCTTGGCGATGCATGGACCGCCTTCAACGAGCCACTCATCGGCGGATGGTCTCGCGTCGGCCAGCATGTCCAGATGTCACTGATTGCGCTTGCGGTTGCTGGAACCCTTGGCCTGCTGCTTGGCATTGCCTGTTGGCGCCTCGGACCGGTGGCGGCCGTCATCGCAATTGGCATCGGGAACCTGGGCAGGACGCTCCCGACGTTCGCGGTCATGGCATTGGTCCTCGCCCTCACCAAAGTCAGCCTCTTGCCAGCGGTCGTTGGGCTGGTGATCCTCGGCGTGCCACCCGTGTTGTTGAACGTCTACACCGGCCTTCGCACCAATGACGCAAACGTCACCCAAGCGGCGCGCGGCATGGGTCTCACCTCGACGCAGACACTGACGCGGGTCGAGCTGCCCCTCGCCCTTCCATTCATCTTCACCGGTCTGAAGAGCGCCGCCGTGCAGATCGTCGCGACCGCCGCACTCGCTGGTGCCATCGGCGCGGGAGGCCTCGGCAACATGATCCAGGCGGGCCTCTCGACAGACCGTAACGACCTCATCCTTGCGGGAACGATTCCCGTAATCGGACTCTCAATCCTCGTCGAGGCGGGGCTCAGCCTCCTCGCCCGGCTCACCACCCCAACAGGCCTTCGCATCCAGCGACGCGCCTCAACCATCCAAGGGAGGATGGCATGACAAACAGGAAACGCATGATCATGGTCGGCGGGACGGTCTCGCTGCTCGTTTCAGGCACCATGGCCTCGGGAGGGGCGGCCGCCGGTACCACGATCACGATCGCCGATAAGGGCTTCACCGAGAGCTTCGCCGTCACCCAGGCGTACGCGCAGGCACTCCAGGCACGCGGATTTAAGGTGACCATCAAGAGCCTTGCCAGCACTGCCGTCGCGGATGCCGCGATCCGCAAGGGCAGCATCCAGATGTACCCCGACTACACCGTATCGCTCCTCACCAGTGTCCTTGGGTTCAAGAGCGTCCCAAGGACCATCGCAGGACAGGTGGACGCCATCAAGACCGGCTACAAGACGCGCAAGGTGACCGTGCTGAACGCTGCCGCCTTCAACAACGACAACCAGGTCGCCTGCACGAAGGCAGCGGTCGACAAGAACAAGCTCACGACGCTCTCAAGCCTCGGCGCGGCCTCGGCCAACCTTGTCTACTC
>JAYTQG010000007.1:0-30109 GCA_043746815.1 Thermoleophilia bacterium | reverse complement strand
AACCTGTCGCCAGAAGCCCCAGGCCTTCCAGACATCGCTGCGGCTCGGGCACTCCTGGTCCTTGGCGACTCGGTCACGACCGACCACATCTCGCCGGCCGGAAACATCGCGACGAGTTCCCCGGCGGGTAAGTACCTCGTCGAGAATGGCGTCCAGCCGCGCGATTTCAACAGCTACGGCTCGCGGCGGGGCAACCATGAAGTGATGATGCGCGGAACCTTCGCGAACATTCGCCTTCGCAATGGCCTTGCCGGAGGCAAAGAGGGCAACTGGACCGTCCACCTTCCGACGGGGGACGAGACGTCCGTCTACGACGCAGCAATGCGCTACGAGCAGGAGGGCACCCCGCTCATCGTGCTGGCCGGTAAGGAGTACGGAACTGGATCCAGCCGCGACTGGGCCGCAAAGGGCACGCTGCTCCTCGGTGTCCGCGCAGTCATCGCCGAGTCCTTCGAGCGGATCCACCGCGGCAACCTCGTCGGAATGGGGGTCTTGCCCCTGCAATTCCTTCCGGGAGAAAGCCACACATCGCTTGGCCTGAGCGGACGGGAGACCTTTTCGTTCCCGACGCTTGGCGAGCTTCAACCCCGCCAGGTTTTGACGATTGGTGTCACTGACGAGGATGGAACTGAGCGTTCCTTCCAGGCGCTCGCGCGTGTCGACGGCCCGACGGACCTCAACTACCTCAAGAATGGCGGCATTTTGCCGACGGTACTGAGGCGTCTCTACCGCGAGACCGTTGCCAGCTGAGTCACGTAAGCATTCGATGAGTTCAGCGGGGGTCCGCCGCGGCCCCCGCTAGCCTCACTGGCGCACCTGGTAAACCAGCACCCGCGTCCGTAGTGCCGGAACGGGCGAACCGCGATCCCTGGAGTTTCCGATGATCGACGCCAAATCTCGACGCGCCCGACTGCTGCTACTCGCATCGGTGTTTATCCTCGGCGCCGGTCCTTCAGTGCTCCTCGCGGATGCAACAACCCCGGCCGCAACCGCTCCGGCCGCCGCAGCGCCTGACAGCGTCGCGTCACAGACCGCCACCGTGCTGTACCCGGCGATCGCCCGGAAGTCACCGGCACCACGCGCAGCGAAAGTTGCAGATGTCTCCTTCTACACCGCCTACTCACGCAGCGACAACGTCCTGCTCGTCGAGGGCATGAACGTCAACGCCAAGGGCCAGGTGGACTGGGTCAAGGTCCGTCTGCCGGGGCGCCCGAATGGCCGGGCTGGCTGGCTTCCACGGGCAGCGGTCATGTTGGCGTCGACGAATGCCCGAATCAAGGTTCGCCTCAAGAGCCGCGTCGTTGAGACGTATAACAAGGGTGCCCTTACGGGTAGCTATCCGGCGGCGGTGGGGACGGGAGGCACTCCAACGCCGATCGGTCGCTTCTCAATCCAGGACCCATACCCCACCAAGGGCTCCGAGGCAGCGACATACGGGCCGTGGATCTTGACGCTCACGGCGTACAGCAGTGTGTTCAAGACCTTCGGTGCGGGACCCGGCACGGTGGCGATCCACGGATGGCCGGACGCGAGCGTCATTGGAAAAGCTGTCAGTCACGGATGCGTTCGGGTGACCAACGATTCGGTTGCTGCGATCGCGAAGGTGGCAAAGGGAGGAACGCCGGTCGACATCGTCGACGACTGATCCCGCTCAGCAGATCGTCGCGCGTACCCCTGGGCGACGCGCAACGTTCCCTGCTCCATACCACTGCCACGAGGCACGGAACGCGGAATCCCGGGTACTGCTGCCGACCCGAAACGCAACATCGCGGCGCCACTCCCATTTCCACGATCCGGCCCCGCCGTTCGCTGCCGCGAGCACCTGGCGAAAGCGCGGATCGGACATCCAGACCTGGAACATCCGGTCGATGAAAAAGAGCGGGTAGCGCCCTCCAACGTGTGGGTCCGTCACTCCGAACAGCACGGAGAGTGGCTGAGGCGGGTTCTGAAAGCGCCCAGCGAGTTGCCAAAGATAGGAGAAGCGTCTCCCCCGAGTAGCGCGCGCGGACTCTCCCTCGAAGAAAAAACTACGCAGGTAGTTGTCCCCGCCGTCCCGACAGTAGTCCGTGTAGGAGGCATACAACTCAGGCGTGATGATTGCCCGTTGGCTCATGAACCGAACGAGGACCGACTCGTACGCCGCGTAGGAGACGTTGCGGCCGTGAACCAAGAAGACGCCCCAGCGGTTTTGGAGCGCCGGGGACGCCGCCTGGTGCGTCGCCATCCGCACGGCAAAGGCATCCACGTGTGCCCGCGACACGGAGGAAAGCTCGTCGATCATTACCCGCGCAGGGGTGGGGCCGCGTGCGCCGAGCAGCGAGGCAGCGACCTCATCCGCCATTGCAACGCCATTCGCGGCGGGGCTGGCCGGATTAAACCGACCACTCCCGTCAACGCGCAAGGGGCGGACGATTCGGGTCCACCGGGCATCGGGCACCGCCCGGTAGAACGCGTTGTCGCCGGGGCGGAACTCGCTGGCGATGGTGACGGGGGACCCAGGGTTTGCGAGGACCAACTCCCGGATCGCACCGCCGTACGCGTCGGTCGCACCATTCGTGGGGAGGTTCACGATCTGAAACATGCTGCCGAGCTTCACTGAAATCCAAGGTTATGGCAACCCTCAGAGCGCCAAATTTTTAGGGGCCACCCCGGACCACCTCCCGGTTAAATCGGGGTTCCAACCACGTTACGGCGCGGTGAACCATGTGTTAGGGGTGTGTCCGTTGACAGGCGGGTAGGTCAGTCCCGCATCAGCTCACCGAGGGGCTCCGACAATCCCGGACGTGCGGCGATTACGCCAAAGGGCTCGGTTTCTGTCCCTGGCAGCTCGACAACCTCGCCCCCCGCTTCGCTGACGACAAGCGCCCCAGCCATCCAATCCCACGGTGAAACGCTCCGCTCAATGTAGGCGTCCACGCGTCCGGCGGCGACCCAGCAGAGGTCGAGCGCAGCCGAACCGGCACGCCGGATGTCGCGCACCGAGGAGAGCAAGGCAGGCATCCGCTCGGCCCACCGGGTGCGGGCCGCGAGGTCGTACGCGAACCCCGTCGCGATGAGCGCCCGGTCCATCGGCACGCCCCCGGCGATAGCGAGCGGCGCGCCGTTCAGGGTCGCCCCCTCACCGCGGACCGCGAGGAACGTCTCTCCGGCCGTCGGATGATGCACGCAACCGATGAGCGTCCCCGTTGCATCGACGCACGCAATGCTCACCGACCAGTTCGGGATGCCGTAGAGGTAGTTCACGGTGCCATCAAGGGGATCGATGATCCACCTCAGGCCACTTTCCCCCGGGGCGGAGGCACCCTCCTCGGCCAAGATGGCGTCGGCTGGCCGAAGCGATCGCAAGGCGGTGACAATGTGGTCCTCAGCAGCCCGGTCCGCGTCACTGACCGGATCCACGGCTGAGCTCTTCGTCGCAACACCGCTCGCGGGGCCCCGAAAACGTTTCAGCAGCAGCTCACCCGCTTCCTGGGCAAGGCGCTCCGCAAGAGCCGCAAGATCGGCGGTCATGAAAGGAATGTCACGATGGCAGGGATCACGGTCTCCGGTCGCTCAAGAAATGGAAGGTGGGCGGCTCGCTCGACTGGCAGCACCTCGGCGCCTGGAATCAGTCGTCCGATGGTTGGTGCATTCGCTGGATTGACCGACCGATCGCGCTCCCCAAATACCACGAGGGTCGGGCAACGAATCTCCCCGAGCAGGGGTCGAAGGTCTGTGCGGGCAACGTTTTGAAGCGACTCAGCCATCTGAGCAGTCGACGTCGAACGGAGCCCTTGAAGTGTCTGATTCGCCAGTCCCTCCCAACGGGGGTTACCCTCCATGGCGCTGGGGTCGAAGACCGAGCGAGTGTATGACGCAATTACCCGCTGGCGGCGGTGTGCCATGACAAACATGCCGATCCGGGCAATGTGGCGGCCGATCACGGGGAGGCCAACGACGTGGACGAGCGTTTTCGGGCGCTGCCACCCCCGGTGCGCGGGAACGACCGGCGTGGCGATCAGCACCAGGCGCGAAATTCGTCCCGGCCAGCGATGCGCGACGACAACCGCCACCTGCCCGCCCATGGAATGGCCGATGACGGCGACCGGCGCATACTGATCGATGAGCACGTCCAGCGCATCCGCATACCCCCAGGCATCGCGGCGTTGGCGTGGTGACTCGGGAGACGCCCCCCACCCTGGGAGATCGACGGTGATGGCGCACATGCCAGCAGCCGCAATTGCCGCCGGGAGGTCACCCCAGGCCTCCTTGAAGCCGGTCCATCCGTGAAGCAGGATGACGCTCGGTCCCGAGCCAACAGTGGAAAGCGCGAGCGGCATGGTCGGGTACGCTAGCGACAATGACCGAAGCCGCCGCATTGGAGTTGGTTGCCCCCCGTGGATATTGCGCGGGCGTTGATCGGGCAATCGAAATCGTGGAACGTGCACTCGCCGAACACGGGGCACCGGTCTACGTTCGTGGAGAGATCGTTCACAACCAGTACGTCGTCCGAACGCTCGCGGAAAAGGGTGCCGTGTTCGTCGAACGCCCAGATGAGGTCCCTGAAGGAAGCCTGATCATCCTTTCGGCGCATGGTTCGTCTCCCGAGATGTTTCGCGCCTGCGAAGCACGTTCGTTGCGCGTCATCGACGCGACCTGTCCGCTCGTCAACAAGGTGCATGCAGAGGTCCGCCGCTACGCTGCAAAGGGTGCGACGGTGTTTCTGGTGGGCCACGCCAATCACGATGAGGTGGTCGGAACGCGCGGCGAGGCCCCGGAGCAGGTGCTGGTCGTTGAAAATCTTGAGGACGCCGAGCGTGTCGAAGTCTCGGACCCGACGAACGTTGCCTTGACGACTCAGACGACACTTTCGCTGGATGACACGGCGGCCATTGTGGCCGTCCTCGTGAGGCGCTTTCCGGCGCTCACCATGCCAACGGCGGGCGACATCTGTTACGCCACCCAAAATCGTCAGGATGCCGTCAGCAAGGTCGTTGAGGGCGGTGCCGATCTTGTCCTGGTTGTCGGCTCGCAGAACTCTTCGAACTCGGTTCGACTTGTCGAAGTTGCGCGCGCGCGCGGTGCCGAGGCCTATTTGATCGACAACGTCGACGAGATCGACCCGAAATGGTTGAGCGGGTCCGCGCATGTGGGGCTGACCGCCGGGGCATCAGCGCCTGATGTACTCGTGCAAGCCGTTGCCGACTATCTTGAGTCCCTGGGTTACGCCCGTGGTGGCGAAGAAATTCCCAGCGACGAGGGCGTCGTGTTCGCCCTACCCCCCCAGCTTCGGTAGTACCCGCGCGAGCGCGTCAACTGCCGCGGGGCTCCATTGCGTGCCCGCGCCACGACGAAGTTCTTCCCAGGCGAGGTCCGGTACGAGCGCCGCCTGATAGGGGCGCCCCGAGATGATGACATCCCACGCCTCAGCGACCGCGATGATCGCCGACCCCATCGGGATATCCTCCGCGCCGAGCCCAGCCGGATAGCCGGTGCCATCCCAACGCTCGTGGTGGTGGCGGATCCAGGCGGCCTGATCATCGTCGAGGACCTCGCCCGCGATCGCGGCTCCTTCCACGGGATGGCGCTCCAAGAGCGCTCGCTCACCTGGATCGAGTTCCGTGTGTTTGCCGACCACACTCCCGTCGATGGCGTACTTGCCGACGTCATGGACGAGGGCAGCGTCGCGGAGTCGTGCTGCGTCAGCCGCATCCCAGCCCATCGCGCCCGCCATCGCCGCGACGAGATCTCCGACACGGGCTGAGTGTTCGTCGCCTCCGTCGCGTGAATCAACGTCCCGCGCCATCGAGCGCACGCGCTGCAGGGGACGACGACTCAGTTCCGTTCCGACCTGTGGCGGGCTCTCTTTCGGGGCGGCCTCGGCCGGTGCGCGACGCTCACGGGCGACCTGGAGTGCCTCGATCGCACGTGGATACAGGCGCTCCCCGGTTCCCGCGCGGGCAAGATCGGCGATCCCTACGCTCAGGAAAATGGGGCCGAGTTCGCCAGCCGTGGGAGTCGCCACTCCAAGCCGTGCCCGGGCCACCACGCGGTGCGCGGTGCGACGGTCAGTGTCGGGAAGAATCCACGCAAACTCCCCCGCACCGAGTCTGGCGATGGTGTCGCGCGCGCGAGCATGGTGTCCAAGGCCGCTGGCAACTTCGATCACGAGGGCGTCGCCAGCCAACGGACCGCGACGGTGATCCAGCTGCTCGAAATTGTCGATGTCAATCACGACAACGCTCAGCTCGCGGGCATCGGCGCGGGCCTCGCGAACCTCCTCGGCGAGGGTTGCGTGAAATCCTGTGCGGTTCGGGAGGCCGGTCAGCGGATCCATCATGCCACCGGTCAACGAACGAATCCGACCCGCGAGTTGACGGTTTCGGAGTGCGAGCGCAGCGCAGAGGAGCACACTGAGGCCAAGGGCCGTTGTGAGCGCCCATTCGAAAGTGTTCACCGGTCGTCGCGCCCCACGCCGCTACCTCCACACCGACGCGCCGGACAATCCGAGTGCGTCACCAATGTCGTATCGGCGAATCAGTCGATTGCTTGAGCCTCGGGCGCGATCAGTATCGGCCCGGTGGTATCGATGTCCGTCACGCCCGTGAGGTCCGTGCTCGTCAATGCACGACGCGGGTCGATCTCGATCGCGTGGACCGGGTGCCCGGCTGGGTCCCGCGGGACCTCAATCCCCGCCTCGGCCAGCCAACCAGCAAACAGAAGATTCAGGTCGCGACGCGCGCTCTCCGGGGAATCGGAGCCCACCGCGTTCTTGATCGGCGAGAATTCTTCGCCGCGTCGTGCTTCGACGGTCTCCGTTGCCGTCGCGAGCGGGAGCGCGTCAAAAATGAAACTCTCGAACTTGACACTATTTGGGCCGTCGGGGATCACCGGGTGCCCCGCGTGGTCAATGTGGGGAACGGGCTTCAGAGCCTTGTGAAACGGCAGGCGACCACCGGTTGCGGCGATACGGTCAACCAGGGCCAGCTCAATGCAGTGGACGGCGATCGATCCCCCCCAGAAGGCAAGCAAACCATCGGGAAGGCGCCGTTCGGCGAGCTCGACCGGGAGGTCAGAGTACTCGACGAGCATGGTAGTGAACCCGGTCTTTGCGACGACGCCCATCCGTTCGGCGGCCTCACGTTTGCGCACAACAACACTCGACATCTCAGCCCCGGCGAGACGGTGGTATCCAACGAACTCTGGGCGCGCGATACGAACGAGTGGGTTGTCCACCTGGAAGGTAAAGAGCGTCCGCACACCCGTTCGACGCATCTCGTCGATGAGGCCGTCCCGGATCAGTGCGTAGAGAAGCCCTCCGTGTCCGTCCGGCGACAGCGCGAGATTGTCGGCGTCTGCGAGAAGGATCGCACCCGTCTCACGATCCACCGCGGGCATCGTTCCCTGCACCAAGAAGTGCACGCTGGCAGGGTCGAGCCCGAACCAGTCCTCCCGTTCGAACGCTGCCCGGGTGGCTGAGTCGTTCTCCGGTGAGGTCATGATGTACCAGGGCAGGGTGGTCGTGCCGTAGCGTCCCCGGAGCGCCGCGATCTTCGCAGCGTGATGCGAGAAAAGCGTTCGGCCGGTGATCGACCCGAACGGAAAATCACCCTTCGGCCCATTGAATCCGAGACGCGTGCCCTGACCACCGGCGACCAGAACCAGGGCGACCTCACCTGCACGAATCGCGTGTTCGCCCGCCTCCCGGGCAACTCGATCCCGTTCGCGTTCGTCATCGGTCGCTGGGACACGGACGACATCCGGGGGATCCAGGTTCATTGCCGGGTGCGTCTCGTCACTGTGCACGAACCGCCGCACAAGGTCCGCGATCATGTCGAGATCGAGCGCCTCGACCTGCCTGCGCAGCTGCGTGGAACGGGAAACGGCGTCAACGAGGTGGCCTTGCCCGGCCGCGCGCAGCTCGGCGTCAAGATCACGGGGGCTCACAGGGCGAGTCCTGCGCGCGCCAGTACCTCGTCGACCGGCTTCACCAGTCCGACCCAAAAGGGTCCAAACAGGCCATACCTCGCGCTCACGACGTCGTAGCGCATCTCCTCGACGATCGCCTTAATCGCCGCCGGATCGTCAGCAGCGAGTGTGACCCCCCATTCCCAGTCATCCAAGCCCGTCGCCCCGGTGATCAGTTGGAGAATTCGTCCCGCGTATTTACGTCCCACGATCGCGTGGCCGAGCATCAGGCGTTTGCGTTCAGCAAAGTCGAGCTCGTACCAATTCGCGCCAGCTTCACGGGTCTTTGACATCGGGTAGAAGGCAAGGAGCTTCTTCGGAGGCAGTTGCGGATGAAGGCGGGCGTCGCGGTACGCGTCCATCCGCGTTCGCCATGCGTCGAGCTTGGACGCGATGTCGGATTCACCGCTCGCGACGAGCCGGGCGCGCTCATCCTCCTCAGTGCTCGTGTACGGACTTGATTCGGTCAGTGATACGAACGAATAGACGTGTTCGACCGGCCCGCTAAGGACGTCCTTAGTCAGTGCGTCGATGGCATCGAGGTCAGGAGCGATCGCCATCAGTCCAATGTCGGCCCGTCCGCCAAGGACCGAGAAGGCGATCACTTGCTGTGGCTCGGTAGCGCAAAATCGCTGAACGGCGTCACGAATGCAGGCGCCGTCGCCACCGCTTGATCGAAGAAACAGGTGGCAGACTCCCCATCCTTCGGACGGGATCACGGCTGAGTCGGTCGTCACCTCGCTAACGTATCGAAATGCATGCGTCGTGCGCGTGTTGTGCGGCCTGCACGACCCGAGCGCTGCGTCCCCCAGGCGGGAGGGTAGTCAGCGTTCCCCGGTCCAACGATGGCGTCACGATGTAGCCGGCTGCGGCCACAACGTTGTAGGAGCCATCGGGAACGCCGTGGGCGCGAACCCGGCGGCCCGTCGCGGTCTCGAAGACCGTCAGCGTGCCATCGTCGCCGCTGGTCACGTAGGTCAGGTTGCCGAGATGGGCGATGTGCTGGGGCCAATGGCCACCGTCGACCGTCGTCAAGACCCGCGCCGTCGCGAGGTCATGAATCGCAACACGTCGAGTCGCGCCCGATGAGATCCAGGCAAGCCGACCGTCGGGTGCAGCGGCGACATCATGGGCCGCGTCAACTGCATGAAACCGGCGCACCAGTTTCGGATGGAGGGGATCGTCAACATCGACAACGGCGATCTGCGGGGCCCGCGAACCCAGGGCGGCGATCACTCGCGTACTGGACGGGTCGATCGTGACGTGACGCGCGAACGCGCCGATCTCCACCCGCGCCACAATCCGACGCTTCACAAGGTCGACGGTCACCAGCTCGCCGCGGGCAGAGTCCGTGACATGAGCGTGCCGACCATCGCGGTGCGCCGCGGTGTAGCGGGGCTCACCGATGTCGCCGATCTCCCCAACCAGCCGCAGGGTTCGGAGGTCAATGATGCTGATCAACCGGTCGTTGAAGTGTCCGACCACGGCCAAGCGTCCATCGGCAACGGCTTCGATACTTCGGGGACCGGCGCCAACTGCGATGCGTTTGATGACATCGCCGGACGCCAAGTCCACGACGACCACTCGGCGCTCCGCGTCAGCTGTGACCAAGGCGAGTGCGCGGGACCGTCCGGCGGTGGCATGGGCGATGCTGGCACGGGCCGCGAAGGGCGCGGCGGCCGCGGCACCAAGAAAGGATCGTCGGTTCATGGTCGTACTACGCCGCTGCGAGCTCTCGGAGTCCCCTGGGGTCTACTTTCGGAACCGGTAGATCCCACCCGAGTCGTTCATCGCCAAGTACAGCTCACCAGCAGCGTCTTCGCCGAAGGTCGACAGCCCGGTAACTTTGACGCCAAGCTGGCCGGTGATCTCACGCGGCACCCCCGCGGGACCGGTCGCCGGAAGCGTCCAAATGCGTCCCGAGCAGTAGTCCCCGTAGACGTAGCGGCCCCGAAGTGAGGGGACGCTCGCGCCGCGGTAGACAAACCCGCCGGTCACTGAGCAACCAGCCGATCCGTGCGCATAGTCGGCCACTGGGTCCGTGATCCGACCGCGAGCGGTGCGACCGCCCTGGAACGGATGACGGCCCTCGCGCGTGTTCCATCCGTAGTTGACGCCCGCCTTGCCAGCCCGGACATGGTCGATTTCCTCCCACGCGTCCTGACCCACATCCCCGGTCCACAAATCACCAGTGACGCGGTCAAACGAGAAGCGCCACGGGTTACGCAGGCCATAGGCCCAAATCTCCGGCTTCGCTCCAGTGGTCTTCACAAATGGGTTGTCCGCCGGAATGCCGTATGGCTGCGGCCCGTTGACGTCGATGCGAAGCATCTTTCCAAGCAGGGTGTCGAGACGCTGCCCGTTGCCCTGTGGGTCACCACCGGAACCGCCATCGCCCATCCCGATATAGAGCATTCCGTCGGGTCCAAACGCCAGGTTGCCGCCATTGTGATTCGCATACGGCTGGGCAATGGTGAGGAGCGTGCGGGCGCTGTCGCGGTTCGCGACCGTCGGCGATTGACGGGCGAACTCGACAACCGTGGTCGCACCCTCAGCGCCGGTGTAGTTGACGAAGAAGCGTCCATTGGTGGCGTAGTCGGGATGGAACGCGAGCCCAAGCAGTCCACGTTCCCCGCCGTAGGTCACGCGGTCGGTGAGGTCGAGAAAGGGCGTTCGTTGTACTTTCCCGCCGACGATCAGGAAGATCTTGCCGGGTTGCGAGACAACGAAGAACTGCTTACTGGCCTTCGGAGCCACGATCGCGACCGGGTTCGCCACCTGGGCGACCTTGACGAGACGGGGTCCTGCTGCGAGGGCGGTCTGCGCGCTGCCAGCGACAAGAGCGCAACCGGCGAGTACCACGAGGGGGCGTGTGATCATGCGGGCGATTCTAGGTGGCTTCCGTGATTTTTCATCCTGTCGTGTAAAAACCAAACACCACACCCGGCAAGGACGGGAACGGTGGCCGGGATCTCCGGCCGGACGAGGAGGAGGGCTCCCCAGGCCCAACCCGCCAGCACGGTCGCGGCCGCGGCGACAAACCGTGGCGTGCGAGCGCCCGTCATGAGGACGGCAAGCACGGCTGGCGCGAAGATGTCCAGCCACCCCATCAGCGCCGTCCCGAACGTGGCGTCCTGAAGATCCGGTAAGGGGTGACCGCCGCCGAGTGGGGACCCGACTGGTCGCGCGGCGTGCAACGCAATCGTCGCTGGCCGCACCGCGTCAAGGCCCAGCACAAGGACGCAGTCCACTGCAACCAGCAGTACGAGCCCCGCGACGATTACCGGGGGCGGTGCGCCACCTGCAACCCAGCGGGCCAGGAAGAGACAGCACCCGCCGATGAGCGCAATACCGGCGGCTTCAGCAATGGGCCCCGAACCGAACCATGCGGTCCCATAGAGCAAGGTCGCGGCCGCCGCCGTCCACCAGGGTGCGCGCCAACCGGCTGCAAACCCGCAGAGCGCCGCCCCGGCCGGTGCCCCAACGGTCGCGAGCGTGGCCAGGAGGGTCGTCCCGCCGGAAACCGCGCGAATGAGCAACACTCCCACGACAAGAGCAACTGCCGGAACCAGCAAGCCGGTGAGGGCGCGACGGGCCGAGCGAGTACATCTGACTGGGGCCGCAGCAACGAGCCCCTGCCCGAGGCAGAGGGTCGCGTAGGAAGCTGCGAGGGAGAGCGCTATGCCTTGGTGAGAACCGGCTCAAGCGTGATCTGGAGCACGCGACTGACCGTCACGGGAAGCAGGCGCACGAAGGCATTCAACTCGGAGGCCGGAGCATTGCTCGCGATTCCCTTCGAGAGACGATCGATCACCGCGATCTCACGCGGACCGATCTCGGCTGCGACGGGCTCAAGTGCCTCTCGGATCTGCTCGGCGAGGTCACCATCGAGCACGGAGATGGAATCGACGACTTCTTGGGGCAGAGGATCGGACATACCGTGATTATCGCACATACGTCACCGGGCAGTACCGCGAACCCCGTGGCTGCTTCAGTTCGTCTGCGGATCTCCGGCCATCGCCCAGAGGCTCGACCGACGCCCCAGGGTCACGGCTGGATGAGAATTGGTGTCCCCGGCCGGACGATCTTTCCAAGGCGGATGACGTCAAAGTTCAGCATCCGGATACACCCGTGGCTCGCCCGCGTTCCAATGAAGACCGGCTTCGAGGTGCCATGGATGGCGAAGCGCCCGTTCCCGCCCGCGTACTCGTTCAGGGTCTCGGAGAAGCCCGTTGTGGGCATGACAAGCGGTCCGAGAAAGCCGCCGGGGCTGTTCGTGTAAATCTTCTCTGCGATCGCAAAATGACCGAATGGTGTTGGTGTCTCCGGCTTTCCAACCGCGACACGGGCCCGCAGCACGCGATGGTTGTTTTCGAAGACGGTGAGAAAGAAATCGCTCTGGTCGATCACGATGCGAAAGGCGTTGCGGCGCAGCTCGAAGGGATCCCGACGCACCCACCCTTGGCTTCCGTTTGGTCGCTGGGGAATGCGGACCCGTAGCCATACCCGCTGATGGTCATCGCACGCGCGGCCGGTGACCAGCAGGTTGACATCCCCGCCATTCAGGGGTGCGATCGCGCGGAGGGTTCGAAATGGTTTCGCCGACAGCGACGGCAGCCGACGAACGGTCGTCGAGGGCGCGATCAACCGTGCCGTGTAGGAGCCTGCAGGGGTCGGGGCATCCGCGAGGCCGGGCCCACGGAGCTGACACCCCGTCGGTTTGGCTGAAGCTGCCGTCGAGTAGGCGGGCGCGACCGATCCCGCTCCGAGTGCTCCCGCGACGGGGAGGGCCGCAAGGGCGGCACTGAGCAGCAATCCGACGTTCCGTCGACTGGTCACGTGGTGCCTGTCATCATGGAGAGCGTCACTAGTCCAGTTTCGGCGATTCTTACCGGACGTTGAGGGTTGGGGTTCGGCGAGAACATCGTCACGCAGTAGTGAAGCACCAACAACGGGTGGTTTTCCGCGTATGGGGTTTTTTAGCGGTCTCACAGAGTGGGCAGTCAGCTACGGCTATATCGCCGTGTTGCTCATCGTTGCTGGCGATGGGATCTTCCCGGTGCTCCCCGGCGAGACAGCGATCATCGCGACTGCCGTCGTCGCGGCCAAGGGGGATCTGAAGCTCTACTGGATCATCCTTGCTGGCACCGTGGGGGCCATGATCGGTGATTCCGTCGCCTACTTCATCGGCCGGGCAGGCGGCGGGCCGATCCGCCGACTCCTCGTCCGCATGGCGGGAGAGGAGCGCATCACGGCAGCAGAGGGGATGATCGCCCGCCAGGGCTCGGCGCTGGTGTTTGTTGGGCGTTTTCTCCCAGGTCTTCGGATCGCACTGAACATGTCGTGCGGTGCGGGCCATATGGCCTACAAGCGCTTCGCGACGTTCGATGCGCTGGGTGCGCTGGCGTGGTCGTCCCAGGCGGCGATCATCGGCTATCTGGGCGGTAAGGCCTTTGAAGATCGCCCTTGGATCGGCCTGCTGATTGCATTTGGCGTTGCGACGGCGATTGGCCTGGTGATCGCTCGGCGGGAGAAGCAAATGCGCCAGGAGATGGTTACGTCGAACGCTGAGTCAACCGCCTGACGGCCGCCTCGGCTCCCCTCCAGGCACTGGTCCCGTAGCGCTCGGGCGCGGGCGGATCGACGCGCCCCTGGAGATAGCGACGCAGGCCGCGGCGCCCGAGGGATGAACGGGCCATCGCGAACGCGAGGCCCGGCCACCGATCAGCCCCAAACTTTGCCCCGAGCGTCATCACGCTGTGGCGCGTCAAGGCGTCACGGATAGTGCGCTCGTATCCCATCAGGCTCGTGGAGCGGCCCTGGATGAGATCCGTCACCGCAGTGGCAGCGTGCAGTCCTGTGAAGAACGCCTCGTACATGCCGTCGCCCGAGAGGGGATCCACCATCCCAGCGGCGTCACCGACGACAAGGGCACGCCCGGTGGCGAGCATCGTTCCCTTGGTGCGGACCGGCAGGCGCCACCCGCGGACCGATTCCAACTGACTCGCCGTGACGCCATATGCCGCGCAAAGACGGTCCAGGTGCCCGCGCAGGTGCGGCCCCTCCGAGTCCCAGCCGCCGACGCCGAAGTTCGCGTGGTCGCCCTTCGGGAAGACCCAGCCGTAGCCCCCAGGCACATTGCCAAGCTCAATCACCGCGCGCTTGGAATGATCATCGATCGCCCCTTCGTAGGGAAGGTTCCCCTCGAGCGCGACCCCGTACTCGACGATCCCCCCAAGGCCAAGGGCCCGCGTACTGATTCCGTTCGCGCCGTCCGCGCCCACGATCACGTCCGCGACAACCTGGAACCCTTCGCCGCGCACCATCCACCCGGCTCCGGTCCGGTCGATCTGGCGAACCCGAGCCCCTTCGCGCAGAAGCGCACCCTGTTCTTGGGCGCCTTGCACGAGATGATGATCCAAGCGACGGCGTTGAGTCATCAGGACGTAGGGCGTCGCGTTCGTGTGCTCAACCTCTGCCCCGTAGCGCAGGCGAATCGACACGCGGTCGACAATGGCCTCGACAACCGGATCGATCGACATCGGGATAAGCGCCACGCCCCGAACGGTCACACCGCCACCGCACGGTTTATCGCGCGGAAACCGGGCGCGATCGATCATCATGACCGAGATGCCCGCTGCGGCGAGGCGGTAGGCGGTTGTCGACCCCGCTGGGCCAGCTCCAATGACTGCGACGTCAACGCGATCCATGCACCCGTCAGCATGCCTGAGCGGCGGGACGCATTGGCCAGCACCACACCCCAGGCCACCGAAAAGCGAACTGGTGTCCGCCACGACACCTATGCTGACCTGATGCCTGCCGGGTACCCACGAAGCCAGGCAGCACCCCCAACCCTGCCGCATATTGAGGCGCAAAAGGCCCGCCTGGACGCGACCGCGCCCCGCGACCCGCTGGCGGTCGATCCGGCTGGGCGGCGCCTCTACCGTCTTCGACCCACGGCTCCGCGCGGCGCGTCAGATGCGATCCGAAACGCCCTCGACCCGGAGCAGCTCGCAGCCGTCGAATCGCCTCCCGGGCGAGCCTTGGTACTCGCGGCCGCAGGTTCGGGCAAGACCCGTGTGATCGTCCACCGCCTCGCCCACCTTGCCCAAACCGGGACGGCGCCCGAGACGATGCTGCTCGCCACCTTCACCCGGCGGGGCGCGCGGGAGATGACGCGGCGGGCCGCGAACGTCGCGGGCGTCGACCTCACGGGCGCCTGGTCGGGCACCTTCCATGCCATCGCCCACCGCATCCTTCGCCAGTACGGAACCCTCGTCGGACTGGCTCCTGAGTTCACGATTCTGGACAGTGAGGATCAGGCCGATCTGGTCGCGGTCTGCAGGGATGAAGTGCTCGGGTCGCTTGAGAGTCGGCCAAGCCTGCCCTCACCGGCGAACCTCGCCAACGGCTTCGGCCTTGCGGCCGAGCTGGGGCGTGATGCCGCTGCCTACGCCATCGAGCGGAACCCTCGTCTCGTGGACCGGGCCGAGATCATCGAGCAGATCGCGATGCGGTACGCGGAACGCAAAACGGCAATGGGCACCGTCGACTATGCCGACCTCATGGTGCTCGTATGTCGACTGATGGAAGAGCACCCGCGTGCGAGTGAACGCCTCGCCGCCGGTTTCAAAGCTGTCCTTGTTGACGAGTTCCACGACGTCAACCCACTTCAGGCGCGCCTCGCGGAGTCGCTCGCATCCGTTCACGGGCACCTGATGGTTGTCGGCGATCCCGACCAGTCCATCTACGGCTGGCGCGGAGCCGACCCTGAAGCGGTCTCCAGGTTTGCAGCGACGCCCGGCACAACGGTGTTCCCCCTGCAATCGAACTATCGCTCCACACCGGAGATCGTCGGGCTCGCCCAGGCGATGCTTCCCGAGAACAATCGCTACCAACGTAACCTGACAGCGGCCCGTACGAACGCTGGGGCTCACCCGGTAGTGGCCTTCTGCGCCTCGGTGGAGGAGGAGGCCGGGTTCGTCGTCCAGCGGATCGCCGACCTGATGAACGAGGGCCACGAGGCGGGCGACATCGCGGTCCTCTACCGGGCGCATCACCACTCGGTGGATCTGCAACTCGCCCTTTCGGCCGCGGGGGTCGAGTTCGAGCTGTACTCCGGGGCACGGTTTGTCGAGAGCGCCCACATCAAAGACGCCGTCGCGTTTCTCCGAGTGCATCACAATCGTCGCGACGAGATCGCCTGGCGGCGGGCACTCGGCCTCTTCGACCGAATCGGCCCCGCGAGTGTCGCGCGCGCGATGGCTGCCATCGCCGGGTCTGACGATGCGGCCGCGGCCATCGCCGCCGTCCCAGCGCGAGGAGCCGGACGCACGGCCCTCACGCGAGCAGCCGCCGAGATCCAAACCATCCTCGCAATGGATCGCCCCGAGGCAATCGTCCGTCACGTCGCGCAGTCCGAGTGGTACCGGGACCGACTGGAGCGGACCTACCCGAACTGGCGCGACCGTGAAGCCGACCTCGCCCGCCTCGCGGAACTCGCGACCCGAGCCGACGGAATCGAGCCCTTCCTCAGCGACCTTCAACTCGCCGAGCGCGTCGAGGCCGACGAGGACATCTCCGGTCCAGCACGCAGGGTGTCGCTCTCAAGCGTCCACCAGGCCAAGGGCCTCGAATGGCCCGTGGTCTTCGTCTTGCAGGTCGAGTCCGGTTCGTTCCCATCCGGCTGGGCCGTCAGCGAAGGCAACCTGGACGAGGAAGAACGCCTCTTCTACGTCGCCGTGACACGCGCCAAGGACGAACTCTACCTCTGCCGTCCCATCGCAGCGAAACGTCCATGGGACACCGGAGCGAACCGCCTGGTGATCAACTCCGGCCAAGGATTCCTAGACCGCAACCTTGAGGGCCTCGTCGAGGAATGGTCAATCCGCGGGGAGTAGGCGGTTCGTCAACCGAACTGGGGGCAGACCCGTCAGGCCGAGGGCCACAAGAAACCGTCGACAACGCTGACTCACAAACACCAGGAATCCAATCACGAGTGCACCAGGGGAAGATTTCAACGCGAACTTACGCTCCCCTCAACGAGCAAGAACTCAGACGGTTCCTCCAGAACCTCGCTCGGGTTGTCGCCGCCACCGGAAGGTCGTGCTCGACTCGGGGCCATGGGTGGGCGATCCAGCAGGTCGTGGCTTTCGTCACCTATGCCCGCTCCAACGCTCGCTACGACCTGAGGGCCAGACGGTCGAGCTTGCCGGAGGCGAGGCGGGGTAACGCACTCAGGACGCGCACCGTCGTCGGGGCGCGGCGGCGGTCTAGGAGTTGGGCGACGTGACGACGTAACTCCGTCTCTGGATCAGCGAGCGGTGCGGTGAGGGTCACGAACGCTGCCGGGTGAGTAAGGCCTCGGTCGTCCGGCCTGCCGACGACGGCGGCCTCCGAGACGGCGGGGTGGGACAGGAGCGCGTGCTCAATCTCCCCGGGGCTCACCCACGTCCCGTCCACCTTGAACAGCGCATCTGTGCGACCGACGTAGCGGTAGGTCCCATTCGTGCAGGTCAAGACGTCGCCCGTCTTGATCCACCCTCCGATGACGGTCTCGCGGGTGAGGTCGGGGCGGCGCCAGTATCCGCTGGTGTTTGAGCTGCTCCGTATCCAGAGTCGCCCAGGCTCTCCATCGGGGACCGGCCGACCGTCGGGGTCCATCAGCTGGAGGTCGATCCCGGGAACGGCTTCGCCGGTTCCCTCCGTGGCCCGAGCGCCCGGACGCGATGAGATGACGACGTTTGAGCATTCCGAGCAACCGAGGCCCTCAATGAGATCGAGGCCAAGATCTGTTCGCACCGACTCGGCGATGTTGGGCGGAAGGCTGTCTCCTGATGAGACAGCGAGGCGCACGGTCGACAGGGCGTCGCCCACCGGATGACGAGCCGCGAAGTCGGCGAGCTGCGCCCAGAAGGTCGGCACACCCGTCAGGACGGTTACCCCATTACGTTCGACCGCGCCGAGGATCGAACGGACCGTGGGGGACGGGGATGTCAGGACGATCGCCGCACCACAGCCGAGTGGTCGGAAGAAGCCATTGCCGAAGCCGAGTGAGGTGAACAGGCGCGCGGCCGAAAGGCAGCGGTCGCCAGGACCAAGCTTGAGGACCTGGGCGGCGTAGGTCTCAATTCCGGCGCGCAGGTCCCCGTGGGCGTGCATCGCTCCCTTCGGCCGCCCCGTGCTGCCCGACGAGTAGACGATGTAGGCGAGATCCGCCAGATGAACGGCCTTCGGCGCGAGCGGTGGTCCCTCGCCAAGTGACCGCGCCGGAATCACCGTCCAGTCACCCTGCGGCGCGCCCTCCGGGTCGTCAACGACGAGCGCGCTCGGTTCGCAATCATTCAAGATTCCGAGGAGGACGTCGGGCGGAGCCTTGGGGTCGACCGGCACGGCCACTGCCCCTCGGCCCGCGGCGCCAAGGACCGCAGCGAGCCAGTGGCGACTGTCGCGGGCGGCGACCACCACTCGCTCCCCCGCCCGAACGCCGACGCTCGCCAGGTGTCCACTCGCCCGCTCGGCGAGGTCGGACAGTTCGTCCACGGAGAGCTCGCCCTCGTCGTCGATCACGGCGAGCTCCGCCCCCAATCCCGCCGCGCGGCGACGGCCCAGCAGCAAATGCACCAGGTTGGCTTCACGGCTGGGAGCGTCCGTCGTTGGAGTGGCGGGTGCGACGCCCCGGGGTTGGAGCACCGCGTCCGCCAATGCCTCAACGGCGTCCTGGGGGACGCGGTTGGCGAGCACCAGGACAACGTCCGTCACGCCGAAAGCCGCGTACTCGGCCAGTCGCTCCCGAATCTCATCGCCGCTGCCAACCATGCCCTTCGCGGCAAGCCACCGAAGGAGGCGTTTGGGTGTGGTCCCAAGCGCCTCCGCCTCGGGGGCGAGCCAGTGGAGTGCCTCCCGGTCTGCGGGGACAGGATGGACGTAGAGATAGGCGCAAACGGCGAGCGGGACGGCGCCGTCAGGACGGACCGCTGCGGCTACGGCGAGGCGCTCGGCCACAACCCCCGGCTCGCAGAAGGCTGCGACGATGCCGTCGGCGCGGCGTCCCGCAAGATCCAGCAGCCGTGGGCCGTGCGCCGCCAGCCAGATCGGCGGGTGTGGGCGCTGCCGCGATCCTGGCCGGCCCGGGGCAGCGTCCAGAACTCCGTCAACGTGGGCCGCATCGGTTCCAGCGGCCATCGCTTGGATCACGTCGAGGGTCTGCCGGACACCAGCAGTGCGCTCGACCGGGGTCCCAAAGGCGATGCCGTAGGCCTGGTGCTCAGCCCGGTCGGACCCGGTACCCAGGCCGACGACCAGACGTCCATTCGAGATGACGTCGATGAGGGTGAGCGCCTTGGCGGCGACCGCTGGCAGGCGGTGCGAGGCCGAGAGCACCATCGTCCCGAGCCGCGCCCGCGAGGTGAGGGGAGCGAGCGCAGCGAGCGTCGTGAGCGCGTCGAAAGCGGGATCAGCGTGACGGCGACCAGGGGTCCACAGGTGGTCGTTCAGCCACAACCCGTCAAAACCAAGTGCCTCGGCGCGGCAGGCGGAGTCCCGCAGCGCTGGCCACCCCGTCGCGTACTGGGGCAGCCGAAGACCGACGCGGATCGGCGGGCTCCCGGTCATTCCAGTCGAGCTAGGTGGCGCGAAGGACGACGACCACCTGGGCGGCTGGCGGCGCGGCGATCCCGGCCGGGAGCGCGGTGAGGAGTTGCCCGAAACCCAGGTCCTCCGCGACACGACCGGCAGCCGGACGGTTACCGGTGCGGAAGTAGGTGGTGGTCTGGCCGGTCGCCGGTGGAACGTTGCCGGTACTCACCTGCTTATAGCCAATGGTGCGCAAGCGTCCCGCGGTGGTCGCCGCAAGCCCGTTCTTCCCCGATCCGTTGAGCACGGCAACGACGATGGCCTCTCGGTCGGGAGGCGGCACGGCAGCCGTGGTGTCGGTTCCGCTTCCTTGTTCCTGAATGGTCGTGGTCTTGCCCGCAGGTGCAGTCGCCGCGTTTGAGAAGTCACGATTGAGCTGAGGGATCGTCACGGAGGGACCGTTGCCCTTATTGATCACCCAACCACCGACAAAGCCGATGATGGCGCACGAAAGGCCAAGAATCAGGGGCCGCACCCAGGAGTTGGAGAGGCCGCTTCCACGCAAGTTCGTCATCAGTGCTGTTCCCTCGTCGTCGCCGTACAGGGTGGACTGTATGCCGCTCGCAGGACGACTCGCACGTGCCGCCGAGGACCCCGCTATAGTCTCAGGTGTCCCAAGGGCGCTGCGTTTTGACAACCGCGCGCCAGATCAGCATGTTCGGGATGAGAAGCGACACCGTCACATCGACGCGGCGCAGGCACGGCCGCTGTGGGGTGGGGTACGGCAGACCGCAGCATTGAGATCGCGGGTGGACCCGCAAGAGCCGAGGCGCTGAAGGCAGCGTTGGATGACGCACGGGCCGCGTGGCCCCACGTCGAACTTCGCGACCATCAGCTGGAAGCGCTCGACCAACTCCTGGGCCGCATCGCCGCAGGAACAGCGCGAACGTGGGTGGATGCACCGACCGGTTCGGGAAAAACCATCACGTTCTGCGCACTCGCCGCCGCCCTTGGAGGCTCAGCACTCGTCCTCGTTCCGCGCCGGAACCTCGCCGAACAGACGGCCGCGGCACTCGCGCGCCATTTCCCTGGGGTGCCGTATACGCTCGATGGGACGCACATGGTGGGACAACCGGGCATCGCAATCTGCACATACCAAGCCGCGCTTCGCCATACGCAGGACATGGATTGGGAGCAGATCGACCTCCTGATCTGCGATGAGGCGCACACCACGCTCGGCGCGCAAACGCGGCTCTTGCTGGACCGTGCAGAGAATGCGTTGATCGTCGGGTTCACCGCCACGCCAGCCACAACCACAGGACACGTTGAGCAGGTGTTTGGGCCGGTCGCTGCGACCCTCGACCGCCTCTCAGCGATCAATCGCGGGATCCTCTGTCCGTTGCGGAGTTTGCGCGTGGAGCGCGCGGTAGATCTCTCCGGCGTCGCCCGCGTCCGGGGCGACTTCGACGCCGCAAGCCTCGGGCGCGCCCTCGATAAGGCCCTTTGGCACAGCGCCTGCGCGGATGTCTGGGCAGAGCACTTTGCGCCGCTTGGACTCGCGGGCGTGGCCTATACGGCAACCGTGGCCCAGGCCCATGCGCTGGCTGACGAGATGACCGCGCGCAACGTCAAGGCCGCGGCGGTGTCCGGGCAAACCACGCCGCGCGATCTTCAACGTGTGCTGAAGGACTTCGCCATCGGCAGGATCGACGTGCTCTGTAACGCCGACCTTCTCACCGAAGGCTGGGACGAAACGCGCGCGTCGGTCGTGATGCACCTTGCCCCGACGACCTCCGAGCGGGTATTCGTCCAGCGCCTCGGTCGCGTAATGCGCCCCGCTCCGGACAAAGAAGCCGTGTCCGTCGAGTTCCTTCCCGTGGGCGACCCGATGGGCGTGCAGACGAGTCACGACCTGTTTGGCATGGGCTGGTACAACCCGCTCGGCCGCGTTGCTGGCCCTGCCGACACGTCGGAGCGCGGGAAACTCGCCCAGGCCGCGAAGTTGCTGGCCGAGCAGGAAGGCGAGCGACCCCGACTCGTCAATCCCGGCGCCGATTTGCGGGACATCCTCGGTGGCCTTACGAACGGTGGCTGGCGCGACGCCGATCCGGGCCTTCTCCCCTCCTCTCTCCGCGAAGACTGGATTGAGGCGGCCGGACGCGAGGTGGAGTGCGCCGAGGTGGCCGATCTTGTCTCAGCTGGGATCTCATCAGACGGGGCCTTTGCGTGGTGGGGCCTTTCCGGAGTCGTCCACCGACGCTCGCAGCCGGGTGCCGATCAGACGCTTTGGCGCGCGTGGGCGCTCGCGCTGTTGGTGCAGCCGGAGCTTCGCGCCGCCCTTCCGGCGGATGCTCCGCGTTCGGTACTGGATCGCCTTCGGATGTCGAACCGGGAGCGCCTCCGGGCAATCTGGTGGCATGCCGCCCAGACCGGAAAGTGGGAGCGGCTTCCCCAGCTTGAGCAACTTGGTCGGTCCAGCGACCGCCGCAAACGTTGGTCAACGCTGGAGGAAGCGTCCTCATGGGCCCCGGCATGGGCCTGGGACGTTTCACGGGGCCTGGCCGACACCGGCAGACCCGGGCGAAACCACGAACTGCACCGGATCGCCTCCTGGGAGGCGCGTCACATCATCACCAACGGCGGTGAACTCGGCCTGATCGGCATCTGGTTGCGCGCTGCTGGCGGGGCGGCACCGGATCCCGTCCTCCCGAAGGATGCTGGAGCGCTGCGTCTCGCTCAGGCGGCGCGCCTGGTTCTGACACTCGGACCGGATGACCTGCCCGCCCGCAGTGAACACGTCCGGCGCGTGGTTCAGGCCGTCATGCGCTGCGGCGGGTGGGCCGAACTACTTGGTGCGATCGGCGCGACCGACTTTTCGACCGCCGACGGTCGCCGAGCGATTCGCACGGCGGTCTCAGCATTTGCGCCCAAGTCGCTCGGCGGGCGCCGACAGTGGACGGCCCTGCAGCAGAAGCTTCCGCGTCTGCCGTCATGGGAAGTCCTCACCGGTACCGCGTCCGCAACGCCAGATGGCGGCGAGCGCCCAAGCCCCTCTCGGCGTCGGCGCCGACGCCGCCTGCGGGCAGCGTCACTGACCAACGAGACGCCAGCAGTGACTCCGGAAGCTCCCGCGCGCAAGGCCGATCGTGGGGGGCCCGAGGAAACCGCCCCGACGACGAGTGGTCCAGCAAGTGCCCGTCGCAGACGCCGACGTCGGCGTACCGGCAGAACAGCGGACGCGACCTCCACCCAGGCGTCCACCCCGGTCGAGTCGCTACCCAGTTAGGTGGTCTGACACGGAAATACCGATGTCGTTCCAACGGCTGCGACACATTGCGATACGGGCGTCCTGGGTTCCTCGAAGATTCCCGATCTGCAAGAAACGCTGCGTCCTGACTTCCGTGTTGGACGATGGTCCAACACTCCAGACGCTGGGGACGCCTGACGGCGGCCCCAGCTGACTCGGTCTCGCTCGCCGGAACCATCACCTCATTCCCGTGTCAGACCACCAGGCGCTCGCGCATCCGGCGTAATGCTGAGCCGAGCTGGTGCTCATCCACGAGCAGCACCTCGGCGTTCTTGACCCGAGTCACCGGACCGTCCAGCGGGTCGGCCCCAACGAGAGCGTTTGCGAGGAATCGGATCGGGACGTCGTGCATGACAACGAGTGCCTCGAACGCATCCACACCGGCGAGGCGCTCAAACCCGTCGACGTAGCGGGCCAGCACCTCGACCCGGCTCTCACCGCCAGGGGGAGCATCTGTCGGCCGGTGCTCGGCGCGCCAATCTCGGTAGTCCGAGAGGGGACCGCCTTCGAAGATTCCGAGGCGAACGTCCCCGAGTTCTGGAAAGACCTCGGTCGGCAGCGATCGACCTCCGAGCAAGATCTCAAGCGTCTCGATCGTCCGCGGAAAGCCGGTATGCCCAGCGAAATCAAACGGGATGTTGGCGAACTGCGCTGCGACGATCGCGACCTGAGCCCGGCCCATTGGGGTGAGCGGCGCGGCGACCCGGGGATCGCCGTTGAGGCGTCCCGACACATTGTACGTGCTCTCCCCGTGGCGGACAAGGCGGAAGTGACGGGTTTTGGAAGTCGAACTCACGCCGAGCGGCAGCCTATCCTGTGTGCATGGAGATACGAGAACGCCATGCCAGCCCTGCAGGAGTTGCCGACGCCGAATGGCAGCGCGTCCGCGATTTGGCACGGCGCGTGGAGGAACTGGAGGCCGCTTTTGAGGAACGGGCCTCCGATGACGAAGGCCTCGAAATGCAGCTGGCCCGTGCGCGCATCCGTGCCCAGCGGGCAGCCGGACGGGCAATGCTGGCCGACAGCCTTGCCGACGAGCTGGAGTCGCGCTCGCCGAGACGGTAGGCCTCCCCGAGATACCCAAGCGTTAAGCGTTGTCTCATCCCGCGCTTACGTTTGTTCGATACAACATGTGTCGTGAACGAACGTCTCCCCCCACTCGCGGCCCGACCCGGCGCCGAAATCGACCCGCGCGCGGCGACGCCGCTGCCCGCCCTTGGGCAGACGCCTCGGCCCCTGGCTCCTGCGACACCACCCTCCGAGCCATCCGCGAAGTCGAAAGCCTCTGTAGGCCCGCGGAGGATGCTGGGTGCCGTTGCCGCAATCGCCGCGGTTGTTGGCGGCCTCACGGGCTTCGCTGCCGCCCAACTCGGAGGAGACACGTCGAGCTCCACGGTCGTCGCATCGACACCGGTTGTGAACTCGGGGACAGGCTCCCTGCAAGACGCCATCTCCACGGTTGAGCCAGCAATGGTTGAGGTTCGGGTTCCAGACGGACAGGGGAGCGGTGTCATCGTCGGCCCGAAGAACCTAATCGTGACCAACCAGCATGTCGTCGGTTCGTCAACCCGGGTCCAGTTGACCACCGCGGACGGCCGCACGATGGATGGCGACGTGATCCGGGTCAATGCGGACCGCGATCTCGCCATCATCCGGCCGCTGGGGTCGGTTCCAACCGGCGTTCAGATCGCCGAGGGGAGCGAGGCCGCTGTCCGCCTGGGTGACAGTGTCTTCGCGATCGGCAGCCCGTTTGGTTTGCAGAACTCCGTCACGACCGGCATCGTCAGTGCCACGGACCGCGAGAAAGCAGGCAGCCGCCTCATACAGACCGACGCCGCGATTAACCCCGGCAACTCGGGCGGCGGACTGTTCGATCTCAAAGGACGCTTGATTGGCGTTCCAACCTCCATCCTCAGCCCTGTTAAGGGCAACGTCGGAATCGGCTTCGCAGTGAAAGCCTCCGATGTCATCAGCCTGCTTAGCGAAACCCCCTAAGAGGAGCCGAATGTTTCCGCCAACGCCCGTCCCCACAACCGATTCTTCAGTGCGTGAACGCTTGGAATCGGTGCTCTATGAGATGCGGCGCGTCATCGTCGGACAAGACCATCTCCTTGATCGACTCGTCGTCGCGTTGCTCTCCCGCGGACACGTGCTCGTGGAGGGCGTCCCTGGGCTCGCGAAGACCCTGACCCTCGAGACCGCTGCTCGGGTCTGCGGCGGCAAGTTTGCGCGCATTCAGTTCACGCCAGACCTCGTCCCAGGGGACGTTGTCGGTGGCCAGATTTTGGACCGTCAGACCGGCCACCTGGAAACCCGCCTCGGACCGGTGTTCGCCAACTTCGTCCTGGCTGATGAGATCAACCGTGCCCCCGCCAAAGTGCAGTCGGCACTGCTTGAGGTGATGGCCGAGGGACACGCCTCGATCGCTGGCGAGACGCACTCTGTCCCGAAACCGTTCTTCGTGCTTGCAACGCAGAACCCCATCGAGAGCGAGGGCGTGTACGCCCTTCCCGAGGCCCAACTGGACCGGTTTGCGATGAAGCTGATCGTTGGCTACCCAACCCGGGAGGACGAGGAAGAGATCGTGCGCCGTATGGCCTCCGACAAGCCGGAGGCGCGCACCCTTTTGGATCCAAATCAGCTGGTCGATTTGCAGGAGGCCGCCGACCGGGTGTTCGTGGACCATCGTGTGCGTGGGTATGCCGTTCGCCTGGTCAACGCAACCCGCAATGCCGATCAGGAAGGCCTGGCACACGTCGGCCCGTACCTGGAGGTCGGTGGCTCGCCCCGCGCGTCACTGGCGCTGATTCGCGGCGCCCGTGCGCTCGCCGTCATGCGCGGCCGGACCTATGTGCTGCCCGAGGACGTCAACAGTCTCTTCCATGACTGCCTGCGCCACCGGATCGTGCTTTCGTACGATGCGCTTGCCGCTGAGGTGAAGCCCGACCAGGTGTTGACCGAGATTCTGGACACCATTCCGATGCCTGCGGTGGAAATCGGTGCCGGGCGCGCTGCCTGATCTGACGGGCCTGACAGCCCGTTCGCCCGCTGCCCGCGCCGCCCTTCGCCGTACGGAGCTTCGTATCTCCCGCAGGCTGGATGGACTGCTGCAGGGAGAGCGCCGCGGTCGTCGGCCGGGGCCCGGCAGCGAGTCCGCCCTGACGCGCGCGTACGCGGACGGTGACGACGTGCGCTGGGTGGATTGGCGCCTGTCGGCACGTAGCGATGAGGTCTACGTTCGCGTCCCCGAGATCGAACCCGTGCTGACCGCCTGGGCACTGGTCGACACCTCGCCCTCAATGACCTTCGGATCGGCGGTGCGGACCAAACTGGACCTTTCACGGGAAATCGTGATCGCACTCGGCCTGCTGATGGGGCGCCGAAATGATCGGCTTGGCCTCGCTCTGACGAACGGTGGTGGGCTGCCGGTCATCTATCCACCACGAGGCGACCGACGAGGATTGACGCGACTGATCGGCCAGATGGATCGCGGCCTTGGGGAGGCCCCACCAGGTCGCACCGACCTGGTCAGTGCTGTTCAGGCCATCGGCAGCATCGCCCGTGGGCGTGGCCTCGTGGCGATCCTCTCGGACTTTCCGGATCAACCCGGCCTTGAGCGCGCAATCGGCGGTCTTTCGCGCCGCCACGAAGTCCTCGCGATCGAGATCCGCGACCGGCGGGAGCGAGAGCTTCCATCCGTCGGACCGCTTCGGCTGCGCGATGTCGAGACCGGGCGCACCGTTCTTATCGACACGGCAGATCCGAAGTTTCGCGAGCGGTTTGCGGCGGCAGCGGCCGACGAAACGGCGCGACGTACCGCGATGCTGCGCCGTACGGGTGCGCGTCACATCGTTGTGTCCCCCGACGGTGACTGGTTGACGCCGCTCGCTCGCATCGCATCCGAACGCCGCCGACCGAAGGTAGCCGCGTGAGCTTTTTCTGGCCGTGGGCGCTCGCACTCCTCGGCCTGATCCCGATCGTCGCGGCCGCCGTCTGGGTGGCGCGTCGCAAACGGACGCGTCCCGGCGTCGCCCACCCAGACATTGATCTTCTCGTCTCGCTCGGCAGCGCCCCCAGCTGGCGTCGTTTCGTAGCGCCGGTGCTCGCGTTGATGGCACTTGTCGCGCTTACGGTCGGCCTCGCACGACCAAAGAGCACAACCGACGTCCCGCGCGAACAGGCCACCATCATGCTGGCCATCGACACGTCCGGGTCGATGGGCGCCTCAGATGTCGCCCCCTACCGCCTGCGTGCCGCGCAGGATGCCGCAGTGCGCTTCGCCGATCGGGTGCCGCGCCAGTACCAGGTTGGCCTCGTGACCTTCGCGGCTCAGGCGAGTCTCATCGTCGCGCCCTCCACCGACCGGATCGTGCTGAAATCCGCGATTGAGGGTCTGACCGCGGATGGTGACACTGCCATCGGCGACGCCGTTCTCACGAGCATCGACGCCATCGCCGCCACCCAGCCGGGCGTCGAGAAGCTCGTCTCCTCGCGAATCCTGCTGCTATCTGACGGAAAGAACCACGCAGGGGCCAGCGTCGAGGATGCCATCGCCAAGGCAAAGTCCGTCGGAGTGCCGGTCTTCACGGTGGCACTCGGGACGCCCGACGGCGCCTTGCCAAACGGCCAAGGCGGGTACACACCGGTTCCTCCAGACGTCGAGAACCTTAGGCGTCTGGCGTCCGAAACCGGGGGCCGCGGGTACGAAAGCCGTGATGCTGGTTCCGTCGGCGCCGTCTACGAACATCTCGGAACCTTTATTGGAACGGACTCGGTTCCCTCAGAGTCCACCGGTTGGTGGGCCCTCGTCGGGTCCCTCCTCCTCGCAGGAGCGGCCGCTTCAGCGTGGCGATTTGGAACGAGGCTGGGATGAGTTTCGTCCATCCGCTCTGGCTGATTGCCCTGGTCGCCGTACCCCTCGCCTGGTTCGGTGCGATCCGTCATGCCCAGGCCGCGCGTGCTGCAGCGGAGGCGTACGCCGACCCACGCCTGCTCGACGTCGCCCCGACGCGTCGTGTCCGGGCACTCCGACTCGCTGCCATCATCACCGCCCTGACCGCAATCGCCGCCGGACCGATCGCGCTCGCCAAACCGATCCGTGACACTGACGCGAAGGAGCGTCGCGGTTCAGTCATGCTCCTCATCGACCGCTCGAAGTCCATGACGAAGACCGACCTCGCGCCGACCCGATTGGATGCCGCGAGGGCCGCGGCAAACCAGTTCTTGGATGTCGCACCACCCGCGACGGCTGTGGGGCTCGTCACATTCGCGGGCAGCGCGAACGTGGTGGTGCCGCCGACAACCGATCGCGGCACCGTTCGACGGGCCCTGGCAAACATGCCGATCGAAGAAGGGACCGCCATCGGCAATGCCATTGGTGCCGGACTGGCGGGCCTTCGGATCGGTGGCGCCCTCGCCACGATTCCCGCGACTCCGGCGGCCTCAGCCGGACGAATGCTGCTGCTGACCGATGGCGACGACTCGACCATCGAGGGAACGACCGGTGCCGTCGGTCAGGCGCGGGCCGCGCGAGTACCGATCTACACCGTGCTCCTCGGCAACGATCCGCCACGGCCAGGGCGTGCGGCCCCGGGAGAGCAACTTGCCTCCGTCGCGACCCAAACAGGGGGCATCTTCACCCAGTCGGTGACGAGCGAAGACCTGGCGCGCGTCTTCAGCGATCTCGGATCCAGCTTGGCCCGTGTTCGACGGGTGGAGGACCTCTCGGTTTGGGCAATCGTTGGAGCCCTCGCGCTCCTTGGGGTCGCGGGCGTGTTGGGTGCACTGTCCTGGTGGAACGCCACTCGCGAGTTCTCAGGACACCCGGCCTCCGCCTAACGCAAGCGGGGGAGGTATCCTCCGGTCCTTCAAAAAGACCGGAAGGAAGACGTCACACATGAGCAACTTCCCGCCTGGGGTCGAGGTCACTGCGCCTGACAGCCCGGAACTGCGCGAAATTCTTGTGCCTGAAGCTGTCGCGTTGGCTGCCAAATTGCATCGCACGTTCGGTGCCCGTCGCGCCGAGTTGCTGGCAGCGCGCGTAACCCGTCAGGCGCAGCTTGACGCCGGTGTGCGCCCCGACTTCCTCCCGGAGACGAAGGCGATTCGCGACGACCCCTCGTGGCGCGTGAAGCCGGTACCGGCGGACATGCAAGACCGTCGCGTGGAGATCACCGGACCGGTTGACCGGAAGATGATCATCAACGCACTGAACTCGGGCGCGAAGGCCTTCATGGCCGATTTTGAAGACTCAAACACCCCGACCTGGAACAACACCCTCCAGGGTCAGATCAACGTTCGTGACGCGACGAATCGGACGATCTCGTTCGAGAACCCAGACGGTAAGCGGTACGCGCTGAAGGATGAGACCGCGACCATGATCGTCCGCCCGCGCGGCTGGCACATGGTGGAGCGCCACTTCCTCGTGGACGGCGAGCCGATCTCGGCGGGCATGTTCGACTTCGCGTTCTACCTCTACCACAACGCAAAGCCGTTGCTTGCGCGGGGCAGCGGGCCGTACCTGTATCTGCCGAAGCTGGAGAACCACCTGGAGGCACGCCTCTGGAACGACATCTTTGTGCTGGCGCAGGACGAAATTGGTGTCCCTCAAGGCTCCATCAAGGCAACAGTCTTAATTGAGGTCATCCTCGCGGCCTTCGAGATGGAGGAGATCCTCTACGAGCTCCGCGAGCACTCCGCGGGCCTCAACTGCGGACGCTGGGACTACATCTTCAGCTGCATCAAGAAGTTCAAGCGCGACCCGAACTTCGTCCTGGCCGACCGCTCGCAGGTGACGATGACGACGCACTTCATGCGCTCCTACTCGCAGCTGTGCATCAAGACGTGTCACAAGCGCGGCGCACACGCAATGGGCGGCATGGCGGCGCAGATTCCGATCAAGAACGATCCGGTGGCCAATGAGGAGGCCCTCGGGAAGGTCCAGGCGGACAAGGAGCGTGAGGCCGGAGATGGCCACGACGGCACGTGGGTTGCACACCCGGGTCTTGTCCCGATCGCCTATGCGGCGTTCGATGCGATCCTCGGCGACAAGCCGAACCAGGTCGACCGCCAGCGAGACGACGTCAACGTGACCGCCGCCGACCTCCTCGCCTTTGGTCCCGAAACGCCGATCACCGAGGCGGGCGTTCGTCTGAACATCAACGTTGGTGTCCAGTACATGGGTGCATGGCTCGCCGGCCTCGGCTGCGTGCCGATCAACAACCTGATGGAAGACGCCGCAACCGCCGAGATCAGCCGCAGCCAGCTTTGGCAGTGGATTCG
>JAYTQG010000006.1:0-2618 GCA_043746815.1 Thermoleophilia bacterium | reverse complement strand
GAGGCCGCTAGGGTTGACCGGTCATCCCGCCCTCGTAGCTCAGGGGATAGAGCACCGCCCTCCGGAGGCGGTGGCGCAGGTTCGAATCCTGCCGAGGGCACCGAGGCTCGCTGTTTCGATGTTCTCGATGGCAGGTCGGAACGCTTGACCACGGCCGGATTCGGGCCAGCAGCGCAAACGCGCGGTCCTCAGGACATCAGTTCTCGTGATCCGCTCTCACACTGGGTCGTTGGATCTTCCTCCGTCCCACACCGCTTCAAGGTGTGCGATATCCTCACACTTATGGCCGAGACGGTTCTCAACGCAGCCGAGCTAGGTGCTCGGATTGGGTCGGCGCGCGAGCAAGCGGGCCTGACCCAGGGTGCCCTCGCCGCTCAGATCCACATCGACCGGACCTCCCTTGTCAGGATCGAGTCGGGCGAACGCAAGATCAGTGCCAGCGAACTGGCACTGATAGCGAACATCGTCGATCTGTCTATCGACTGGTTCGTGACGAATCCACCGCCGGCGGTGTTGAGTCGGAGAGCAAACCCCGGGGCGCACGGCTCGACCTTGGCGCTTGACCGTGCGGTGGACCGTGCGGCGCGCGATGTGCAGTTCCTCCTCGACCGGAAGATCCTTGACTGGATTCCGTCCCGGCCCAGGCCGGTTCCACGATCGCACCCAGACTCGGAGCGCCTCGCCGAAAAGGTGCGCAGCGACCTAGAACTCAGCGATGGACCGATCGTCGGGCTGGCCGAGGTCGCAGAGCGTCTTGGCGTGTACTCGTTCTCGGTTGATCTCGGCGGCTCTTTGGAAGGCGCCTGCATTGAGCTCACCGGTCCATCCAAGAATCTGCGCGCAGGCGTCGCAGTGATCAACGGGCGCCAAGATCCTGGACGCCGTCGCTGGACGCTCGCTCACGAAGTCGGACACTTCATTGTCGGCGATGCGTACGTCGCGGATCACCCGTCTGGAGATATCGAGAAGTACATCGATTCATTCGTCGCGTACCTGCTGATGCCGCGGGCCGCGGCGACGCGCATCTGGAACGAGACTCCGCAGAACGACCATCGCCGAGCCGCGTTGACCCTCGCAGCCCGGTTCCGAACGAGTTGGACGGCCTCGTGCAACCAGCTAGCCAACCTCGGTTTTATCAAGCGTCCTCAACTTGAATCGCTCAAACGGGTCGAGCCGACCAGGGGCGACTACCTCGCTCTCGGCGAAACATGGACACCCGAACTCGAAGCGCCGTCGGTGCCAGTCGCCTACACCCGCAAGGTGCTTGCCGCGTATGCCGCCGGACGCCTGACACCGGAACGGACGCTTGAACTAGTCCGTGGGGCTCTGAACTCTGAAGAACTGCCGACTCGCGGACCCGAAACGCTCGAAACGTTCCGCGGAGCCTTCGATCCGTTCTCGTGAGCACTCAGCTGGTGTTCGACACGTCGTGCATCACGCACTTCGCTCGGGCCGGTCGTCTCGATACTCTCGAAGAGATTGTCGACGGCTACGACTGCGCCGTTCCGAACGAGGTCGCTGTTGAGATCGAACGCGGTGTCGAGCCGTATCCGGCACTCCGCTCCATCGCAACACTTGGGTGGCTGCGGAGGGTCGAACTCGACTTCCCAGAAATCGTCTCCGCTGCGCGCTACAAGCAGCAACTTGGCGGCAGTCCATCGCAACATCTCGGCGAAGCCGCCGTCCTTGCGTACGTCAAGCACTTCGGCGGCACGGCGATTATCGACGACTCCGCCGCAGTCGAGATCGCTCGACTTGAAGGTATTCCTGTCCGGCAGACACTCGCTCTCGTCATTCACGCCTTCAAGACTGGAGTCCTCGAACGTGAGGCCGCCGAGATCCTGGTCGATGAACTCGTCGAAACCGAGATGCGCCTGCCTGTCGACGGGCGAGGACTTTTCGCCTGGGGTTACGAACAGGGCCTCCTCTGATCGCACGCGCAGCTTCTACTACCCTCAGACGAGCCGTCATCACTCGTCCGGCGGTGTCGAAGAGCCGACGGCTCTCGAAGCTCGGGTTCGAAATCGCTCTACTGAGCTGCACAAACGTTTTTGTTTTGGGGGACGAGGGTGCCCGGCGGTCAGGGCAGCGGCACTCGATCTAGTGCGCCAGGAAGGCGAGGAGCGCGGCGTTGAAGTCCGATGGGTGGCTCACGTTGCATCCATGAGGTGCACCGGACAACACAACCAATGAGCTGTGCGAGACGGCGGCATGCGTGCGCGCTCCCGAACCTTCGAATGGAACGATGGCGTCACTGTCTCCGTGAATGATCAACGTCGACACGGTGATGAGCCCGATGCACTTCTCGCAGGAAGCGCACCGCCGGAGCAGGACATCTTCCGTCTAGACCGATCCATCATCCGCCCCAGCTGAGCGCTCGGCCAAACGACCCTCACAACCAGATACCGCACGACGACCTCCGCATACGACACCCTCGTTCCTAGTACCGAACATGTACCAAATAGCGGTTGAAATCGTCGTACCTTACGGCGGTGAATTCCACCGTTTTCGTGCTCCTCGTTCAGGCGTCTGCGTCCCTCGCGATGGTCGGGCTCATATGGACTATTCAGGTCGTTCACTACCCGCTCTTCGACCGTGTTGATCCGTCGAAGTGGGTC
>JAYTQG010000005.1:0-5745 GCA_043746815.1 Thermoleophilia bacterium | reverse complement strand
GGTACTACGAACCGGCCGGGCCGGTCTCCTGGGACATGGCCACGACCTACACACCGAAGGACTGGCGGGTCGCCTACAAGAAGGGCGATGTCATCAGTGTCTCCGCCACCTACGAGACCAAGCGGGCGTCCTGGTACGAAGCAATGGGAATCATGACCGTCGCCATCGAACCCAACGGAAGGGGCGGCGTTGATCCGTTCACCGGCAAGCTCAACCGTCGTGGACAAACAACGCACGGCCGGCTCGCCGAGAACGCAAATCACGGCGGTAAACGAGCGCGGTTCAAAGATTCTCGCCGTCTCCCTGATGGTCCTCGCATCGACGGCGAACAGGTCGTCACCATCAAGGGCTTCGCGACCTCCCAGGGTGACCTGAGTAGCAACGGGCCGCAGGGACGCCCACCGGTCATCGCGAAGGGATCGCAGCTGACGTTTGTGAACGCTGACGCCAAGGACGGGGTCTTCCACTCGATCACCTCATGTCAGGCGCCCTGCAATCTGGATACGGGCGTCGCCTATCCGCTCGCCGATGGCCCCTACACCTTCGACTCGGCAGAACTCGGCTTCGGTCCCGAAGAGACGACGGCCGCAGCAAACACCGACAGGTGGAGCACTCCCCGCAACTTGCCAACGGGCACCTACACCTACTTCTGCCGGATCCATCCGTTCATGCGCGGCACGTTTCGGGTGAAGTAGCGCTAGTGTCCCGCGCCGGAAGTTTCTTTACGTTTTCGACGGCTGCGACCGTCGCAATCCATCGTCCTCGGTCTCCGGAATATGGCCCGATATGCAGGAGACACTGCGTCCTTGACTTGCTCGGTCTCGCTCGCCGAATTCCGCAACGAACTTCCGACGCAGGACACTAGATGTGGAACATGGGGGCGGAACGCCCGCGCATCTCAGCATCCGCCAGGTCGGAAATGCTGGTCGCGGCGAGCCGAACTACGAGGCACTCACGCACTTCCGTCCACAGCCCTGCGGGAACTTGCTCCCGGAGCGGACCGTCAACCGCTTCGACGACGTCGAGGATCGTGATCTCGTCTGCGGGGCGACGAAGTGAGTAGCCCCCGCGGACACCCCGTTGGCTCTGGAGTATCCCTGAGCGCCGGAGGGCTCCGAAGACCTGCTCAAGCGTGTGCGCGGCGACGACGCGACGTTCAGCGATCTCAAGGATTGGGACCGGCGGGCTGTCTCCACGTATGGCGAGTTCCACGAGGGCGTCCACAGCGACGCGACTCTTGTCGCTAATTGTGATCAAGCGTCGGGCGTTGGGTCCACGGTCACGGCTTCAAGCATCGCATTCACGTACCCGTCGCGGAGAATCGAGAGTCTTGGCGGCTGGGTTACGGAACCGCGGCGACGGTTGATGACGATCTCCAGCATGTCCAACCAGTTGTCAAGGTCACCGACCATGACCTGGTAGTCACACTCACCGTCGGCGATCACGAAACGGGCACGACGGCCGCCAACGAGACCGCCGTCGACGTCGCGCGGAACCCGTTCGAGCCGAGTGACGCTGTCCAGCGCAATCTCGCGACGTCGTGCCCTGAGTAGCATGTCGAGCGGAGTCGGAACGAAGACCAACCGCGTGTCGGTCAAGCTCAACTTCCCGTGCCGGGCCAGCCAGCCATTTTGGAGGTCAGCGTCACCTTGGCGCCAGACCTTCTCGTCAGCCCGTGGACGCTCCGCATTCGGATGGCGTGGAAGGCGAAGGCGCGGATCCGACTTGAAGAGCCCCATTAGCTGCAACGCTCCCGAATCTCGCGAGACTTCATCCGGTCAATCACTGCGGCGTTCCATTCGTCGGGGCCATCGTGGCCCATTGGACATCAGGATACGCAATTCCGTCGACGCTGCTTCGGAGAAAAACGTGGGGCAGCGCGGCCAAGCTGGCCATGCTGCCCCACAGCCCGCCCGTCGGCTATCCGGTGACCGCAGGCACAATCGGCTTGGGCGGCGGCCCAACGAGGACCGTATCCGCAGGGTCACATACCTGTTGTGCGTTTGATCCGACCGCGCACGCGACGTTGTGGATGGCGGCCTTCCGGGACCGGGAAATCCGCACGTTGAGAACGATGTCGCGGATACCGCGTGCCGGGATGGTCCCGAGTGACAGCGTGAACACCGCCGCGTGGCGCTTCAATGATGTCTGGCGGGCCAACTGCTGTCGGCTCACGAGGGTGAGACCGGCAGGCAGTGGGTCCCTCAGCACGACGTTCAGGGCCGCGTTTGCAGAGGTGTTGCGCACCCGAATTCGGTAGGGAATCACCTGACCGGCGATTGCCTTTGCGGGTGCTCGCTTGACAATCGACAGGGTTGCGGGGCCCGTAGCTGGGGCACCGGAGATCGTTGCCAACGGAACGACCGTGTCGGTGTCGTTGGCGATGTTGTTCTCTGGCGTGGGATCGACGGTGCCCGGGGGCGTCGCGACCGTTGCGGAGTTGACGATCGTTCCGGTCGCGCCATCAGCGATCTTCGCTTCGAGCGTGAAGGTCGCCGTTCCGTTGACGGGAAGGTCAACCAGGGCGTCGATGTCACCCACGCCGCTCGCTGGGCACTTTCCGTTTGTCGACGCAACGCAGGTCCATTTTGAGCTGGACGCAACGATCTGCGGCGGGAGAGCGTCAACGACTCGAGCGCCGACGACGTCAGTCGGCCCGAGGTTGGTCGCCACGATCTTGTACGTCGTCGAACCGGCGGCTTTCACCACGGTGACGCCGTCGTCCTTCGAGATCTTCAGGTCGTTGAACTGGGTCTCACCGAAGTTGTTGTTGATCGCGTTCCCGGTGGCCGGGAGGGAGACCGGGATGACATCCGTACGGTCGCTACCGGGGATCGGCGTGACGTTGCCCGCGGTGTCCCGGCCGTCGATGTAGCCGTTCGGCTGAGGACGCTGCGTCACCGTGTATTGGCCCGGCGAGAGCGGTGGGATGAACGTGTACCCCACGCGAACCAACGCCGAGGCACCGGTCCGTACCTTCGTGTCGTGGTCCGAACCAGCGGTGTTCGAGCTGTTGGTGTCGGTCGATGACGAGAACGCGACGGTCCCGGTACCGCTGTACGCCGCGAGGTCGGCCGCTGCGGTGAGCGCGGTCTGAATCTGGGCGAAGTCGAATGGCTGGTCGCCAAAATCTTTGAAGTCGGGCCCGGAGTTCGCGACCCCGTCATTCGCTGCCAACGTTGCCGATGCGGTCCAGTCCGGAGCCGTTCCGGCGGCCGCAACGACACCCGGACCAGCGATCGAGAGAACACGATTGGTTGCCGAGACGGTGAGGTTGCGTGCCTGGCTGGCCAGGTTCTCAGTCGTGATCCGATTGACAATTCGCCCAGAGCGGAAAACATCCACTTTCGTGAGGCAGCCAAGCGCGGGGTCAAACTTTGGCACGGTACCGGTGGCTGGCTGAGGCTTGTTGTAGAGGAGCCCGAATGGTCCACCAAAGTCGGTCTTGGCGGCGTTGGGGTCGCTCGCCGTTGCCTTGGTCTGGTCGGTCACGAAGGAGTAGGTGCCATCGGTCGCACTCGTCGTCGTGCCCACGAGCGTTCCGGCGGCGTTGCGCAGTTCAAGCCCGCTTCCCGCGATCGGCTTCTCGCCCGTGTCAAACAGTCCGTTGGCGTTTGCGTCAACGTAGACGCGCCCGGAAATGGCGGGGTTTGCACATCCACTCGGGAGTGTCGGCTGGTCGGCGAATGCGGGAGCGGCGACCGCGGTCGCCAGAACGGCCACGGCGACGAACGCCCGGCCTCGACGCCGAGGTGTTTCGTTTTGGTTCCCGTCGGACACGGGCTGACCTCCGTGATAGCGCTGACTCGCCGACATGACGTGCGACGAACGAATATGAAGGCAATTTCCCGTTTGCTGGGGAGATTCCTGCCAGCGCGATGCTATGAGGTGCTTCGGACGGCTTCTCCGGCCGCAGCGCCCAACACGAGGGTCGCGACATCGGCCTCGTGCGCGGGTTCCACGATGGCGATGAGCTGATCTCCTGATTGCAACGTCAAATCCGGTTTCGCCACGATGGCGGTTCGCTCCCGCAAGACGCTGACAACCAGGCTGCCGTCGGGGAGTACGAGGTCTCCGAGGCGCGTCCCGACGACCGGCGAGTCATCCGCGAGCTGCAACTCGATGATGTCGAGGTTCTCGTGGCGCAGTGACAGCAACGGAATGACCCCGTGCTGGGGAACCTCATGCTCAATCAGCGAAAGGATTGACGTCGTCGAGCACACCGTTGGGGCGATCTCCAGCAGGTCGAAGTACTGCTGATTTCTCGGATCGTTGACCCGGGCAACGACCGTCTGAACGCTAAATTTTTCGCGTGCCACTTGACAGATGATGATGTTGTCCTCGTCATCGCCAGTCACCGCGATACAGGCATCGGCGCGTGCGATCCCCGCGTCTTCCAAGACGTAGATCTCCGTCCCATCCCCGTAGCGAATCATGTGCTCGAACTCATCCTCAAGGCGCAGGTAGCGCGGGCGCGACACCTCGATGAGTGAGATCTCGTGTCCGAGGCGGAGCAGCGCGCGACCGACGTTCGCACCAACCTTCCCCCCACCCACGATGACGAGGTACATCTCAGGCGTCCTTCTCGTCGTCGGTGCGGAATGCCTCGCCGATGAGACCAACGGCGATATCGGTTGGACAGACAATGGTAAGGCCGCGCGCAGCGTAGAACCGGCCGCGGTTTGGGTCGAGGACGCGGACGACAACCTTTGCGATGTTGAATCGCCGCTGAGCGATCTGGGCGACAACGATGTTGGTGTTGTCACCGTTCGTCGCCGCGACGAAGGCATCCGCGTTCTGCAGACCCGCGCGTTCCAACACGGAAATCTCCAGCGCCTGGCCCTGGATGAGGTTTCCAGGGAAGTCATTCCCGAGGCGGCCGAAGGCCTCCGCGTTCTCGTCGATCACGTTGACGTCATGCCCCTCGTCAATGAGGTTCTTGGCGACCGCGCTTCCAACTCGTCCACATCCAACCACGACCACAAACACGCGCGTACTCCTTGATGTGGGCTACGGAAGAAGACTACCCCGGACGGCGACGTTCAAGAACGTACCGACCGACCCCGGCGCCGATGAAGAGCACCCCGAAGACCGACTTTCCAACGTCGTGCCTCGCCACGGAGACCACGATGAGCGCAACCCCGAGGGCGGCGAGTACGACTGAGAAGAACACCTTGGCACCGTGAAACGTGCTCGGGCGCCCAGTCACGAACGAGCCCCTCGTGGGCGGGCGTGAACCCGCCCACGAGCAGTCATCACCGTCTTTAGATCAGGAACGGAATGATCAGGAGCGCAACGATGTTGGCGATCTTGATCATCGGGTTGATGGCCGGACCAGCGGTGTCCTTGTAGGGATCGCCGACCGTGTCACCGGTGATCGAAGCCTTGTGGGCCTCCGACCCCTTCCCGCCGTAGTTCCCATCCTCGATCATCTTCTTGGCGTTATCCCACGCGCCACCACCAGAGGTCATCGAGATCGCGACGAAGAGCCCCGTCACGATGACACCCAACAGCAGCCCACCAAGCATCTCGGCACCGTTTTGCTTGCCGAAGATGAAGGCCGTCGCGATCGGAATAACGATCGGGATCAGGCCGGGGATGAGCATTTCCTTCTGAGCCGTCTTGGTGACAATGCGCACGCAACGTGCGTAGTCGGGACGCTCAGTTCCGAGCATGATGCCCGGCTTCTCCTTGAACTGCTGACGGACGTCCTCCACCACCTGTCCGCCCGCCTTGCCGACCGCT
>JAYTQG010000004.1:0-2629 GCA_043746815.1 Thermoleophilia bacterium | reverse complement strand
TGATGACGACCCTCGCCGTCGAGTAGTCGTCGAACCCTTCGGCGTAGGCGAGGTTCTTGAAGGCCACGGCGTAGCCAACTCCGCGAGCGACTCCCTCGCCGTGGGTGGTATTCGCATACCCGCCCGGGCGATCTCCAGGGCCGTCCAAGATATTGGTGGGCATGGGCATCGCCTCAAGCGCGCGGAGCAGCTCGGCCACGGGCGCTGGCCCGTCGACACGCTGGCCGGTGGGAAGGATGGATCCCGTGTGCAACGCGTTCATCATCCTAATCTGCAGGGAAGTTACTCCGACTGCGGCGGCAAGAAGGTCCATTTGTGCCTCATGTGCAAACGCCACCTGAACCGCCCCGAACCCCCGCATGGCGCCACACGGTGGGTTGTTCGTATACGCCACCACCGCGTCAATCGTGGCGTTCGGGACCTCATATGGGCCGCAGGCGAAGCAGGCCGCGTTTGCGACAACTGCCGTTGAGCTTGAGGCATAGGCGCCACCATCGAGTTCAACCCGAGCCTTTACGTAGACAAGTTTGCCGTCGCGTGTGGCGCCGTGTTCGTAATGCATCCGCGCGGGGTGGCGGTGAACGTGTCCGTAAAACGACTCCGCTCGCGAGTAGACCATCCTGACGGGACGGCTGGTGTGAAGGGCGAGCATGCAGGCGTGGACCTGCATCGAGAGATCCTCGCGCCCGCCGAAGGCACCGCCGACCCCTGACATGTGCAATCGCACGCGCTCGGGTTCAAGGCCCAGACAGGGTGCAATCTGGTCGCGATCCGAGTGCAGCCACTGCGTCGCGATATAGAGGTCGACGCCACCGTCCGCGGCGGGGACCGCCATCCCGGATTCCGGCCCGAGGAAGGCCTGATCCTGCATCCCGACCTCGTAGGTTCCACGCACCACAACCTCCGCTGTCACATCCGCGGCTCCGTGCTGGATCCGCACCTGGCGCAGGCAGTTCCCCGATGGGTGGACGGGCCGCGCCGTGGCGGCAAGCGCCGCCTCGACACCCGTGACGGGCGCAAGGATCTCCCACTCGATGGTGATGCGACTGGCCGCCAGACGGGCGGTCTCCGGATGATCTGCAGCGATGATGGCGATCGGCTCGCCCTCGTAGCGCACGACGTCACCGGCGAGCACCGGCTGGTCGATCGTCTCCATCCCGTAGGTCGCCCGCCCGGGCACATCCTGGTGCGTGAGGACCGCCGACACCCCTGCCGTCGCCACCGCGGCGGTGATGTCGATCGCGACGATCCGGGCTGCTGCGTGCGGGCTCCGAAGTGTTGCGCCGTGGAGCATTCCGGGGGCACTGAGGTCCGAGGAGTACTCAAACTCGCCGCGGACCTTCGACGTGCCATCCGGCCGCGGCAGTGACTCGCCGATGCGCCCGACCTCCAGCTTGCGGCGTTTGGTGGTGGTCATCGCTGAATCCGTTGACTTGCCCGGCGCGCCCGACGGGCAAGGGTGTCGCCGTCGACGCCGAGGGTCTGGCCACCCCGGACGATCACCCGGCCGCCGACCAGCAGCGTGTGGACCGGACGCGGCGGCCCAAGGACGAGGGTCGCAACGGGATCAGCCAGCCCGGCCTGTCCGGGGTCGTCGACCTGCCAGAGGGCAATGTCCGCGAGCTTCCCGACTTCCAGTGATCCGAGGTGCTCGGCGCGACCCAGGCAGCGGGCGCCGTGAATCGTTCCAAGCGCCAATGCCTGGCGGGCGGTCAGCGCCGTGGGGCCGAGGCGTGAGCGGGCCATCAGCAGCGCCTGGCGTACCTCCGCGGACAGCTCACCACACTCATTCGAGGCAGCGCCGTCGACACCCAACCCAACCGATACCCCGGCGGCGACAAGCTCGGGAACCGGGGCGATGCCACTCCCCAGGCGTCCGTTCGAGCTTGGACAGTGCGCGACACCCGTTCCCGTGTCGGCGAAGCGTTTGATCTCAGGGGGCGACAGGTGGACGCAGTGGGCCAGCCACACATCGGGCCCCAGCCAGCTCAGGGAGTCCAGATACTCGACCGGACGCATTCCGAAGCGCTCCTGGCAGAACACCTCCTCGTCGGCTGTTTCCGCGAGATGTGTGTGGAGACGAACGCCGCGGGCGCGCGCGAGCTCAGCGGACGCGCGCATCAGCTCACCCGTCACCGAAAAGGGCGAACAGGGGGCAAGGGCGATCTGCACCATGGCCTCGGGCGAGGGGTCGTGATGGGCGGTGATCGCCGCCTCGCATGCCTTCAGGATCGTGTCCGGGTCCTGGATGACCGAGTCTGGCGGGAGGCCCCCGGCCGAGGCGCCAAGATCCATCGATCCCCGGCAGGGGTGAAAGCGCAGACCAATCTCGCCCGCCGCATCGATTTCGGCGGCGAGCAGGTCGCCAACTCCGGCCGGAAAGACGTAGTGGTGGTCGGTCGACAGCGAACAGCCGGAACGGGCGAGCGCACCGAGCGCGGCACTGGCCGCGTCACGGACGATCTCGGCGTCGATACGCGCCCAGATCGGGTAGAGGTGCACCAGCCACTCAAAGAGGGTTCCATCCTGCGCGAGACCCCGGGTTGCCCACTGATAGAGGTGGTGGTGGCAGTTCACGAGGCCGGGTGTCGCGAGCATGCCGCGCGCGTCGATCACCTGATCGGCGACG
>JAYTQG010000003.1:0-2630 GCA_043746815.1 Thermoleophilia bacterium | reverse complement strand
GCTTCCCATCCACCAGGCGCTGGGTGCGCGTCGCGGCGCCACCGCAGCGGTGACAGACGGCCTGGAGCTTGTCGAGGAGATCTGCCCGGGCCAGAAGCTCTGGCATCGGGCCGAAGGGCTCTCCGCGAAAGTCGCTATCCAGGCCAGCGGCGATCACGCGCAGGCCCCGGTCGGCGAGTTCACAGCAGACCGAGACGACCTCCTGGTCGAAGAACTGCACCTCGTCGACGCCGACGACATCCACGCCCTCGGCGAAGCGGCGGATTCCGGCGGAGGAGTCGATCCCCACGGCACGCATCTTGGCCCCCGAATGGCTGACGACATGGGAGATATCGAAGCGGTCGTCGATCTGGGGTTTGACCATCACGACCCTGAGGCCAGCAATCTCAGCCCGACGAAGGCGGCGGATCAGTTCCTCGCTCTTGCCGCTGAACATCGGGCCGCAGACCACCTCTAACCAGCCGCCGTTTGAGGGGTGGTTGCGGATCACTACGGGATCGTACGCACTCCGGTGACATGCATCGCACCGAGGCGAGCCTGGTGACAGGTGACGTAGCGGAGGCCAGCGCTCCCCGCCGTGATCGCTCGCCGCGTGCCCCGTTGGATCAAGGTGACAAGGCCCGGTTCCAGGGTGAGGACGGTACCGTCGATGTCAAGATATCCACTCCCGGCGAGGACGGCGATCACGACGTCCAGCGCGTCGTTGACGTGCGCGCCCACTCCACCGCCCGCATCCCAGCTGACGACGTTCGCGTTCAGCTGATCGCTCTTCGCCGACCACTGCACTCCTCGCCGAGAGAGACCGCTTTCGCTCACGCCTTTTCCCCTTTCACGATTCCCAGTCAGGGATGTGTGACTTCGGGCGGTGCCTGACACCAAAACAGCCTATGCACCCTGACGCTACGCCTCGTTGGTGGCGATCATCTCCAGCCGGAGTAGGCGAGCGCCGCAGCAATTGCTCCGCCCGGCAGCGTCGGATATTCCTCAGCAATCTCGGCCTCGGTCATCCCATCAGCCAGACACGCCAAAACAACCGTGACGGGTACGCGCGTGCCACGTACACACGCCTGACCGTGATGGATCCGCGGGTCGACAGAGATGAGATCAAGGGAGTCATTCACCGGCCTATCGTCCCACACCGACTCCCTGGCAGCGACTGCGCTACCCCTCTTCCGCACCGATCATCACGAGCGTCGCACCGTCGCCGCCCTCCTCAGGGGGTGCCGGAGTGGCCTTGCCAACCAGCGGATGGCGGGCAAGCTCCTCGCGGATGACGACCCGCAGGACGCCCGTTCCGTGCCCGTGGATCACGCGCAGCTGTGAGAGGCCGACCATCGCTGCGCGGTCGATGTACTCGCGCACCGCCAGCTTGGCGACCTCCGCACGCTGGCCGCGGACGTCGATCTCCGGAAACACCGCCTCAAGCTCGGGTCGACGCTCGGGCGCGGACTCGGTCCGGGTTGGGGCGCTCCGGCCGTCAACCGTGAGGCGGGACAGCGGTACGCGGATCACGCCGAGGAGGCCCTCCACCTCAGCGACGTCGCCGCTGATTGCAATTACCTGACCACGCAGGCCGGACTGGTCGACCACCCGGTCCCCCACCTCGGCGACCCGCGTGTTCAGCGGTGCGCCCACCTTCGCGACCTGACGACCTGCCCGTCCGACGGCAGCGTCCGCGGCTCCGAGGCGCCGGTCCCGCTCGGCGGGCGACTCAGTCTTCTGGCTCCGCTTCGCGGCGGCGATCTCACGGCGGAGTGCTGAGATCTCGGCACGGAAGCCGGAAAGCTCACGCTCCGCCTCACGTCGAGCCACCTCCCGCTCGGTCGCGGCGCTGGCCTTCACCCGGTCAACCTCTGCGGCGAGGGCCGCGGAGCGCCGCCGGGCATCGCGCTCGGCCTTCGCTGCTGCCTCACGTTCCTCCGCGGCTGCCGCCCGGTCGTCCAGGGCCTCACTTCGGGCGCGCTCGGCATCCGTGAGAAGTGCTTCCAAACGCCGCCGTGTTGGGTCCAGCAGCCCTCGGGCCGCGGCGACAACCTCGGGATCAAGGCCGAACCCCTCGGCGATATGAATGGCGTGCGACGGACCGGGCTCGCCAACGGTCAGGGCATAGGTCGGCTGCAGGGTGTTCGGATTGAAGCCGACCGCCGCGTTCGCGACGCCGTCGCGCTCGGCCGCCCAGGCCTTCAACTCGGCCGAGTGGCTGGTCGCAACGACGATCGCACCGGCCGCGCTCAGGCGCTCCAAGATCGCGGTCGCAAGGGCGGCTCCCTCGATGGCATCGGTGCCCGCCATGATCTCGTCCATCAGAATCAGCGAGCCACGCCCGGCCCGCCCGAGGATGTCGATCACCGAGCGCAAATGCCCAGAGAAGGTCGACAGGCTGCGCGCGATGGATTGATCGTCGCCGATATCCGCCACAACGAGACTGAAGATCGGCAGGCGAGCGCGCTTGGCCGGAACGTGCAGCCCGCATTGGTGCATCAGAGCAAACAGGCCGAGCGTCTTCAGCGCGACGGTCTTGCCGCCGGTGTTCGGGCCGGTGACGATCAGGACGCGCAGCCCGGTGAGGTCGATGTCCACCGGAACGGTGCGGGCGGGATCCAGCAGCGGGTGTCGGGCGCCCGTCAGGG
>JAYTQG010000002.1:0-2637 GCA_043746815.1 Thermoleophilia bacterium | reverse complement strand
CGAGACCCCGGGTTGCCCACTGATAGAGGTGGTGGTGGCAGTTCACGAGGCCGGGTGTCGCGAGCATGCCGCGCGCGTCGATCACCTGATCGGCGACGGGTGGGGGCCCGGTGCCGATCCCCGCGATCCGGTCGCCCTCGATCAGAATCCAACCGCTCTCGTGCTCGGTGCCCGCGGCGTCGACGGTGGCAATCGCGCAGTCGCGGATGACGGCCCTCACGTCGCGCTCATCTGGGCACTCGCCAGGCGGACCGCATCCAGGATCTTTTCGTAGCCGGTGCAGCGGCAGAGGTTGCCGGCCAATGCCTCACGGATTTCGGCGTCGGTGGGTGTCGGGTTCTTCGTCAACAGGGCATGTGCGGCGACGATGAACCCGGGAGTGCAAAAGCCACACTGCACCGCCCCTTGCGACACGAACGCCGCCTGGATTGGGTGCAGCTCGTCGGCGGAACCGATCCCCTCGACTGTGGTGATCCGCCGCCCCTCGACCTGGCCCACCGCCACGAGGCAGCCACACACGAGTTCGTTGTCCAGGTAGACCGAGCACGAACCGCACTCGCCCTGCTCGCAGGCATTCTTGGAGCCCGGCAAACCAAGTCGCTCGCGGAGCGCAAACAGCAGGCTCTCACCGGGCCAAGCGCCCTCGATCTGGCACGGCTCGCCGTTCACGATGCAGCTGATGTTCATACTTCCAATCCTGCCCGGTCTGCGAGGGCCCAGGAGAGGGTCCGAGCGGCCAGGACGCCGAGGGCGTGGCGTCGATACGCGGCCGTTCCGCGAACGTCATCGATGGGGCTTGCGGCCCCGGATGCGAGGCGCCCGAACTCGGCGAGTTCCGTCGGCGACAGCGTTCCGGTCCGCTCCCAGAGGCCGTGCTCTCCGATGAGACCGTTCGCGAAGGCCTCCGCTGCTGTGGCCTGGACGATGCGCGGTGCCGCGGATCCGATGCCGGTCCCACACTGGCGATCGACGCGGTCCAGCTGCAGCGCGAACGAGCAGACGGCGATGACCATTGCATTGCGCGTCCCAACTTTTGCGAACTGCTGGGGCCCGCGGGCGCGGGGGAGGTGGATCGCGACGATGAGTTCATCGGGGGCAAGGACGTTTCTCTTTGGGGCGACGCAGAAGTCGACTACAGGGACGCTGCGTGTGCCCGATTTCGACGCGACCTCGACCTCTGCGCCTGCAGCAACGAGCGGCGGGAGGCCATCGCCAGCAGGGGAGGCCGTTCCAAGATTTCCGCCGAGCGTGCCGCGATTTCGGATCTGCAGCGACCCGACGGTGCGTGATGCAATCGCGAGGCTAGGAGCGGCTGCGCCAAGGTGGTCCATCAGCTCGGTGTAGGTCGCGCCCGCTCCAATCCGCACGACCTCGCCGGTGACGTCGATGCCGGCCAGTTCCTCAACCCGGGTGAGGTCCAAGAGACGCGGTGGTCGCCGACGGCCGAAGTTGATGTCCACCATGAGGTCCGTGCCACCGGCAATCGGCACCGCATCGGGGTGCACTGAGCGCAGTTCCAGGGCCTCGGCCAGGGTCTGGGGTGTCAACGTCGGCTCGATTACCGCTCCTCCCGGTGGTAGGGCACGCCAAGCGCCGCGGGCGCGCCGAGGCGGCGCTTGGCCCACCCGGTCGAGATCGCCACCAGGACCAGAATCGTCATCAGGTAGGGCAGCGCACCGACAAGCGATGGCGCCACCGTAAAGCCGCGGGCTTGCAGGATGAGGGGCAGTGTCGAGAAGGCACCAAAGAGGTACGCACCAACGACGCAGAGGTCGGCCCGCCAGAAGGCAAAGATCACAAGGGCTAGGCTAATCCACCCAGCGCCGCCGGTGATCCCATCGGTCCATTGCGGCGTGATCGCGAGTGTGTAACACGCACCGCCCACACCAGCGAGCGCGCCCCCTGCCACGGTGTGGACGTAGCGGTAGGCAACCACGGGGATCCCCATCGCGTCGGCCGCGGCGGGGGACTCCCCGACGGCGCGCATGTTGAGCCCCTGGCGGGTCCGTGAGAGGTACCAACCGATCGCAACCGTTACCGCAAGCGAGATGTAGACGAGCGCGTTGTGCCCGAACAGGATCGGCCCGACGACGGGCAGGTCCTGCATTCCCTTCGGCAGCACCGGCCCAAACACATGGCGGGCGGGTAGGTCTGCGAGGCCCGCATCAGCACCGATGTAGGACGACAAACCGGTCGCCCCCGCGAGGATTGTGACCGCCAACCCTGAAACGATCTGGTTCGCTCGCAAGGTGATCGTCACGAAGGCGTGAATCAGTGACACCACCGCGGCCGCCGCCGCACCCGTCAACACCGCAAGGGTCAGGACCAGCCAGTTCGGACCGGCGAAGCGCTGCGCGGCCCAAAAACCGGCGACCGCACCGATCAACATCAGGCCTTCAAGGCCCAGGTTCAGGATGCCGACGCGCTCGGTGATCAGCTCGCCAAGTGCCGCGTAGAGGAGCGGCGTCCCGTAGACCACCGCCGCGGCTGCGAGCACTACGCCCAACGAATTGTTAATCACGCGGTGGCCTCAGCCGCGTCAATGTGGGTGCGGCCGACGCGGAGGCGGTACCGCCCGAAGACCTCTGCCGCCAGGGCGCAGAACAGGATCGTGCCCTGCAGGGTGCCGACAAGGCC
>JAYTQG010000001.1:0-58670 GCA_043746815.1 Thermoleophilia bacterium | reverse complement strand
GCGTCGTTCCACCGCTCTTGATGGCACCCGCGCACGAGTCTGCGCCGCGCATGAAGCTGACCGGTCCCGATGCCGTACCGCCGCCAGTGAGGCGCTCGACTGAGGAACGGATGCGCGAGAGGTTGACGCCCGAGCCAGAGCCGCCCTTAAAAATGCGCCCTTCTTTGGTGATCCAGTCAAGGATCGAGTTCATCTCGTCCTCGACCGAAAGGATGAAGCATGCGGAGCACTGCGGGTTCTCGGTGAGACCGACGTTGAACCAGACCGGCGAGTTGAACGCCATCTTCTGGTTCACGAGCAGGTGGGTGAGCTCCTCTTCAAAAATTGTGGCTTCGTCCGCGTCAGCGAAGTAGCCCTCGTCGAGACCCCAACCTCGGATCGTCTTTGCGACGCGGTCGATGATCTGTCGGACGCTGCGCTCGCGCTCCGGCGTGCCCTGGGCGCCGCGGAAGTACTTGGACGCAACGACGTTGGTTGCCAGCTGCGACCAGTCCTTCGGGGACTCGATGTCCTTCTGCTCGAAGACCATCCCGCCGCCCTCAGATGCGATGGAGGCCGTGCGCAGTTCCCAATCCACCTGGGTGTAGGGATGCGTCTCGGGGGTTGTGAAGTGACGCTCCAACTGAAGGCGGACGCGTGCGTCCTCACCCTCCGGGGTGTCGAGCGCGGGAACCGTCTTAGTCGCCATCAATTGTCTCCTGTGCGTCCTGGGTTAGCGTCGCCACACCTCGGCCCCCGTCGAGCGCCCGGAGCAAGTGGCGTCGCGTGGGTGGCGGTGGCGGTTCTGAAAGTTGGGCGAAGAGGTCCTCGTCCAACGGGGTCTGGCCCTTCACGGGGGTCGGTTCGCGCTCGAGTCGCGCAAGTTCCTGCTCAAACTCTTCAACATCCTCGAACTGTCGATACACGGAGGCAAAACGAACGTAAGCGACCTGGTCGATCTCCTTCAACCGACGCAGCACCTGCTCGCCAACCGCGGTCGAGCGAACTTCCCCGCGCAGGCGGTTCCGAAGTTCCGCCTCGATGTCGCGAACCGCGACCTCCAAAAGGCCCGTCGGCACACGGCGCTTGTGACAGGCACGAAGGAGGCCGTCCATGAGCTTCAAACGGTCGAATGATTGGCGTTCGCCGGAGCGCTTGATTACGACAAGCGCTTGCTCTTCGACGCGTTCGTAGCTGGTAAATCGACGCCCACAGCCAAGGCACTCCCGACGACGACGGATCGCGTCTTTCGCGTCCGGTACGCGGGATTCGACCACACGATGATCGGAATGCTGGCAATGCGGGCAAAGCATGGGAAAACCCTATCCCTAGTGGTCGACGCGGGAATCAGACGCTACATGAAGCGTCGACCGCGGATTCAATCACCTTCCTGGGATCTGTCAAGGTGCCAATTCAAGGCGCCCGCAAACTGCGCTATCCGAGAAACGTCCAGTGTGTTGGTGGCCAGTAAATGACCTCGGCCTGTCCGATGATCGCGTCGCGGTGGACGAACCGGTCGGGTGCCCACAAATGGGAATCACACGAGTGGTTGCGATTGTCGCCGAGGACGAAGAATCGGTCGGCGGGAACCGTGACCTCAGCGAGGTCGTACGTCGGTACCAGGGCTTGCGATACAACGAACGGACGCCCGTTGACGAGGGTCGCACCGCCGTTGACCCGAACGCGATCGCCAGGGAGGCCGATGACGCGCTTGACGAACGGGATACCGGAGTTCTGGCCGGACGGCTCGCACCGGGTGCGGGCGTGCAGCGTCGGTTGAAAGACGATCACATCACCGCGTTGGGGTTCGCGAAAGCGATAGATCAGACGGTTCGCGATGACCCGATCGTTGTCACGGATCGTTGGAAACATTGACGGTGTCGGGATCTCATAGGGCTTCGCGATCGCCGCCTGGATGACCAACGCCAAAGAAATCGCGACGGCGATCGGCAGGACGAAGTCCTTGATGACATGCCGCAGCCCTTGCATCGATACCGTTTAGCCCAGGAACGTCCAGTGCGTGGGTGGCCAGTAGATGACCTCGGCCTGTCCGATGATCGCGTCGCGGTGGACGAACCGGTCGGGTGCCCACATGTGGGAGTCACAGGAATTGTTCCGGTTATCGCCAAGAGCGAACAACCGATCAGGTGGAACGGTGATGGTCGCTCCGGCCTGAGTCGTATCTGTTGGGAAGTCGTAGCCGGGCGTTGCGGCTTGCGTCACGACAAACGGGCGTCCATTGACGAGTGTGACCCCGCCGCGCACCTGAATCCGGTCACCGGGGATTCCAATTACCCGCTTGACAAAGGGGATGCCGTTGTTCGGTGATCCGCAGCTGGTGCGCGCATCGGTGGTCGGCTCGAAGACGATCACGTCGCCGCGTTGGGGCTCGCGAAAGAGGTAGATCAGGCGATTGGCGATGACCCGATCGTTGTTGCGGATCGTTGGCACCATCGAGGGCGTCGGAATCTCGTACGGCTTGGCGATCGCCGCCTGGATGACCAGGGCCATTGCGATCGCGACGGCGATCGGTAGCACAAAATCCTTGATGATCTGGCGAAGTCCCTGCATTGCGGCCTCCCTAGACGCCCCTCAGGGCCGTCGGCCTATACCTCGTCGGCGGTTTCGTCAGGCTCGCTGCCGCGACTCTTGCGCGCAAGGACACCGCCGATGACCGCTGCCAGGCCAATCGCGCCACCCACGATGCCCCAAAGGACGTATCCGGGAACGCTGCTGTCGGTGCCAGTCGCGCCTGTCCCCGAAGACGAGATGGGATTCGGGCAGGCGAGGCCGGGCGCCTTCAGGTGGTCGAGTTCTCCCTGTCGAATCGTGTCCGCCTTAACGTCGTACTGTCCATCTTCGCCCGACAGCAGCGTCAGTGCGTTCTCAAATTCGGGCAGCGTGTAACAACGATCGAGCAGCCCATTATCGTTCAGGTCGGCGAGAACCTGTTTACCCGTCGCCATTCCGACCGCCGGGATGGCGAGGCCGAGCATGAGGACGGTGAGCAGTGCGAGAAGACGATGTCGAATCAGGGCGGCCACCGGGAGAGTGAAGGGCATAGACACGCAGCGCGACAACGCGCAAACTTCGGGGAAGCGTACCGGCGGGCGCGGGTGGCTTCAATCAGCACCTTGGTCTCTGCTCATCGTTGCCTGGTCGGCACTTGTCTTCGGCCAAGGCGGCGTTGACCTGGGCGGCATCGACACGAGGGGCCAAACGGCGGCGCTGATCGCCGGTGTAATTCTCGTGGTACTCGCATCCACGTTCGTATTGACTGGTCGGTTGAGCGGAGCACTCGCCAGTAGGCCAGGGCGGTTCGCGCTTGGCGGCGCGCTTGGTTTGCTGGTCGTTTCGGCGGCATCGGTTTCGTGGGCGAGCGCACCGGACCTCGCGTGGATTGACGTCAACCGGCTGCTCATGGTCGTTGCCGCGACGGTGGTCGGCATTGGCGCCGCCCCGCTGGTGACGGACCTCACTCGCCCTGCGATCTGGCTTTCGCTGGCCTGCGTACCGATTGTCGCCTGGGCGCTGCTGTCGAAAATCCTTCCCGAGCTGGCCACTGCTGGAGCCGGGGCGCGATTGCACGCCCCGTTGAGTTCATTCAACGCGCTTGCGCTCGTGTGTGGTTTGGCACTGCCTGGTGCCCTCTGCCTCACCTCCGCAGACGCCCGCCAGTGGCCCGCTCGGATCGGCACTTCCCTGTCCATGGCACTCGTTGTCGTCGTTGTCCTCACGTATTCGCGTAGCGGTGCGATTGCGATGGTCATCGCGGCGGGAGTCCTGATCGCCCTCTCGTTGGAGCGTCCGGCGCTCCTCGCGACGCTTCTTGCCGCCGCAATTGGCGCCGCTCCCGCGGCTGCCATCGGTTTGACACATCACGCATTGACGACGGACGGCCTTCCGGTTGGCGATCGCCGCGCCGCTGGCGCGCTCCTTGGCCTCGCGCTCGTTGTCGGTGCTGTTCTGGCCGTGACCCTCCGCCCCTTCGTCGAGCGCCTCCTGGCATCGCGTTCGGAGCGCTGGTGGCCCCGAGCGGGTTCCGCGGTCGTGGCAGTGGTTACCTTCGCCGTCACTGCTGCACTTGCCAGCGGTGGGGTTTCAGACGCTCCGGTGGACAATGGATCGGGTCACTTCGAAACGGTTTCGTTCAACAATCGGATCGGGTGGTGGGCGGAGGCAATTCGAGGGTTCGCGAGTGCCCCGGTTGTCGGTCACGGGGCCGGAAGCTTCCCCCTCGTGCATCTGATTGAGCGTCGGGACAGCTCACTCGTTCGGTCACCCCACCAGCTTGTTCTCCAGATCGCAAGCGACCTCGGGGTGGTTGGTCTTGCCCTGCTCGCGACCATGCTTGTCGGCACTGTGTGGGCCGTTTCCCGCGCTGGTCGGACCACGGGATGGCCAAGTGTCGCCCCGGTAGTCGCGGTCGGCGCGGCGTTCATGTTCGGCGCCCAGGTCGACGTGCCATGGAGCATCCCGTTGTTGTTTCTTCCAACGTTTGCACTTGCTGGTCTCGTGATCGGACGGGCATCTCGGTCGACGAGGGTCCGGCGCCCTAGCCCGGGAGCGACGTCCATGGTCATTGTGCTTACTGGCACGGCGCTTGTCAGCCTGGTTCTTCCGGTGGCCGCTCGTTACGCCTTGAAGCGTGCCGAGAAATCACTGGTCGCCAATCCGAGCAGCGCTCGCGCCGACGCGCGAATTGCGGAAGCGTTGAACCCCTTCGACATCCGCGCCGTTACAACGCGCGGGTCCGCCTCGAGGGGGCTCGGAGACTCGCCTGGGCGGCGATCCGCAGGACAGGAAGCGATTTCGCGTCAGCCGGAAAACCCATTGGCCTGGGCCTGTCTTGTGAGCGCAACCGATGCACCCGTCGCGAGCCTTGCGCGCCATACCCTCGCCCGATTGAACCCGCGCGATCCCAACCAAACCAGTCCACCGGTGCACTGCTGAATCCCATTCCCCGGTCCGAATGCCGGTCCCGCTAAACCGGTGGACGTCCAAGTCGTCGAAGTCGGGGGACCAGACCCGCGGCCTCTGCCACGATGCCACCGCGCATTTTTGACTGTCCCGCGACACGCTCGGTGAAGACGATGGGAATTTCGGCCACACGAAAGCCTGCCAGAAGCGACCGCCAGGTCATCTCGATCTGAAATCCGTAGCCCGCGGCGGTGACCTCGTCCAGCGGAATCGTCTCGAGCACACGGCGGTTGAAGCACTTGAAGCCGCCGGTCAGGTCGCGCAGCGAGATTCCGAGCACACGGCGCGCATACCAACACCCACCGCGACTGATCGCCCGTCGCAAGGGCCCCCAGTGGCGTACGCCGCCGCCTGGAACGTAGCGCGAGCCCAGCACCAGGTCAGCGGTCGCTGCTGCCTCGACGAGGCGTGGGAGGTCCCGTGGATCGTGCGAGAAATCACAGTCCATTTCGATAATGAGATCTGCCCCCGCGGCAAGGGCGTGGCGGAATCCGTCCCGGTAGGCGGGGCCGATTCCCGCCTTTGTGGCGCGGTGCAAGACCTCCACCCGGGGATCGCGGGCCGCGACCGCGTCTGCCAGTTGGCCGGTTCCATCTGGGGAACCGTCGTCAACGATCAGGACATGCCCGTCAAACGCGGCGTCCCGGAAGACATCCCCAAGGGCGGCGAGCATTCGTTCGATGTTTTCCGCTTCGTTGTACGTGGGGACAACGACCCATGCGACCGACCGCGCGCTCGTGGACCGGGTCACTGTGCCGAGGGCAGCGCCACCCCGAAGATCATTGGACGAACGTCAACGGGAACGCCATCCGCGTCGCTGATCGGAAGCGCGCCAAGCGAGATACCCAGGCGGGTGGCGGCCTGGTCGACGGGCGGAGTCACCTCGACGACGGTCTCACTCCAACGCGCTCCGGCGACAGTGTTGACCGTGCGACAGGAGTAGCTCGTGCCCAGGTCATCCCAGAGTCGCACGTCCTCACCAATTTCATCATGGGTAGCGATCAGCGGCGGGTCGACCAACATACTGAGCGTCAAAATATCTCGCTCCTCGTAGCGCTCGAGCGCCCAGAGGCTCACGCTTGCGCCCTCGCGGACACGCGATTGACCAATGGGTATCACCGAACGGAGCGCGTTCCAGGAACGCGGTGGAATGCGCCGGGCCGCAGTCGCACCACGTACGTCCGTGCCCCTCGGTGGAGCGTCCGCGATCGTTGGGTTTGGCAGGAGTGGGAGCTCCAGTTGCCAGGGTCCTCCACTCAGGCCGCGCAGCCCGCCCGCGCCGCCGCGGGCTCCCGCGACGCGCTGAATATCCGATACCGTCAGGCGGATCGCTCGGGCCTGCGGAGGTGTCGGAGCGTCGATCCACACCGTTGCGCTGAGCGCGCCGAGACCCGTGGCTTGGCTGATCGGTTGGACCGGATACGCCTTACCGAGGTCGTCCACGACGCTGAGTCCATCGCTCGCGATCCATGCAAGTTGGCCAGGCGTGCCGGAGAGAATGACAAGTGCGATTGCGAAGCCGTCAGTGTGGTGCTCAAGTGACAGCGCGATGACGGCGGTCTCTTCGCTCCGTGCGATAACCCCGCACGGGAGAAGGCCACCAAAGGTGTCGGCGGATCGGTGGCCAGCATCGGCGAGCGTCCCGATTGCGTGTTCGTCAGCGGCCACGCATGAACGCTAGCGGCTCCACCCGCCCGGGGACAACCATCGCTCGTTCGATCGACACCCGACGCGTTTGACGAGGCGCCTCCTGCGCGACTAGCGTTCGCGACCGGGCTCCTGCCCGCAAACGCTCATGCCATCGCTGCCTCCTGCCATCAACCTTGAGTGTCGCGCTGAGGGCGACGAGGGAAGCCTCGTTGTCGCGCTGCACGACCTTGGGCGCCCGAACGCGGACCTCATGGACGCACTGCGTCCATTGGTCGGCGAGCGTCACCGCATCGTCGCCGTTTCACTGCGCGGCCACGGTGGATCTCCAACACCGCCCGGCCCGTGGAGTATCGACGATATTGCGTCGGACGTAGCCCGCCTGGTGAGCGCGGAGGGCGGGCCGACGATCCTCGTCGGGGTTGGGCTTGGTGCAGCGACTGCCATGGCCTTGACCCTCGGCCACCCTGGAATGGTCTCAGGGTTGGTGCTGAGCGGCTTTGGCCCACGCGCGGAGGAAGAGGTCGGGCGCGACCGATGGATGTTAATCGCCCGCAAGCTCCGCGAGCGTGGAGGCACTGAGGGGATTGCACTTGCCGCCGAAGCGATGGCCACACGGCCCGACCTTCGCGGTGCCCTCTCGCACGTTGAAGTACCAACGATGATCATCGCTGGGGCGTCCGACCGGGCAACGCCGCCAGAGGTTCAGCGTGAGTTTGTAGGACTCATCCGGGGAAGCAATTTTCGAATCGCCGAGGGCGCGGGCCACGATCTCCCTACTGAGCGGCCAACGGAACTGGCCGACGCGGTCCGTTGGCTGATTGCCAACGGACACGAACTGATGCTTATCTAGACTAACGCCGCCGCAGTAGGCCGAAGATTCCGCGGACAACGGTCCGGCCGAGGTCGCGAGCCATCTTCGAGTTGACGGCTTCCCCGATTTTGTCGACGAGTGAGTCTCCTCCGCCGTCGTCCTTGCGCGGCTGAGCCTTCTCCCGGGCGGCGTCAACGGCGGCCGGGTCTCCCGCGATCCTCGCGGCGAGGATCTCCTCAGCGCTCTCTTTGTCCACCCGAGTGGCGTACTTACCCATGATTGAGGACGCGCTGATGATGGCGGTGCGCTCATCAGGATTCAGCGGCGCCATCCGCGACGCTGGCGGAAACAGGCGCGTTGCGGCGACCGGGGTCGGTACACCGCGGGGGTTCAGGACCGTGACGACCGCCTCGCCAACCCCCAGCGACTGCAGTGTCTCATTCAGTTTGTAGTGCTCAGTGACCGGGTAGGTCTCCACCGCGGATTTCAAGCCTTTCGCGTCCTTCGGCGTAAACGCGCGCACGGCATGCTGAACACGGTGGCCAAGCTGGGAGAGCACCTCGTCGGGGATATCCGTCGGGAGTTGGGTAATGAAGAACACCCCGACCCCCTTGGAGCGGATCAGGCGGACCGTCTGGCTGACGGCCTCCAGGAAACTCTTCGAGGCACCGTTGAAGAGCAGATGCGCTTCGTCAAGGAAGAAGACGAGCGTGGGCTTCTCGGGGTCGCCAACTTCAGGTAGCACTTCAAAGAGTTCCGCGAGCACCCACATCAAAAACGTCGAGAAGATCGCTGGTTTGGTCGCCACGTCGGCCAGCTCCATGACGCTGATGACGCCCTTGCCGTCCTTTGTCCTCAGGAGGTCGTGCACGTCCAGGGACGGCTCTCCGAAGAAGACGTCACCTCCGTCCGCTTCCAGTTCACCGAGTTTGCGCAGCAAGACGCCGACGGTGGCCTTCGAGAGGCCGCCGATCGCCTCAAGCTCCGCGTTCCCGGGGCCTTCCAGCCACTGCAGTGCGGCCTGGAGATCGTCCAGTTCGATCAGCGGAAGGTGGTTGTCGTCGCAGAAACGGAAGACGAGCGAGAGGCTCGACTCTTGCACGTCGTTCAGTTCCAGGACCTTCGCAAGGAGCGTCGGTCCGAAGCTCGCGACGCTTGCCCGCAGCGGCACACCGCTTGCACCCGAGAGTGACACCAACTCCACCGGCGCGCTGAGGGCCTTCCAGTCGTAGGCGAGGTCCGCGGAGCGTTTCGTGACGGCGTCGCTCGCCTCGCCGGGCGCCGCGATGCCTGCCAAGTCGCCCTTCATGTCCGCCGCAAAGACCGGGCTGCCGTTCGCCGCGATCTGCTCGGCGATGAGCTGAAGGGTTTTCGTCTTTCCGGTGCCGGTCGCCCCGGCAATCAGCCCGTGACGATTCAAGAGTTTGACTGGGATCTGAATCGTGACGTCGTCAACCGGGTTCTCGGGATCCACAAACGGGCGCCCAAGCTGGATGGTTGGCCCGTCGAAGGCGTAGCCAGCGGCCATATCAGCGTGAAAATCAGGCACAGCGGTGCACTCCTTGTTGGATCATGGCAATTGCGGATCGTCGTGCACGGTAACGACCGAGGTCAGCAGGCGGTGGTTCGGCACGCGAACGGTGTGTCCGCCTTCGGTTCGGATGACGCACGCCGTGCTGTCCATCGCGACTACCTCGCCAGCGATGTCGTCGATGCTGATGTGTTGACCTGGGTGGTAGAGCTCGCCCAGATACCTGCCAGCGCTGATCTGGCGCACGACGTCAGTGCTGCCGAGGCCGAAGCTGAGCGCGCCCGTCAGCGCGACGCCAGCCACGATGACCGCGATGAGGACGATGAGGAGCTCGGTGGGCATGCCGATCTGGGCCATCGCGACCAGGCCAAGCGCGACGATGATGAACACCTCAACGAGGAGACCCAGGGGGCCGCGAAGGTCCATCTGAATGGCCATGGCGTCGACCCGCTCGCGTGCCTTGCCGCCGAGAAGAACCGCGACCATCAGCACGACGATTGCGATCAGGAGCTTCGGAATGAAGTTCAGCGTGTCGTTGAGCGTCTGCTGGAAGGAATCCACACCGAGCAATCCGACCGCGATGACGACCACCACGACCGTTAACACGAGACGCACAAGGGTCGCGATGAGAGCCGAGAGGGAGCCCCCCATCCCGATCTTGCCGAGCGCCTCGCCGGCACCGAGGCGTTCGCCGAGCTTGTCGATTCCCGCAGCACCAAGGATGCGCTTGAGCGCCTTGATGAGGAAACGGATAACGATGAGGCCGATGATCAAGACCGCGATCGCGGCGCCGAACTTCGGGATGAACTTCACGAATGGATCCGTCACGGTGGTGACGAAGTCGAGTGCCATGATCATTTGTCGATCTCCCGGCGGCGTCGTAGGCCGAGGAGCACCGCGGCACCTTGGGCGAGTCCACCAACGATGGTTCCGACACCCGAAACGGCGCGTCGAACGGTCATTTGCCAGCGTGCGGTCTGAACAACCCGCTCGGTCAATCCACTTCCCGTGGACGAATCGTCGTGCTCAAGTTCCCCAAGGAGTTCGCGCATCCGGTGGTCTGTGGGCGTGTCGTCGGGATCGCCACTCACGAGGGCAGCTCCCAGTCATAGGTGTTGTTGCGCAGCAGGTCCGCGAGCTCCGCCCGGGCGCGGAACAGTCGTCCCTTCACGCTTCCAAGCGGCATTTCCGTCACTTCGGAAATCTCCTCGTAGGTCATTCCCTCGACATCTCGAAGTACAAGCACCGAGCGGTGCTGTGGGCGCAGCAGCGCCAACTTGGTTGCGAGGCGTTCACGTCGTTCCTGATCCACAAGATCTCGCGCAGGTGTGCGCCGAGCATCAGCACTGTCCGTCTCGGTTGGCTCCGGGATCTCGTCAACCGGTGTCGGAACTTTCCGTGTCAGCGCGTTCAGTGCGGTGTTGTGAACGATCCGCAGTAGCCATACCCGGAAGGGAGCCTCTCGGCGGAAGCGGTCGAGGCGGTGAAATGCACGCAGCAGCGCGTCTTGTGCAACGTCCTCGGCTTCTTCGCGGCCGACGATACGGGCGGCGACCCGAACGACCTGCGCCCGATGCCGCTCGACGAGAAGCTCGAACGCCTCCAGATCGCCGCCAGCGGCGAGGGTGACCAACTGCTCATCCGAGTCCGCTGGCGTCGCCCGCCGTTTCACCAGGCTCGTCGTCACGGGTGGAAGCCTATTCGGTTCCCGCTGCCCGGCGCTCGACGGACTCGATCAAGCACTGCGTGATTTCCTCGATCTCGCTGTCACAGAGGTCAAAGAACATCGGGAGGTTCAAGACCCGGGAGCAGGCCCACTCGGCGGCAGGAAGTACCGTCGCGACCGGCGGGTACTCCGCGATGGGCTGGCGGTAGGTAGGGATCGGGTAGAGCGAGCGGGTTTCGATGCCAGCGCTCCGAAGATCACTTGCAACCCCGTCGCGATCGTTGATGAGGACCGGAAATGAAAACCACGAGGGGACGGTGCCTGTGCGGGGTTGTGTCGTTGCGACCAGTGCGCTGCACTCAAATGCAGCGGTGTACCGAGCCGCCTGGCGTGCCCGAGCCTCCTGCATTTCACCAAGGCGTTTGAGCTGAACACGGCCGATGGCGGCTTGGAAGTCCGTCATCCGGTGGTTGCCGCCGAGCGTCGAGTGAATGTACTTCTTGCCTGGCACCTCACCTTGCCCTCGCAGGCGCCGGGCCACCTCGGCAAGGTCGGCGTCGTCAACGAACACCATTCCGCCCTCTCCGGTGGTCATCACCTTGGCGGCATGGAAGCTTGTCGTCGATACGAGCCCGCGCGACAGCGTTGCCCGTCCGTCGGACCTCGTGCCAATGGCCTGCGCGCCGTCGTTGATGAGGAGAAGGCCGTGAGTCGCACATGCTCGTTCGACACCGACGTAGTCGAGGGCGAAGCCGCAGTAGTCCGACACCAGCACGGCGGCGCTGCGGGGCGTTATCCGGCGGTCAATCTCGTCGGGATCGATGTTCAGCGTCGTCGGGTCGACATCGCAAAACACCGGGACCGCCCCTGCACGAATGACGCAGTTGACCGTCGCGATGTAGGACAACGCTGAGACGAGTACCTGATCGCCGGGCTGAATGCCTGCGAGGCACATGGCAATCTCGAGTGCGTCGGTGCCGTTGCAGACCGCGACGGCGTGCTCGCGCTCGCTGTGCTCGGCCATCTCCGCTTCGAACGCCTTGACACGCTGGCCCATCGACAGCGCGGACGCGGCGATCGCAGCGCGCGCGGCATCGGCCTCCGCGCGGCCGACGGACGGCCGTGCCCACGGAATTCTGACTCGGTTGGTCGTCGCGTCTTCTACCCCGGCGACGCTGAAGTGCTCGGACAATCGTGCTCCGCGGGTCAATAGGCTGACTAAACACCGACGTTTGTCGACCAGAAATTTACACGGCGTTTACGTGAAACCTGCCCCACCCGAGCGCGGTGACCAGATCTCCATCGTGGCCCATGCCCCTGCGCAGAGCACAGCGCCCGCCACGACGTCGAGTACGTAATGGTTTGCGGTCGCGATCACCGCGACGGCCATGAGTACCGGGATCATGAGGGCCGCCAGCCGAATTCTCGAAGATCGCGCGTATCGGGCGATCGCCAGACAGACGAGAAAATTCCATCCGAAGTGGATGCTCGGCATGGCCGCGACCTCGTTCATCAGGCTTGCCGGTTGTAGGAGGTCGTGGAGCGTAGAGGACCGCTCGACCACCGTGTCCCGAACGCCGCCCAAGGAGAAACGCGGCGGGGAGACGGGAAAGGCCGCGAAGATGACAAAGGCCACCATCCCCGACGCAAACATGGCGTTTCTGAGCAGTCGAAATCCATCCGGCACCCGTCGAAAGAGCCAGATCGCCGTGACCGCGATCAGTGGCCAGTGGGCCGCCAAATAGACGCCGTCTGCGATCGACACGAGCCAATCGTGGCGAAGAAACCATCTCTGGATTCCGCGTTCGACGGAGAGCCCCATCTGATTCTCCAGCGAGACAATGGACCGGGCATTGTCAAGTGCTCGACCCGTGCCGAGCCCCGCGAGTTCGCGCGAGCCGAGGTAGCAGAGGTAGATGACCGCGATTGCTGCGAGCTGCTGCCACGCGACGAGTCGACGGGTGCGGCTGCCAGCCAGGACAGTCGGAACCGGCCGATGGTTAGATCGGCTCAGCGGGGCAAATCCCTGCTGCGATGCCGGGACACGACCACGTCGCCGAGAGCTTACCGGACTGATCGAACCCCACCGAAACGACGTCAGCGGAGAGCCGCTTATAAGGTTCCAGCGAAGGATTCGCTCGAATCGATCGGAAGAACTCACACCAACATGCCTACTGCACTCATCACCGGTATCACTGGCCAAGATGGCTCCTACCTCGCTGAACTGCTCCTCGACAAGGGCTACGAGGTATGGGGGGTCGTCAGGCGATCATCGACCGAGAGCTACGAGCGGATTGAGCACCTGCGCGACCGTTTGCACTTCGCCCAGGCAGACCTACTTGACCAGCCATCCCTCACGTCAGCGCTCTTGCAGAGCGAGCCGGACGAGGTCTACAACCTCGCCGCCCAATCATTTGTTCCGACGTCCTGGACCCAGCCGGTCCTGACTGCCGAGTTTACGGCGGTGGGGGTCACCCGCCTCCTTGAGGCGATCCGCCAAGTCGATCCGAAGATTCGCTTCTACCAGGCGTCGTCCAGCGAGATGTACGGCAAAGTTCTCGAGGTCCCGCAGGGCGAGCTGACACCGTTTTACCCGCGGAGCCCATACGGCGTCGCAAAGGTCTACGGCCACTACATCACGGTCAACTACCGTGAGAGCTACAACATGTACTGCGCCTCAGGGATTCTGTTCAACCACGAGTCCCCTCGCCGCGGTCTTGAGTTTGTGACGCGAAAGGTCACCAACGGCGTCGCCCGCATCAAGTTGGGCCTCCAGACGGAGCTTCGCCTTGGAAACCAAGACGCTCGACGCGATTGGGGTTTTGCTGGCGACTACGTCCGGGCCATGTGGTTGATGCTCCAGCAGCCAGAGGCGGACGACTACGTGGTCGCGACTGGGGAAACTCACACCGTCGAGCGTCTGGTTAACCTCGCGTTTGCCCGGGTTGGCCTGGACCCGAAGGATCACGTGGTTACCGACCCCGCCTTCGTACGACCGGCGGAAGTAGACCTGCTCATCGGCGACCCCGCGAAAGCGAAGACGAAGCTTGGCTGGGTGCCCGAGGTCGACTTCGAGTCCCTGGTCAATATGATGGTCGACGCGGATTTGGAACGCTTGACCCAGCGCTAGCGTCGCTAGCGGATCAGTCGAATCCGGCTGAACACAATGTTCACGGGCCCTGAGGTGCCACGCACGGCAACCGTCTCGACGTTGGCCGAGGCAATCGCAACGCCCGTACTTGAAGGATCCGTCGGTGCACGGACCAGATGGGGATGGTCGGCGAGCGATGGAACGAGGCGAAGTGCACTTCCATCGTTGAACAAGAGCTGCGGAGGAGACTTCGCCGAACGGTAAACGAGAGCCCGCAATCTGTCCCAGACCGACTCGGGTTGAAGTTTCACCCGAACGATCAACATGTCCTTCGGATCCAGGCCTGCCGGCACAATCACTGCCTTCTCGGCTGGAGCGGTCGTGTCGTAGATTCGCTGTTCGGGACCACAGCGGCCAGGAGACTTTCGCAGAAGTAGCCAGTTCGGCACGGAACGATCTGGTCGGTAGTTGCAGTTGATCGCGACGACCGTCTCTGGAGACCATTGGGCGAACTCTGAGCTCCCCGCTGAAGAGTGCACGAGGATGTATTCAGGGGCATTCGGGGACGCCAGAAAGCTGGCGTTCCGAGTGACAAGGCGCGGCGTGTACGCGCTGTAGTCCTGCAAAATTGGTGTTGGGAGCCAATTGAGATTGAAAACCCAGGCGGCAGAAAGCTCGAATGGCAGTATCTGTACGGTCGATCTCCCAATCCTGCGAATGACGGAAGCGTCAAGTCCGAGCGCAGACGTCATGGTGTTTCGCGCCGTTGTTTGGACGGTGTGGCGCCGCTGAGGAATGAGCGTGTCGCCCAGCTGGGCGACAACGGCCTTCGCCCGGCTGATTGGATCGATCGCGTCCCGAACATCGATTCGATACGCCCCAAGGACCGTGACCAGTGCGATCACCGCGGCGAAAGCGGAGACAAGCTCGCCGCGTCCGCCCCGAAATGAAACCAGGGCAATGATCGGAATCATCGAGAAGAACAGGAACGAATGCTGGTCGTGTCGGACAAATCCCTGCTTGAAAAGGATCCACCAGACAAACATCGTTCCGCCCGCAACGATGATCTGCTGCGCCCTGCCGGTCGCCGCGTTGCGTTTCCAGGCCGCTGTCACCAACAGGGCCATCAGGCAAAGCGCGATAGGGAGCTCCCAACCGCGGTCTGCGCCGTCGAGGTAAAGGGCCCCCTCGAAGCCACTGGCGACGGACACTGAGTCGCCAACCCAGGACGCCGTGTCGCGCAAGTCGTTTCCGGTGACCAGCCAGAGCACCACAAAACACCCCAGGAATCCGCCGGCGAACTGGGCCAGCGATCGCCAACGGCCAGGCCGCAGTCGCCAGACGCCAACGATCCCAAGGGGGATCAAAGCGATGGCCGTGAACTTGACAAGAAGGGCGATCGCGATTGCCCCTCCGAGGATGGCCGCGCTCCATCTTGGCGCACTCGCAGGTCGCTCGATGAGGAGGAGACAGGCGATTGCGGTCGCAACGGCTGGTCGGTCGCCCAGTCCGCCGATGGGGAGCGCTGCGATGGAGAGGGCCGCGATGCTTGTGACGACTGCCAGCGGGAGGCCGATGCGATCACGCAGTGACCGGATCAGCATCGCGGCCAGGGCCCCGCTGACGACGGCATTGAACACGAGTCCCAACGCCGCTTCCCAGCCGACGTAGAGTCTGACCTCCGCAAGGAAGCCGAGTGGGCCGTAGGTGAACACGACCTGCCGGCCAAAATCAAGGCCCTGATCCGCCGCGAGTTGGAGCCCTGCCTGCCATGATGGATCCAGACCGGTTGCCGGAACCAGGCTACGTATCGGCCACGTCGTAATGGTCACGAGTGCGACGGCGAGCAGCAGTCCGACTCGACTCATCCCGTGCCGTGCCAGTCTGCGCCGAGGCACCTCTGTGAACGCCATTAGGCGAGCAGCAGCGGTGGACATCGCGCGCCGAAGTCTTTCGGCGGTTGTGATCCCGCTTTGAGAGTTTCCCACTACGTCTCAGTGGCCGTCAGGCCGTCTCAGACGAGAGCTTGATAGCGAACCGGAAACGTCCCCAGAATGGTTGCACGGCGAAAGGTTAGCGATCCTTCCTCGGGCAATGACGACGCGCGGTGCTGCCATGGCGACACATCGGTTTGTCGATCGTCTGAGTGGCCCGTGGGGCAGTGCTCGACGGGCCACCAAACGTCTCGGGAAGGAATCGGCCACAGCGAACGGAATCCTCTACAGAATGTCATCAACGCGCCACGCCGGGTCTGTCGGTCCGCCAGTCACGCCGACCGGCGGCATTTGCGTGCCCGCCGCACGACGATGTCTCCGCGGTGCGACACCGAGGGTGGACTCGTGAGGGGCCGCGCGTGGGCCCGTCGCGTGTTTGGGAGACCTGCCCTCCGGGTGTCGACCGCCCTCCAGCGGCCAGTCATCGAGACACTCTCAATTCAGGGGCAGGCGACGCGGGATGTCGTCAATCAACAAGGTGATGCAACGAGAGAAGGAGCCACCCGAGAAGGGTTGGCAACGCGGCGCGCGGACGCGGACCAAGCGCAGGCCACTCGCGACGTAGTCGACGTTCAGAGCCAGGCGACACGCGACGTGGTGTCCAGTCGGGCGGACCAAATTGTGGATTCACTTGCTTCAACCCGCGTCGATCTGAGGCAAACGATCGGCCAGGGCCTCGCGGAGTCCTCACTTCGCATGCAGGAATCGATTGGGTATATCGGCCATGAGTTGCGAATTATCCGCGATCTGCTTGCATGCAGACCCGACTCCGACGGGCTCGTGTCCGTCGAGTACCCCTTCATTTTTCGCTCGCTTGGAGCGCTCGAGTACGGCTCGGCGGTTCTCATTTTCGGCCACCCAAACGGGTCCTTCCATTCTGATGTCGCTGCGCTGGGATACGACGTTTATGTAGCTGCCAGCGGGGGATCTGCTGCGAGGTTTCTCGCTTCCAGCATTGTCGGCCAGCCGCCAGACCCCATGAGCGACGAACTGACACCGTTTGACTGCTTCATTTGGCGCGCTTCGATGGATGAGCTCTCGTCCCGAGATGGAACGGACGGGATCCTCAAATCACGAGCGGCGTCGATCGGACGGCGGGTCCGCCGATCCGGACTCCTCATCGCGACGATAACTGTCGGTCGGGCCCCTGGTCGTTCGACCGTCGACGTCGAAGGCCGCATCCGTTCGTCGCTCGCTGGCTGGGTTGTTGACTCGATCCGCTACGTCGCGATCACGGGTCGGCATGTGGCCTCGACTTCCGACCCGGCCGCGACGAACGACGGTGACTCGATGGCACTTGTCGTCGCGTCCCGGGCGTAGCGACGTTGGAGGTCCGGGGCCTCCCAAGACTCGTTTTGGGCATTCAAGCGACGCAGTCGGTCGCCGACAAGGATCGTGGAATCGCCCGCTTTGTGCTTGAGCACGCCCTTGCGGTCGATGAGATCGCACCAGGGCGAGTTGATCGCTTTCTTCTCGGTTCGCGCGCGTCAGTCCCACCGCGGGTCGCGCTGCAGTTGCCCGCGAAGCGCATTGGCTGGACATGCCCGCGCGATGAGCGGAATTCCAAGACGCTCGCGACCTTCCACGTCATGTCTCCCTTCGAAGGGGATCAGGCTGATCAGCAGCTTTGGCCGCCGGTGTTTCGCCGCCCTAACGCGAAGCTGGTGGTCACGGTCTACGACCTTATCCCGTTGGTGTTTCCCGAGGTTTACCTCGCTCAAAATGATCGGCGCGCGACTTACCTTGCACGAACAGGACTTATCCGGGCGGCGGACGCAATCCTCGCGATCTCTGAGACCACCAAGCGGGACGTGGTTCGACTCTTGGCAATCCCAGAGGAGCGGGTGCACGTCATCGGTGCTGGAGTCTGTGCCGAGTTCACCCGCTCCCGCGAACGAGGTCGCTCACTCGCCGATGCCCAAGCGGTCCTGCCGGATCTGCGTCCCGGATTCCTTCTCTATGTGGGGGGATTCGAGTTCCGAAAGAATGTCGATGGGGCGCTCCACGCATACGCCGCGCTCCCATCCACGGTGCGTCTGGAACATCAACTGCTCCTTGTTGCCAGGGGCTCAGACATCGAGCGCCAAGCACTATGTGGGCTCGCCCGCTCCCTTGGTTGCGGTCCCAAGGACGTCGTGGTGACTGGTCACGTCTCCGATGCAGTTCTTCGTTCGCTCTACGGAAGTACGGACCTGTTTATCTTCCCGTCCCGCTACGAGGGCTTTGGACTGCCGATCGTTGAGGCAGCCGAGTGCGGAGCATCCGTTGCCGTGGCAGACAATTCTTCGATGCGTGAAATCGTCAGCGAACCCCTTGCCAGATTTTCCGTTGACGGGCCGGGAGGCCTCACTGAACTGCTCGCTCGATTCTTCGCCGACCCGTCGTTTCGGGGGCTGCTCGAACGGGTATCCGCGGACCTTCGCGGTCGGCACACCTGGCCCGCGGTCGCTGAACGAACCCTCTCCGTCTACGACGCCCTCGAAATGGACCTCGAGCGGAGCGCACGGATTAGACGCTCCGCATCGGGTCGTTTAGCGGCGGCGCCTCCGGGGCGAGACGATGATGTCGTCTGAGAACGTCAGGTCAGCGCTCGCACTCGCTGCGCCGCTTTCGGTGACGGCGCCAAGAAACCGGACGTAGACCACTGAAGACTGGCCAGCGGCGCGCTTCGGCAGCGTCCACTTGACCGAGGGTCGCACGAGAACGGTTCGCGAATGCCGGAAGCTACCGTCGTTTGAGATCACTGCAGCCGTCGCGAAAGGGGGCCAGATGAGGGCAAGCGTCACCGCGCGCTGGCGACCGAGGTTCGCCCCGTTGTTGATCGACACACCGGGCCTACCGTTCGGCGGAGCGAGCCGAGCCTCAACGCTGATTTCTGCCGTGTTCGTTCCGCCGTCGCTTCCAGTCGCTCGAAGTCGGATCGTGTGAAGTCCGCGACGAGTGAGACTCAATGGCAGTCGTGGCGTTGCTCCGGTAGAAAATTCAAATGTTCCGTCGCCGTCCCGATCCCATTCGTAGTTGGAAATCGAACCACGTCGAACGCTGGTCCCTGATGCGTCAAGCGTGAAGTTGGAGCCGGTAACGACCACCTTGGGGCCAGTGATCCCCACTTGGGGGCGATTGGAGGGGACATCGACCCTGATACTCGCAACCTGCGAATTCCCTGCGGTATCGGTTACTCGCACCGCGTAATTGCGCGTTCCTTCGACGAGCGTCACGGGCTGCTGGGTCACGACACCAGCCTCAGTCGTCGCGAATGCGACCAAGGCCTGCCCGGGAAGGTCAACCTGCGCGGCGGCGAGTGCCGAGGGGGGCGTCTCGAAGATGCCGTCCCCGTTCAGATCCCAATCAGCCCGAGCGATTAGATCGAACGACGGAACTACCTTGGCGGAGAGTTGGAACGGTGAGGAGGCGACGAGCGGCTCCGGTGGGTTCACGTTGCTTGCGAGCGCGATGGCCACCGCTGGACGAGAGTCAATCCGGATGAGGCCCAGACCGGGAGAACTCGCTGCGTATACGACCCCGTCTGACGAGACCGCAACGTCGGTGAGGGCAAGGCGGATCACGGAGCTGGAAGCACCACCCGGTGTGAGGCGAGTCACACCCTGATCGCGGTTGTAGCCACCCCAGGCGTAAAACTGGTTTCGCTGGCGGTCGAGTGCGAAGCCGATCCGTGCGTTGAACGCACCGGGGCCGAACGGAATCGTGCTGGTCGTTACCCCTGTAGCCGAAACACGTCGCAGGTCGTTGGTCGGGCCAGCCACCCAAAGCGCTCCATCCGCGTCGATCGCGAGCTCCACCGGGCCCGGTCTGGCTGCATCAATCCCCGCGGGGTCACCGCAGTCGACGGTGAGGTTTCCGACGTCGGTGAGGGTCGAGTTCAGCCGGTGGACGATGCAGTCTTGGCCGCCCGAGCTGTAGATCGTTGATCCGTCACCCGAGACGGCGAGATAGAACGCTGCGCTTGCCACACCAGAGCGGACGAACGTTCCCCCCGGCGAAAAAACTTGCACACGCGTACCATCAGCGACGTAAACCAAGCCCGCAGCGTCGATCGCGATGTCGGTCGGCCCCGCCGCAAACTGCCCGTCGGCCGCGCCCCGGGCGCCAAATGATGAACGCAATGCGCCGTCGGGGGCGTATCGACGAATGACCCCGCTTTGGCTATCTCCAGCGAGAACGTCGCCGTTGGGGGCGACCGCGATGGTGTTCGACCGAACGTCTGCCGCACCGGGGACGAAATTGGAAATGCGAGCTGACGCGGGAACGGCAGAGATCAACATCACACTGAGCACTGCAAGAACGCCTCTGGCTGCCATGTGATCACCCCGTCCGTTGACGACTACGCATTGAAGCTTGGGCTCCCCCTCGTGTTCCGTCAACTCCGCGAGGTAATGATCGTCGGTTGAATTTGTTAAGTATTCACGTGGTCCGGACCACGGCACGTCAGCTTGCAGTGAGGCACACTGGTGATGGTGATGATCCGAACACCCCTTTCAGCACTGAGGGGTTGTCACGGAGCCAATTTCGGCTCCAGGAACTGTAAGCGCCAAGATATTCACGTGGTCCGGATCTCGGTCGCCCGCGGGCGAACCCTCACCAGTCGCAGCGAGGGCTGGGCGGCGATTCCGAAAAACGTTGGAAACGCGCTACCCTCGCCGGGTACTGCCGTCCCGCTATGAGGACCACCACGCTGTCATACACGAAATTTCTCGTGCGCCCGCGGGTGATGGCGCGACTGAGTGTTGTCTTCGCGGCGACGGTTGCCTCCGCTGCTTCGGCGGTCCCGTCCGTCCTCCCGGGGTGGCCGGTGCCCGGGCCCGCTGCCCGATTGTTTTCGGGTCCAGCCAGTACTGTCGTTGCGCTATACGACTCGTTTTATGGCATCGCTTTCGGGCCGTCCGGTTCCGTGGTGTGGGCTGCTGGGCGCGAGCCTCGATGCGGCAACTGCACGGATGGTCCGTATGTTGAGGCTCAGCAGCTTGATGGTTCATACGGACCGATTGGCCCAGAGGAGAACGATTCGTGGGCGTTCTCATCGTCAGGCGATGAGGTCGCGTCGTGTTTGGGTGCGGTGCTCCCAGATGGGACGTGTATTGCTGCCGCGAACCGTTTTGGGTCAGCCGCGACGGTGACCTTCGTTGTTTCCGTGGTCCGTAACGGGACCACGCTCTGGACAGTGGATGACGGCGCCTCGCACCCGTTCAGCGAAGTTCTTAACTTCGGTTCGTTTTGGCGTCGTGTCGTTGCGGGAAACGAGGGTGACGTTTTCTACTCGATCGCATTGACCTCTGGGACGCCACACGACAGTCAGCTGGTGCGTCGCGACGCCACCACGGGGGCGTTACTTTGGCAGCGGGATATCCCGGATACGGACGTCGTTGCGGTCGCCGCGCGGCCAGGTGGTGGTGTCCTGGTCGAAAAGACGCTCGACACGCTGGTTGCCTACGATCGCGATGGCACTCGCCTTTGGGAGCGGCCCAGGGCGAGTCTGAACTTTGGAGTGGGTAAGGATGGCGCCGTTGGCCAGGTGTACGTGGACGCCCCAACATCCGGGGGCGATGCGCTGCCACAGTTGGTGGCTCTTGACTCGGTAACTGGTGCGCCGAGGTGGCGTGGATCGAGTGGCGCAGGTGCTGGCTTTCTCTCGGTAGGGCGGTCGGGAACGATCTATGAGGGAGCACCAGCGGGTCGCGCCTTCTCACTCGTCGCTCACGCTCCGGATGGGACTGTGAAGTGGCGCTACCCAAGTGCATCGCCGGCGGCGGGCGCAGCCGAGTTGACCGATGGGACCGTTGCCCTCGCGAGCGGCGGGCTCATCATCCGGATCGCCCCGAGGACTGTCGCCCCTGTCGTTCGGCGCGCGTCCGTCTCGTTGAGTCGGTCCGGATTCAAGCCGTACTGTGAGGACCGCGCGTGCCTATCCGATCACGCGTACGGAACGATTGTTCGGTTGGAGTTGCCTCGGTCCGCTGTCGTCGATGTTCGCTTCCGGGTGGGGAATCCTCAAGGAAAGTCCCGTCGGGTCGTCCTCGAGCATCGACGGTTGATCGCGCCCGCTGGGCGGAGCTTTGTCTTGTTCGCTCGATCCGCGTCACCCATCCCAAGGGGCTCGACGCGCAGCGCCTCGGTCCAAGTCACCGTGGAAGGAACACACTACAAATCGTGGACGCTGCCCGTCCGACTCCGATAACCGACCCACCGTGCCCCCACACGTGACGGTCACGGCTCGAAGCATGTGGTCTCGGGTCGTTGGGACCGTGACGTCGATGTCTCTGCTGGCAGATGGCTTTCGCCTCTCGACCTGCATTCTTCGAGACTCGCCGTAAACGTAGACCACGGTGCGGATCAAGCTAACGCTTAGAACCTGGCCCGCAAATACCTTGCGCTAGCCGATCTGCCAGGTGGGATCGAGCTTCACGAGTCCAACGCCGGGGCGGGATGGAAAGACGTTAAACGCCCAGGCGCTATCAACCCAGTGGTACACCTCGCTGGAGTCGGCGCTCGATGCACTGGCGTGGAGCACAAATGGCCCGTCGAGGAGGTTGAGGGACGGGATCGTTAGCTCAACGCGATGCTCGCCATCGATGCGGCCCGTGTCGAGCCCCTCCATGTGCGTATTGGTACCGAAGCAGACGACCCCGCCCGGCGTCTTGATGGCCATTCCGAAGATGGGTGACTCAACTGGAGTTTGGGCCTGCACCTTGAAGGAGAAGGTAATCGGCTCCCCCGAGAGCACTGACCGCGCGGGGCGTCCATTTGAGTGAAGCTGAAGGTCCGAGATCACGACCTTCTTGTTGCCCCACTCATCGCCCGCGTCCCATTCTTCACCGGTGTCTGATGCGTTGGTCGCGCCTCCAGCCAGCAGCTGGTGGTAGGCAAGCATTGCCTGTGGGGCCGGGCCCTCCGCGACAACCCGCCCATGCTCGAGAACGATCGCCCGATCACAAATGCGCTCAACCGCGGAGGGATCGTGCGATACGAAAATGATCGTCCCACCGCGACGCCGATACTCGAAGATTCGCCCAAAACACTTCCGTTGGAACGATTCGTCACCGACGGCCAAGACCTCGTCGAGGAGCATGATGTCCGGTTTCACGTGACTCGCGATCGAGAACGCGAGGCGCATCTGCATGCCGCTGGAGTACGTGCGAACCGGCATGTCGATGAAGTCAGAAACCTCTGCGAAGTCGACGATCTCATCCATGATCCCGTCAACGTCGCGCTCGCCGAGACCGAAGAACGCCGCATTCATATAGGCGTTCTCTCGCCCGGAAAAATCTGGGTGAAATCCAGCCCCAAGCTCGATCATCGACGCGACGCTTCCGCACGTTTCAACGCTGCCTGAGTCTGGCGGAATGATTCCGGCGATCACTTTGAGCAGGGTGCTTTTGCCAGAGCCGTTGGCTCCGACGATTCCCACCGCCTCGCCGGGCTCAACGACCAGGTTCACGTCGTCGAGGGCCTGGAAATCGGTCGCGCTGACGCGCTTGCGGCGAAGGAGTGCTTCCTTGAGCGTTGGGTTTCGCTCGTGAACGATTTTGAACGTCCGTGACACGCCGCTGATCCGGACAGCGCCTGTCTTGAGGGGCTCGCTCACAGCTCGACCGCCAAGTCCCGCTCCAGGCGGCTAAAGACCCACATTCCAACCATAAGCATCAGCGCCGCGGCGACTGCACAGTAGGCGAGATCACCGAGCGCTGGCCACCGCTTGTAGTAGAGAGAGTCCTGGACAGCGAGCACAAATGGGGCAATCGGGTTCGCGTAGTGCAAGAGGCGCAGTGCCCATCCGTGGCTGCCAAGACGCTCCGACACGCCAGCGAAGCGGTAGAGGATCGGCGTCAGAAAAAACCACGGAGTTAGAAGCGCACCGTAGAGGTACTCGACGTCGCGCAGGTAGACATTGAGTGACGAAAGGACAAGTCCAAACCCGACCGTAAATACGAGCAAAAACACCAATACCAAGGGCGTAGCCACAAAGAAGAGGGCGTTTCCAGAGCGCAAAAAGAGACAGAGGACCGCGGCGATCAGCAGCATGGCGAGTGCTGTGAACGCATTCCCTGCAATGGCCGCGAGCGGAATAATTTGCCGCGGGAATTTGACCTTCTTGACCAGATTGGCATTGGCGATGAGGCTCGAAGCCGCGACTTGAGCGCCCGTGGCGAAAAATGTCCACGCGGCAAGACCGGTGAGAAGGTAGACGGAGTAGTCCGGGATTTCGTTCGGAAAGAAGTACTTGAAGATAAACGTGTAGGTCGCGACGAGCATCGCGGGCATGATCAGATTCCAGAGCAAACCCAATGCCGAGCCCTTGTGGCGCTGACGAATTTCCCGGCGAACTAGGTTACGAAGCAACGGCATGTGCTGGCGAAGTGACGCATATTGGTCGGTCCGTTTGGTCATGCTCGGCTCGTTGACTCGGTTTGGTGAGCGGTATTGGCGGACGCCGCGGCGAGTACCTCCAGGAGTTGCTCGGCGATTTTCGTCGCCGTCGGAGCGGCTTGGAGTGCTCGGCGCCCGCGACGTGAGAGCGCGCGTCTCAGCGGCGCTGAGGGAGACAGGAGACGAACGGCCTCTTCGGCCTCCGCAACCGAATCGCAGAGAAGCGCGCCACCTTCGCGAAGCTCGGATTGGTAACCGCACCCTGGGAGCCCGAGGACGTAGGCGCCATCTGCCCAGGCACATCGCGCGGCGGCGAGATCAGCAATTCCGCCGCCCCCAACGAGACACGCAGCGGGCGTACCCGGGTCGTCGCGCACGAGACCAGGGAATTCGTCCAGAAGCTTCTCCATCAGTTGTCGACCGCCGACCGCTGCCCGCACCCCTCCGTTACCCGCTTCAGGAAGTGGAGCCCCGAGTCCGATCGGATGCAGCAGGGTCGCGGCGCAGAGCTCCGTCCGGTGCTGCAGCTCCCGAGAGTCCAGGATTGCGACTCCGGCGGCGCGCGCGATGATCATCCGACTCATCTCACGGTCCGGCCACGGCGGGGCGGCCAGGAGGACAAATGGAATCCCGTTTCGTGCGAGGTCGCTCATCTCCGCGGGTGATGGCATACCAATCATCAGTGCGATCGCTGGTGCCTCGGAGGGAGGGCACAGGCTATTGAGCCCCGCGAGTGCGGGGCGAATACACCGTTCCAGCGCGGAGTCCAAGGTTGTCGAGTGGACAGGCTTCCACGCGATCATCTAGAGCGCTCCGATTTCCGCGAGCGCGGTTTTGAGTCGATTCCCGACGGCATCCGGTGCGAAGTGCTCGCGCTGCGTAGTCCGGGCATCGGCAAAGCTGCCGCGGAGTGCGGCGTTCTCGTGGACCTCCATGACCGCCTCGGCCACAAGTGAGGGGGCCTTCTCCGAAAGGAGGAGGCCAGCACCCCCAACCGTCTCCGGAAGGGCCCCAGCCGCATACGCAACGATCGGGAGATCCGCGTCGATCGCTTCAAGCGCCGGAACACAGAATCCTTCGTGATCCGAAAGACACACGAACAGGTTCGCCGCACGGTACTCATCGGCAAGCGCTTCGTTATCGATCGAACCAAGCATGCGAAGGTAATGGTTCACGCCAAGACGGCTGGCGAGTGTTGTGCACAGGTCGCGGTAGCAAGGCGATGCATCCCAGGATCCGACGAGCGTCAGCGTTGCCGGTATTCGCTCTTCGTGGAGTGCTGCGAGTGCGAAGATCAAGTCATGCTGCGCCTTGTTGGGGATGCCACGGCCCACAAACAGCATGCGGGGAGGGCCAACGGGGTCGCGTTCGGCAGCTCCACCGAAGCTCAGCGGAGTCCGGAGTATCCCAAGGCTCTGCACTCCGTCGTAGCCCAGAGTGGTGAGTTCCTGTGCGTTGAACCGGGAGTCGGCCCAGCTCGCAGCGACGTGGTCGCGGTAGGCGGGGAGCTGTGCTCGTCCGCGCGCACACTCAGCGGCAACGAGCGGTGCGTAGCGCCACAGATACGAGGCCGGGGTGATGTTGTGGTAGTGAAACGCGCAGCGATCCGCGTGTTTGGCGGCGATATCGAAGGCCGAACTGTGGATCGAGTAGTGGAGGATCGCGAGGTCGTCGGCGCTCGTCCGATCTGGGTAATCACGAGCGGGCAGAACATCTCCGGCAAGGCTGGGGTCCATCGCTTCGGCAAAAATCTCGGATTCAAGGCCCCACGATCGAAAGAGTGCGCGACTCGCGATCAGATGGTTGGTAATTGCGTCGCGAGGAGCAGCTCCGGCGGCGATCTGATGAACGGCGGCCACCTACGGAATCCACATGTCCAGCGCCGAGAGGTAGCGCTCCCGCAGGTGCGACCAGGAATGGTTACCGGTGATGTATCGAAAACCGCCGTCACCCATTTTTGCTCGGAGTTCGTCATCGCCCAGAAGCAGATCAAGTGACTCCGCGAACTCCGGGTAGCTGGCGAACCACAGCCCGCCCCCCGAGTCGCGGCAGTGATCCACGAGCACCGGAGAGTGCGCGGTTACGAGCACGGGAACTCGCTGCAACATGGCTTCTGCGACAACTGCGCCAAAGCTTTCGTTCGTTGAAGGATGGACGAAAACGCTTGCCGCGGCGACAGCCGCGAGCTTGTCCTCATTCGGAACGAATCCGAGTTCGATGATTCGCTTTGCAATCTGGGGAGGGGCGGGAAGCGTCCCTGAACCCATCATCGCCAACGGCGGCGCGTCTGGGTTGTCCTCGATGTAGCGGGCGTAGTAGTCGAAGAGCAGGGGGACGCCCTTCGACTCCTCGCGCCTGCCCGCATAGAGGAGATAGCCCGGTGAAATCCCGCGGTCGGCACAGAACTTTGCGGGGTCCGGAGGGAGGGACGGCGGATCGAATCCCATACTTCCAAGTGTTGTTCTCGCCCTCGGGGCAATCCGTCGAATCAGCGCTTCCTCGGCGGGCGAATTCGCGAGACATCCGGCGGACTGCTCAAGCATCGCCTTGATCGCCGGAACCTTGGCATGGTTCTCGTTGTGCAGACACGGAATGAGCGCTGTCTTTTCCGGGTTCTCGGCCACGGCCCAAAATGTCGTTCCGAACAGGTAGGGCAGCGCGACCCGACAATGCAAACGCGGTGTCTCCTCAATCAACGCATCTTCGAGTTCGTCGGACCAAACGCTATTGCTCATCCATTCGAGGTGTTCGAGGTACCCCAGATGCGCATCACCACGGTTAATGCCGTGGTGGATGTCGTAGTAGTGCTCGCTATCGCGCGCGGGGGAGACCGGAAACCGGTGGACGACAACTCCGTTCAGCTCAGTCGTCGCCGCCGGGTAGTGGTCAAGCCAGGTGAAATGGTCGATCGCGCAGGTGGTGAAGATCTCGACGGGAACGTCGTTCGCCGCGAAGTTCTCGGCGGCGGCCCGGCACAGCGTTTCCGCTCCCCCAATGATCTCCGGGCCGTAGCGCGGAAGGACGAACGCGATCGGTCTACGACGAATGGTGTGCGACCACCGCGCAGCTTCGCGAGACCGCCTCAATGGGCAACGGCTCGGCTCCGATTGGAAGCGGCACGTCCTCAATCTCTCGCCAGATCAGGTCAAAGCGGTCAAAACCAGCCGCCAGAAGCATCAGTCCAATTGTCTCCGGGTCGATCGGTCGCAGCCGGCGTGGGTCCATCCAGAAGTGCCGTCGCATTTCCACTTGGCAACGCGGGTTGCGGACAGTGACGATCGCACGGCCTCCGCGGTCCACGGCAGCAGACAGTCCCCGAACCAGCGCGGCGAGTCGGTCTTGGTCGAGCCGTTCAACGAGGCTGGGAACGACCGCTGCATCGACGCTACCGGTCGCCAGACCGCCGAGTCCATCGATCGGATCTCCGTGCGTCAGCGACCGGCCAGCGTTCGCGCCGATGGCCACCAGATCTGCGCGTTCGTCGATTCCAGAGCGTTCAGGAGCGGTGATCGAGTCCAACAGACGCCCGTCTGCGCAATTGAGCGCGACAACTCGATCCGCACCTGTCGTCAGGGCCGCAAGGGCGTCGTCGCTATCGCCCGGAAACCATTCCTCAAGTCGCAGCTGGTCGAACCCGCTTGGGGCGCCGGGGGCCAGCTGGATGGAGTGGTGCTCAACTGATGGAACCATCCCTGACCGGTCAGCTTCTAGCCGCAAGAGGCGCGCTTCCGGAGAGACACGCTCCAGGGACACCACGCGTGTGTCCATCTGCTCAACACGGCGGTCCTCTGCGATTTCTCGCTTCAACCCGTCAAGCTCGCGGCGAAGCGACGCAACCTCGACTCCGACTGAGGTCGCATAGCCAAGCATCTCCGTGTTGAAGCTCGTCACCTGGTGGGTGATGGTCTGCAGATTGTGGAAGCCTGCCCGAACAACGAACTTCTTCGCCAGGCCGACTGCCTTGCCGATAACCGGCTTGGAAGATGGCTCCACCAGCAAATGCTGGCGCACCACCGCGGCGACCTGCATCCCCTCGATGCGATCTGGATCCCATGGCTCGCCCTCGGCGAGTTTCTCGTACGCCAGGGCATCGACGCTGTACAGGCCGCGCGCTTTTTTCTCCGCGACCCTGGCCTTCACCGCCGCCATGATTGCGTCGACATCGACCGGTTCGTTCAGGGGCGTCACGTTCATCGGCCTAGTTTACCGGCGCTATCTTGCGACGATTTTCCACTCGCCAAGCTCAACCGACACGACGCGAAGATCGGTCTGGCTGATTTGACGCGCGGGTGGGCCGAGATTCGTGACGGTCACCTCTCCCTGGCCAGCCGCAAGGGTCATCGGAAGCGTGATCCTGCGGCTATCTCGGATGACCCGCTCTTCCGTGTGCCCGTCCGGGAGTGTGAATCTCAGTCGATACGCCGCCCCTGGTAGGTATCCGCGGGTTGCGAAACTTGCCAGGTAACGGCCACCCTGAGGCGCGTAGGTTGCGAGCCTGCCCTGGACGCCAAGAAACCGCCAGACGTCGCCGTCACGTTGTACGGGCGTCCACCAGTACGCCCGCCGGTAGATCGCGATTGCCGCAGTCGCTGGCGCTGTCACTCTCCAGATTGCACTTCCGTCAGGGAAGCGCGTGAGGACCCGGAATCCGGGGGGAGGGGTGACCGGCACCGCGCGACCGCGCCGGTCCCACGCCCAGCGCTCGATCGCGACCAGTGAAATGCCCGCCGTTGCGAGGCGTGTTGCCGCGCCCGGTTGTTGGGGGTCGCCAACGGTGTCAAGGAAGTCGGCAGCAGGATTGTTCTCACCAAAACTGCCGTTCGCGATGGGGTGTCGATGAATGCTCTGCGCCCACGCAAACCACCGGTCCAGTTCTTCGTCAGGCCCCCCAGGTGTCTCGAGGACGACTTGCCCGGGGGCGTTCGTCGCGAGCCATTTCCAGGTTGGCCGGTCTCTCGGAGCGATGCCGTCGATACTGCCAGGAACGCCCGCTGCGATCGGTCCGCCGAGAACGAGGTTCAGTCCAGTCACGAGGAATGCGGTGGACGCAATCGAGATTTGCCAAATTTGCGAGCGACGGCGCATCAGCTGCTGAAGGCCGAAGGCCGCGATAACCAGAGCGACCGTCATGACGGGAACGACAAAACGGGCGTAGGCGCGCAGGTACGGAAGTACGTCGAAGATGAACGACGATGGCATTTCAACGCGGCGGCCCAAGATTGGGTACGGGCTCGCGAGGCTGAACCAGACCGACGCAAGCCCAATCGGAATGGCAAGGGTCAGCGCGAGTCGTAGGCGCGGAGCAAGGCGCTTCCACGTTGAAACTGCAACAACCAGTCCAATCACGGCGAGTGGGATGGTTGCCAAGCCGAGGAAGTTTGCCCGTTCACCACCGGGACGAAGCCACGTTGCGTTTGGCGTGATGCCAGCAGTGAGTGGATCGAGACTCGGAATCAAATAGTCCGAGAGTCGGGCGCCGTAGATTTCAAGTTCGACCCGGCTTCGGGTGAATGCGTTTGCAGTCGTGCCACGCTCTGCGAGTGCCAAAGCGATGAGCGGGAGCACGACAAGAACGAAGGCCGGGACGGAGACCTGCGCGACGGCTCGTAGTGCGCCTCGGGTACCTGAGCTGCGAGCAGCCATGACAATCCCGATCACCCCGATGATGAAGATCATCAGGAAGCCCATGATCCCGTAGTACGGGTTGCTGACCCAGCAGCCCAGGAGCGCCACGCCCAGCAAGATCGCGCTGCGATTATCTCGCCGCTCCAGCCAGAAGACGCCCGCGAGCAGGAGCAGAGGGAAGCACCACAGAAGGGCCAGCGGAGGATGCGACGCGATGCGGGCGAGGTGGTACTGGAACAGCATGAACGCCATCCCGGCCCAGCCGGCAGAGACGCTACCGAGCCCGAGTTTGCGGACCAAGAGGTACATGGCGGCCGACGATGCGGCGATACCGAAGATCAGTACGACGTTGTAGGCGACAATCGCAGAGAAGAATTTGGTCAGGATCCAGGCGGGTCCTGCAAACGCGAGCTGTGTCCCCACCCCCCCGTTTGAGACCGGTCTCCCGAACGGTCGAGCGATCTGGTCCTGAACGCCCGTTCCCCAGAACGAGAACCCGTGCTCGCCGTGGTACCAGAGGTCGACGAGATAGCCGAGTGGGTCACCCCCAATATGGCCAGAGGTGGTCACCGCTCCCGGGTGGATCGCGACCGGCCACGTGAGCCAGCACGCTAACCCGAGATATCCGACCAGAACGATGGCGGCTTCGACTGTAGATGCCCGGCTGATGCGGCTGCGACGGGAGCCGCCTTCACTCACGGCGTAGAACCAGCCCCGGAGCCTTCGTCGGTCTCGACGCGCTCCGCAACGATGTAGTTGGGACGCCGTCGCACTTCATCGAAAATCTTCCCGACGTATTCACCGACGATACCGAGCGTTAGGAGCTGAACCCCTGAGACAAACAGGACAACCACGATGAGCGAGGCCCATCCTGCGGAAAACTTAGCTCCGGAAACCCGTGAGACGATTACAAATATTCCGGCCATGATTGCAAATCCCGCGCTAACAAAGCCAAGGACGGTAGCCGCACGCAGCGGCAATTTAGAGAACGAAATGATCGCGTTTGCCGCCCCGGCCGCCCGTTTGACGAGCGAATACTTCGTTTCTCCCGCCAGGCGCTCATTGCGTTCCACCGGAACCGCCACTTGCCGAAATCCGGTGAAGGCCCGAAGACCCGGGAAGTAGCGGTTAATCTCACCCATACCGTTCAGGGCATCCAACGCCCGGCGGCTGAGCAGCGAAAATGGCCCTGCATCCCGAGGAAGATCGATGCTCATCATCCGACCAGCGAGGCGGTAGAAGACATGAAACGCGGCGCGGAGAAGCCGCCCCTCTTTGCGTTTCTCGCGGACCGCGTATGCGACATCTGCTCCGTCCTCCCAAGCCGCAATCAGGCGGGCCACGGCGGCGGGCGAGTCCTGCAGGTCGGCATCCATGACGATCGTCGCATCCCCGCGCGCATCACGGAGCCCAGCTTCAATTGCCGCCTCGTGTCCGAAATTCCGTGAGAGATGCAGACCGCGAACATGGCTGTCACGTGCGCAGATTTCGGCGATCACTCTGGCGGTTCCATCTCGCGACCCATCGTCAACCAGGACGACCTCAAAGTCGTGCGACGACGATGCAAGCTCTGCCACCACCTGGCGATGCAACTCCTTAAGTGTCTCCTCCTCGTTGAAGCAAGGCACGACGATCGAAACGAGGGTCAGGGCATATCCTCTGGCGGCGGGGCAACCAACGTCCCGTAGCCTAGCGGAGCCGTCCGGGAGATCCGCAAAACTAGAAGGCAATGGAGCACTCACCGCGAATTTTTGACGGCGCCCTCTTCCTTGGGACCGGTTGGCGTCGCCTCTACAGGCGGAGTCTCGTCCTGGGCGTCTCGGCTCTCCGCCGCGGTATCTTGACGCGCGATAGGCAGCTCCTCCGGGCGGCAGTGAATCGGCTCCTGGTGCCCCTGGACTCTTGGCGCTACTACGAGCTTGGTCGAATCGCCGACGAGCACTTTGCAGGCCGCTGCCTCGATGTGTCGAGCCCGAAGCTTCTGCCGAGCCTCCTGCACGCGGAAGGCTTAGGGGAATGGACGGCGGTCGATCTCTTCAGCCAGGAGATCGAGCTTTGGACGGCTCTGGATCCCAAACTTCCAATGGCCGTCGAGGATGCTCGCAACCTCCGATTTTCGGACGAGACGTTCGACAATTGTGTCTGCGCGTCCGTGATCGAGCATATTCGCCCAGACGGAGATATCGAGGCGATGGCTGAGTTCTGGCGGGTTCTCCGTCCGGGTGGAACGCTGCATCTCACGACGAATATGGCGGCTGTTGCGTCGGACGTCTTCATGCAGGACGAACTCTGGGGAGAAGCTACTGAGCGAGTCGGAGATCGTGTCTTCTTTGAGCGGCGTTTCAGTGAAGCGGAAGTTCGTGATCGCCTCCTCCGGCTCGATTGGCAGGTCGAGGCGTTTGAGCTCGTCACAGAGAAATGGCCGTTCCACAAGCGCTTCTCGTCGGCTGCACCATTCTCGTACCTTGCCGGACCGTTGCTTCGTTTCGTGTCGCCTCGAAACTTCCGAACGGCTTCAGCACAGTCCATCCGCGGTGACTTCGGTGTCGGCTATTTGCGACTACGAAAGCCCTCGTAGCGACGCAAAGATCTCGCCCAGCATGCGGCGCTCCTCGCTCTGTGAGAAGCGGCTCCGGGCTCGCTCGATTCCCGCCTCCCGCATGCGCGCGTGCTGGTCGTCGTCGTCGACAACAATCTGAATGGCAGCTGCCAGCGCGACCACATCTCCCGGAGGGACGAGGTACCCCTCACGTCCGTGACTGAAATTGGCGCGGACTCCCGGCAAATCGGAAGCAATAACGGGGCTGCCGCAGGCCATTGCCTCGGCGAGAACGACGCCGAAGGCCTCTTCCCCCGTCGTTGAAGGGAGAACGGTCACACGCGCTGACTGGTAGGCCGTCACGAGATCATCCTCGGAAATTCTCCCGAGAAAGTGGACCGATTCGTCAAGGGAAAAATCGGCTACCTGTCGCTCGTACCCCGGTCGTAGGTCCCCGTCCCCAACGAGCGCGAGCTGCGCCCGGCCAGCCAGTTTTGACTGGGCGAATGCGCGAATCAGCTCAGGGACACCCTTAAAGGCGTGACCACCGTCCATAGCGCCGACGAAGAGGATTGTCTTGCGAGTTGGATCCAGTCCAAGGGCGTGGATCGCGCTCGGTGCAACGGACGCAACCCGGTACCGGTCGTGGTCGAGGGCGTACGGACGCTCTTTCAGGTTTGGCAGACGGTAGCGCCCGATTGACGAGTTCTCGGCGTAGTCAAACGAACTCACGAGTACTTGTGCCGCACCCTTCAAGATCAGTGGCGCGACAGAACGCTCGTACGCCCAAAGAATCCGTCCTCGCAGGCCGTCCCAGATGACGTCCATATGAAAGAAGACCACGTACGGAATCCGCGCCAATTTGGCCGCGGCCGCGGCCAGCTCTGCTCCCCCATAGAACGGGTAGTGCAGATAAAGCGCATCAAAGTGCCGGAGGTTCGACGCGAGTGCGGGCACAAGCGCCGAGTTTCCGTGACGTACAAGTGGGCGCATCCGGTGGACGGGGACGCCATCGACGGTATCTTCGCCCGGTGGTTGCTCGTGGGCTGGGCAGAAGACTTCTACTTCGTGGCCGAGTTCCCGCAGCTGTGTGTTATGACGCTCGGCCACGTTACTGATTCCACTGCGATACGGAGCGTAGTTGCAGACGGCGACGGCGATCCTCACGCCGGTAGCCTCCCGGCTTCCGCCGCATCTGCAAGCCTTCTGCGCATGGGGGGATGTATACCAGCAGGTTTCCTGGGTCCGGCCGCGCACACGGGTGTCGCCTGGCGGTGAATGCCCGTCGTTGGCTCATCGGAGGCGGAGCCGTCACCGCGGCGCTCATCGTTTGGAACCTCGGAAACTTTGCCTTCTTCGTGTTGGCGAACCATCGGCTGAGCACCGGGGATTTCGGACTCCTGCAGGCGCTCTTGGCAGCCACAATCGTCGCGTTTGTTCCCTGCGGGGCCTTTCAGATGGCACTCGCCCGTCTCGCCAACCCACGCGGTATCGCCGCCGTCTATGGGAGGGCATGGCGACGCGCAGTCGGGTTTTCGCTGTCCCTCGCTGCGGTCGTCGCCCTGGGTCTCTGGGTCATCGGCCATGTCGTGGACCACCTGCCAATTGCTCCGCTCGCCACGTCGATTTTGGTCGTCGTCCCAATGGTTCCCCTGGTGTTGTCTCTCGGCCGTCTGCAGGGCTCAGATCGAATGCTCGGATTCGCGAGTTCGTTCGGGACGATGGGCGCCCCACGTCCGTTGGCCTTCCTGGTTCTTGCATCGTTCCTTCCGGCCCTCTACGCAGGGCTTGTCGGCAGTGCAGTGTCGATGTTTCTGGCAGCCACGATTGGAGCCTTCCTCACGCGTCGCGACCTCATCGGGACGTGGACCGCCACCGTCGACCCGGTACTCTGGAGGCGCTTCGTGAGAGCGCTTCCGCCGCTTTTCGCAGGCCTGGTCGGTGTCGCGACCCTGACAAATGCCGATGTCATCGCGGCCGAGTTGTCCCTCTCAAAAGCGGCTGCTGGACAGTTCGCCGGGGTCGCTGTTCTCGCCAAGGCCGTCCTTATCGTCCCCCAGGCGCTATCGCTCTTGCTGTTGCCCCGTGTCGCGGCACGTCACGCCGCAGGCCGCCCAACCGGTCCCCTGCTTGCGGTGGGTGCAGGCCTGGCGATTAGCGGCACGCTGCTCGCGGCGCTTCTTTGTATCCCCCTCTCCGACGTGATTGTTCGGATCCTCGACGCCAAGTACGCCCCAGCCGCGCATCTCCTGCCCGGTTTTGTCGCGGCGACCGCACCCCTGTGTGCCCTCACAATCCTGCTGAACCACCACGTTGCCCGCTCGGCGGATCGTTTTGTCTGGGCGGTGGGACTGATTGCGGTGCTTCATGTCGGGACGCTTTCGATCATTCACGCAGGCCCCGGGGCAATCATCGCGGTTGATGCTGCGAGTGGTGTCGCGAGCCTCGTCGCCCATGAGCTCATTCATGGTCGCGACGACGACGGAATGGTTGCGTCGACACTCAACCTCCTGCGTACGCGCCGAGGCAGCCGATGAGCTTATCGGACCCCGTTTTCATCGGCGAGTAGCTCGAGTGGAAAGCATGGACCATTGAGGAGTGGTCGACCAACCATCCATCAAGACATCAGGGCCCCTTCCGTTCTCGGCGCGTCGGAGGCGGGAGGGATGGCTGTCGCGCCGAGGCACAAACCAATCCTCACCCAAACGGTGACCCGTCCCGTCGATTTCCGCAGACGCCGTCTGTCAGAAACCACGGCGTTCGAGAATTGCAGCGACACGTTGATCAACGCTTGGACACCGACCCACTCGACTAGCCCGATCCGCCGCGATCTCTCCGCAGGCGCGACGCTGCGTACATACCTTCAGCAGCCACGCCGACCGCCGCTGCGGTGACGCGACCGCGAATGCCTGGGCGGTGTTTGCGGATGAAGGGGGCCATCGTTCGGAAGTAGGCCTCGTCGGCTGCGGCCGGACGCATTCCATCCACGTTTGATCCCGCCCCGACGTGGACAACGGTCACCTTCGGCCAGTAGCGAACCTTGTACCCGGCAGCGATTGCGCGAAGGCACAGGTCGATGTCCTCGGCGTACATGAAAAAATCGGTGTCAAAACCACCGATCTCGTCGAGAACGCGCGTTGGCATCAACATGAAGGCGCCGCTGACACTCTCGACGTCGCCAATCTCGTCCTCCCCCAGCCAGCCCATCGTGTAGCGCGTTGAACGGCGTCCGGTAAACCGCTGATCGAGGCCGGTGAAGTAGCAAAAAGACGACCAGATCGTCGGGAATCCGCGCTTGCTGCGTCGGTCGAGGCGCCCCTCGCGGTCCACCAGTTTTGGTGTCAGGACACCCACCTCCGGCCCGGCCCAGAGCTCGTCGAGGCATGCCCGCAGCGACCCGGTCGGAAGCACGGTGTCGGGGTTCAGGAACAGGATCGCCCGTCCAGTTGCTCGTTCCAATGCGCGGTTATTGGCGCGCGCGAAGCCGAGGTTCTCAGCGCTCGCGTCGGCGTCGATCCAGGGGTAGGCGGCCGCGGCGGCCGACAGGGTGTCGTCGCCCGATGCGTTATCCACCACAACTACGTCGAAGGATACTTCGGCGCGCTGGAGTTCGAGGCTCTCGAGACACTCGAGGAGGAGGTCTCGGCAGCGATAGCTGACGATGATGATCGAGACTTCAGGGTTCGGTGTGTTCATCGGCGGATACGTTCGCAGATCGCGAGGTACTCCTCGGCTGAGCGGGTCCACGCATAGCGGTCCCCGGCCCGGACCGCTGCCCGCCGCCCAAGGTCCGCGCGGCGCTCGGGGTCTCTGATCAGATCGCGCAGCGGTCCAACCATCCCACCGGCACCCTCCGCGAGCGGAAAGCTGGCCGCGGTATCTCCGACGCACTCCAAGTTCGGTTGGTGATCGGCCACCAGGAGACAGGCACCGGCCGCCATGCCCTCGATGATGACCGGGTGGGTGCCACCCACCTCGGTCGGGACGACCACTACGCCGCAGGCGTGGACAAGCTCGGCGTAGCCAGCTCCAAATACGTAGCCCGGAAAGTGAACGTTCGGCCCTGCCCCGGCCTTCAGGCTCGTGATGTAGGACTCGCTGTACGGCGCGTCGCCGACGACGACGAGTGGCCAGTCGGTGTCCAACTGCATGTGCGCCTCGACCAAGAGGTGGGCGTTGTTTTCGGGAACCAGACGCCCCACGAATAGAATGAAGCGCCCCTCCTCCAGTCCCAGCTTCCTGACCGTCTCGCGCGTCCCGGGGTCAGGCAGTGACGCGCCGTATGCAACGACGCCGATGTGGCGTCCAAACCGGGCTGCGTAGTGGTCCGCGACCGATTCGGAGTCGGTGATGCAGATGGTCGCAGCATGGGGTGAGATGCGCTCAGCGAAGCGAATGTAAGCCTTCGCGGGCCCCGGCCACTTCGCACGCTCGGAGTCGAGGCCGTCAATTTGGAGGATCGACGGAATACCGGCAAGCCGAGCGAACGGAACCATGGGCGCGTTGCCCGAAATGAAGTAGATCGCTACATCAGGTCGCTCACGAACGGCCAGGTGAACGGTTGACAACGCAGTGTGGACGATGGTGTCGAGGTATTTGTTCGCGACCGTCGGCAAGTGGACCAGACGGGCTCCGGCGTGGTGTGCCTTGCGTTCCACCATGTGGGGGCGGCAATAGACCACCACCTCATGGCCAAGGTCACTGAACTCGCGCGCGAGGTTCTCGACGGCGGTCTCGAAGCCGCTGTACCCCGCGGGGATTCCGCGAGTGCCGACAAGGGCAATTCTCACCGTACGATCGCCCGGGCAAGTGCCCAGCCGGCTTGGCCCATCGCTTCACTCGAAAACCGCGCCGCGCGAAGGGGTCCGGCAGCGCGAAGGCGGTCGCCAGTCGACGGTTCGAGCGCTGCGCGGATGCCGTCGGCGAGGGCAAGTTGCGTTGGTTCCACCAGAATTGCCGCGTCGCCCGCAACCTCTGGGATGGCTCCCCGATTCGATGCAACCACCGGCGAGCCACATGCCATCGCCTCGATCACGGGCAGCCCGAAGCCTTCGTACAACGACGGGTAGACGGTCACGGCGGCGGCAGCGTAGAGGTCTGCGAGGTCGTCGTCGGTCACACGCCCGAGTGTCCGGGCACCCAGGCCCTTCAGAATCGCTGCGCCGTTGTGCCCCGCCATTCCCGCGACGGCAAACTCGATGCCCCCAACAGCATGCACCGCCGCCGCAGCGGCAGGGAGGTTCTTGCGCGGGTGGATATCGCCAACCGCGAGGCAGTAGCGCGACAGGCCAAAACGGGCCGCGACACGTTCTTCGGCCCCAGGCCGGGGGCCGAATGCGCGGCTCGGGATCGCGGGGACGACGGTGATCTGTTCTGCGCGAATGCCAAGGGCGGTGACGAGGTCTGCTTTCGCGGTTTCGGACGCCGTCACGACCCGGCGCGCCCGACGAATCGCCAAGGGCACCAGCGCGTTCAGGAGAGCGTTCGTGCGTCGATCGAACCAGTCAGGAAACATCCGAAAGCTCGCGTCGTGAACCACAACAGCCAAGGCGCACCGGGCGAGTGGCGGGACGATGTAGTGAAAGACGCCGGCGTCGATGCCGTTCAGCGCTCGCGGGGCGGCCCATGCGAGGCGACGGGCATTGCTAGTGGGCAGCCAGCGCACGTCCAACCCGTCGAGCTGGCCCCGACCCGCGCTGTGTGCAAGAAGGACGCTCACCGTGTCACTTGGGGCGGAGGTGCTCGCCATGGCAGCCGCCAGACAGGAGGCGTACCGGCCATTTCCGGCGTCGCCGGCTCCGGGCTGACCGACCATGTGACAGTCGATCGCGACCCGCATCACCGCACCAACTCACGAAACGCGTCGAGGGTCTTGAGCGCAGTTTCACGCCACGGGAACGTCGCGGCGTGGGTCCGGCCCTCCTCCCCTCGTTTTGCCAGCGCGTCACGATCCCCGAGTACTGCGTCCAGGCGCTCAGCGAAGGGCTCGACGGCGAGATCATCAATGTAGAGCGCCACCTCAGCGCCAACTTCGATCAACGCCGAGTTGCGCGCACACAGCACAGGACAACCGCGGGCCATCGCCTCAAGGATCGGCAAGCCGAATCCCTCCAACGCCGACGGGTAGACCAACAGCGTTGCCCGCTGGTAGAGGTCTGCGAGGCGGTCGTCGCTGACCCTGCCGAGTACGTCCACGCCATCACCCTGAAAGGTCTCGCCCGTCGACATCGCCCCGACCAGCGCGAGCCGACATCGAGCCGGATCGCTGGCCGCTCGGCTCCAGTACCTCCCGTGGGCCGCGACCAATGCGGCGATGCGTTTGCGGGGCTCGTCGATCCCGACGGCCAGGATGAGTGGTTCGCGCTCGTTGGACACGACGCTCGCGGGCCGGACGCCTTCAGGGATCACTCGGATGCGGTCCGGATGGGTTCCGTAGCGCTCGGTGAGGTCGGTACCCGTCGCCTGCGACGGCACCACGATCAACCGCGCGTGCTTCGCGGACCGGCGAGTGAAGCGGGTGGCGAAGCGACGAAAGCGTGCATCGGTCTCGTCGGGAAAGTGCTCCCACATCAGGTCGTGAATGACCACACTGGTCGGCACAGGGCTGAACCACGGTGTCCAATGAAATGTCCCATGGATCAGTCGTGCCCGGAGGGCAAGAGCAAGGACCGGGAGAGCGACGTGCGTCCATCCCAGATCCAGCGCAGCGTTTGCGGCGCTCGTCAGGCGGCCGCGTCTGGGTACCCCGGGGGGCCCCGAGAGCCAACGCAAACGGATGTCGGTCGGCGCGACTTCTTCGATTGCGCCGCGAAGTTCGCGAACGAATGTCGCGGTTCCGGACACGGGTCGTCGGCGCGCCGGGCGGACGTCGATGAGCACCAGCGGCCGAGGGTCCCGCGTCAACCGCCAGCCGCCTCGCGGTAGACGTCGCGCGTCATGCGGGCGGTCTGAGTCCACGAAAACTCAGCAGCTCGTGCACGGCCTGCGGAGCCCATGGTGTCGCGCTCCACTCCCAGCTCGGTGAGGCTGGCCATCCACGCCGCCCACGGTTGTGGGTCGTCGGGGGACAGATACTCCGCTGCGCTCCCGCCGACCTCACGCAGCGCCGGTACGTCGGCGGCAAGAACGGGTACTCCATCGGCCATCGCCTCCAGCATGGGAAGGCCAAAACCCTCGATTTTCGAGGGGATCAGCACCGCCCGGGCGCCTTGGCGTAGCGCCGCCAGGCGTCCTGCCGGAACGTAGCCAGCGAACTCCACGCGGTCGGCAACGCCGAGCGCCGCCGCGTGGCGCTGCAACAGGTCTCCACGGCCGGGTGACCAAGGCCCCGTGAGGACCAGGCCGAGATCACGGGGGGTTCGAGCCAATGCCTCGATGACGAGCCCCGCGTTCTTATGGGGCTCAACACCACCGCCAAAAAGGACATACGGGCGATCCGGGACGGGGCCAGTCGGGGCTGCCGAGGGCGGGACGGCGCCTGGCACCACCCGCACCCTGGACGGTCGAACCCCCGCCAGAAGGCTGACGTCATCCGCGGTCTCCAACGAGGGAACGATGACGAACTCCGCGCGCTGGAGTCCCTCCACGAGATCGGCCATCGTCTTGCGCTCATGTCGACGCCGAGCACCCGCCAGGTAGTCGTCGGGCATCCGCAGAGGGATGAGGTCGAAGCACGTCACGATGAGGCGAGACACGCGCGGCATCGCATGCGGCTGCGTTGCGTGGAAGACGCCGGGAAACCTCGCCGCGCGCCGCGCTGTCACACGCCGGAGCAGCGGATTTGACACGCGGTCGCCGGGCCAGGGAGGCTCCTGAAACGCCTGCACCTGAAAGCCGGGGTGCCGACGATCTGCGCGGCTGACCAGGAGCTCTGGGCGGTCCTCGCTGGGAAGGCTGGCGAACCCGGCAAGAAGTCCTCGCAGGTACGCGCCAATTCCGCGCGCGCCATGTGCACTTGTCAGGGGAGTCGCATCGATGAGGACATTCGGTCGCATACCGCGCGGAGCCTACGTCACGGTGTGAATTCCGACGCTGGCGTTCGGTGTGCTCGCGCTGCGATCGTCTGGATGGCCGGAGCAGAGATGGCTGCCACTCCATGACTCGCGCTTCGAGGGCGCACCTCCGCGGCCGGTATCTCCTGAACGGTGGCGACGCGGTGCCGAGTTCGCGATGCAGGAATCGGACGTGTCGGACGTACGGCACCCTCCGCACGATGTGGCGGAGAGCCGCCCGGCAGTTCTCCCTGACGAATGGGTTGGGGCCGAACGACAACTGCAGTGGTTGACACGACGCTCGAAACAGGGACCGCGCCAGTGTTCGGCTGGCTCGGTCCGGTGACGAAGGCAGCTGAAATGACCGCTGCCCCCGCCAACGTTGCTCCTGCCTTTGCGATCAGCGGCCCGGGGGCCTCCAGTATCGTTTGCCAGAGGCCTCCCAACCGCAGACTGCTTGCGGCGTGAAGTCGTTCCAACGCGGTGGTGGCCAAGGACGGGTCCGGCGGCTGCGTGGCAAGCGCGGTCTGTCCCATGAGTCCTACGGGCACGAGCGCGACGAGCATGATCTGGCGTGCCCGTATTCGTCGGAACTCCGCCCGGCAGGGACCGCAGTGGCCGACATGCCGTTCCGCGCGCCGACGCTCCATGGCATTGGCCTCGCCATGCGCGACCGATGAGATCACGTCCGCGAGGCGCTGACACTCACCGCCACCGCGCATACTGGTCTCCCAGCGTCGAAGGCGGTCGCGCCCCTCCACCAACGACCGCTCCACCTTGCGTGGCGTGAAACCCGTCTTCTCAGCGATCTCTGCATAGGAGAGCCCCGCGCCCTTCAGCGCAACGCAGACGCGCTCAGGTTCGGTGAGGGTGCCCAGCGCGTCGCGAAGTTGACGATGGCGCTCGTGCCACTCGGCGACCTGATCCGCGCCAGGAGCGCCGTCTGCCACAAGGGCGAGCTCATCCGGATCGGCTGGTCGTTCCTTGCGCAGCGAGGTTGAGACGTCCAGTGCTTCGTTCCGTACCACCGTATGAAGCCACGCCAGGAGTTGGCGTCGATCGACCACGGGTGCGCGAACAAGCGCAATTTCCATGGCACGTTGGTAGGCGTCTTCGGCGTCGTGGACGGAACGGCAGTACCGCGCCGCGTAGCGAATCAGACGCGGCCCCCAGGCAATTGCTGCCGCGACCGCCGCTCGGCGCTCGGCGTCGGTTGGCAGGCGAGTGGTGGTGTGAAGTTCGGTTGTCATGCCTTGAGAAGGCACGAGACCGGTGTGTTCGACCCCACCCCGACCCGAAGTTGACACGTGAACGCCGCAATTTGCGGATGTCCACTAACCTGGGCTGGATGAGTGCGTACCTCCACACCCAGACGCGGCGCATCGTTATGAGCGAAGTGGATGTCGCCCAAATCCACTTCACGACGTTTTTGCGATGGATGGACCGGGGGCTCAGTGAATGGCTCGCCGAAGTCGGATACCCGTTCACGAGACTCCTGGCAGAAGGGCCCGGAATTCCGATTGTGGATAGTCAGTGCAGTTTCCTCGCACGGGTTCACCTCGACGACCTCATCACGCTCCAAACGGGCGTGAAGGACATCGGGCGAACCTCGTTTCGCAGCGGCCACCGGTTCTTCCGCGGTGACGAGCTGGTCGGGGAGGGTACCCTCGTGCATGTCTGTGTCGACCGCGTATCCCGGGCGACGCTCCCGGTCCCAGAATGGCTTCGCACGGTCGCGCACGCCTCGTGGCCGCCGCCTGCACCGTGAGGGTTGCCGCCAGGGTCGCTTGTCCTTGCGTCGAACGGTCCCTACCGTGCCCGGGATCATGACCTCGTTTCAAAAACGTCGATTGACGCCCCTCATCACTGTTGCCGTGCTCGCCACACTTTCCGGTTGCGGTGGCGGTGGCGGCCCTGAGCGAACCTCCTCGGCTCCGGGCGTCTCAACTGCCACTGCCCCTGCGACGACGAACGAGCCGGTCGGCACACGTCCTGAGATCCCCGTTACCGCCCTACCGTTGCGACACCCCGGGCCGTCGGTTCCTCCGTCCATCCAAGACGACCGGCTCTCGTTCGTCGACCCTCCGTTCTCCACCGACGCGCGCGACGAGCGGATTCGTGAGATCGCGAGGCTCGGGACGCGCCAGCTGCGCTTGGACCTCCCGTGGTTCAAGATCGCCGCAAAGAAACCGGCGCATCCACGCGACCCTACCGACCCCGCGTACGACTGGGGCCGCTTCGACGGCGCAGTCCAGTCTGCGAACCGATACGGGATTGAGGTGACCTTCACGGTCTGGGGAACTCCCGCCTGGGCCGCAGATACGGCCGTTCCCGTCGAGATAGCCGGTTCCGACTACGCCCGCCGGCCCATCCGCGTTGAGGACTTCGGTGATTTCGCAGTTGCCGCAGCGACCCGCTACGCCCCGAAGGGGGTCCTGCGGTGGGAAGCCTGGAACGAACCCAATGTGCCGTTGTTCCTCATGCCGCAATGGGTAAAGAACGCTGATGGGACCTTCACGAACGCCTCCGCCGACATCTATAGCAAGCTCCTTGGGTCGTTCTACTCGGGAATCAAATCTGTCGCCCCGAACGCCCAGGTTGCCGGATTGGTCACCGCGCCAGCGGCATCGTGTCCCGATAGTTGTCCGACGGTTGTCGGCTCGCGCACCGATGCACGGCACTTCATCCGCCTTCTTGACGAGCCGGGACGTCGTCCCCCGATGGATGTCGTAAGCCACCATCCGTACCCCCAAACGCGTCCCCGTGAGAGCACGTTTGCCGGTGCAGCGTACGTTGATCTCTACGACATTGATCGCTTCGAGGAGGCAGTCGATGGCTCGTACCTGAAGGGCAAGGACCTGTGGCTGACCGAGTTTGGCTTCCCGACGGAGAAGACGCTCAACTACAACAAGGCCGTATCCCAAACGGATCAGGGGCAGTACCTCGCCGACGCCTACCGCCGGGTCCGCGAGAATCCCCGCATCAAGATGTTTACGTGGTACTTCCTCCAGGACAACACCGACTGGAAGTCGGGCCTCAAGGACGTGAGTGGTCGTCAAAAGCCAGCGTACGACGCCTTTTCCTTCCCGCTTGCCGCCGACGTCCGGGCGGTCCAATCACTTCGGCCGGTGACCTTCCGTGGACAGGTCCGGCCCGTGACGGCAGCCACCACCGTCGCATTGCAGTGGAACCGTGGCAACGGATGGGAGTCGCTTCGCACGCTGCGCACGCAAGCTGACGGGAGTTTCAGCTTCAGACTTCGACCTGACCGGACGGCGAGCTACCGGGCACGCTGGACGGGACGCGACCGCCTCGGGGAGTCCCGCGACCTGACAAGCAACACGACCCGTGTCGCTGTCGTTGGGAAATGATGACCAATGTGTAAGCGCAGACCACGTCGCCTTGAGTAAGTGCCGCACGCGCCCTAGCCTCCTGCGCTAATGGCTACTTTCCTCCGGGCCGTTGCGTTTCTCACCGCGCTTGCCTCGGCGGGTGCGGCGGCATCAGTTCCGATTGCCGCGATTCAAGATGATCGCCTGTCGATACCCGGATCTGACCCAACGCCCCGCATCGCGTCGATCGCCGATCTCGGAGCGCAGATCGCACGTGTGGATTTGCGCTGGGACCTGATCGCTCGTGCGCGTCCTGCCAACCCACGGGCCGCCGTTGATCCCGCCTACGATTGGGCGCGAAGTGACTCGGTCGTCGCTGCCGCCCGGGCGAAGGGCATCGAGGTGCTCTTCACTGTTTGGGGGACCCCGGCTTGGGCGGCCGATGGAAACGTTCCGATCGGTCGCTTCCCCGCATATGCCCGTCGCCCGGCACGCCCCGCCGATTTTGGCGACTTTGGCGCTGCAGCAGCAGCGCGCTACGGACCCCAGGGTGTGCACCGCTGGGAGGGCTGGAACGAGCCGAACATCCCGCTGTTCTTGATCCCGCAGTTTGCCCGCAAAGACAACCGCTGGATCAACGTCTCCGCCGACACCTACAGCCAGATGCAGTCCGCGTTCTACGAGGGGGTGAAGAGTCTTGATGCGAAGGCTGAGATCGCCGGAGCGGTTACGGCCCCAGTTGGTGACACCTGCCCGATCTCGTGTCCCGATGATCCTCTCTCCCGGACGAACCCCGTCGAATTCATTCGAGCACTGGATCGAGATGGCCTTCGGCCGCCGATGGACGTCGTCAGCCACCACCCATATCCGCAGAGTGGCCCGCGGCCGGGCTCCGCGCCGACCGGGTATGTCGACCTCTACAACCTCAGCCAGTTCACCGCCGCGATTGATCGGTCATACCTTCGTGGCAAACGGATGTGGCTCACCGAAATCGGTTTCGCGACCGCCTGGACGCGCGAATACTCGACCTACTTCACGCCGAGACTTCAGGCGCAGTACCTGGCGGATGCGTATCAACGCGTCGCCGCAAATCCACGTGTTGCGATCCTGTCGTGGTACTTCCTCCAAGATGAGCCCAATTGGAAGTCAGGCCTGCTCAACCAGGCGGGCAAACGAAAGCCCGCATACGGTGCTTTCGCCCTTCCGTTTGCGCCGCGGAGCACGGCAACCGTGCCGCGTGGCGGCGCGGTCGCTGTGGCTGGCCAAATCCGGGTCGCGCGGGGTCGGACGCGGGTGAGGCTGGAGCGGAGCGTGGGGGGCAGATGGACGGCCGTAACCTCCGTGCCGACGGGCACAGACGGCAGTTTTCAGGCGGTGTTGCGACCAGCGGCCACGACGACATACCGGGCGCGCTGGTCGGGACGCTCCCGCGTGAGGGCAGCGGATTCTCGGACGAGCGCTTCGTTCACGATCCGCGTGGGGTAACCTCGCCGGTGTGACGTCGGACACGCCGACCAGGGGTGTCGCCACCCGCGATCCCATTCACCGTCCCGGGGCGGCTGGCGACGTGCGGGCACCAGCCTCCATGGCCGGGCACCTCAAGCCAGCGCTGCGCCGCGTCGTCTCCGTCGGGACACTCATCGCGATTGACCTCACCTCGCTGGTCTTCGCGATCCTCATCACCCTCGCGCTCAAGACCGCACTTCGCGGCGAGCGAATCGAGCTGGGAAACCTCTGGACCGCCGAGCGTCACATCGTCTGGATCGCGAGCCTCACGCTGGTGCTGGTCTTCCTCCAGTTTGGCCTCTACGCGACCCGTGATCATCGGCCTGGGTCGGCGCGCATCCTGTCCGCGATTTTCACGACGACGCTGATCCTGCTGGGACTCGGACTTCTGACCGACGGCCAGTTCGACACCTATTTCCTGTTTTACGCGTCGTTTGTCGTCATGGCGATCATCAATCTGAGTCTTCGAGCCAGCTACGAGAGCATCACGGCGCTTGCACTTGACCGTGCACACTTTCGACGCCGCGCGGTGCTTGTCGGCGAGCACCGCCTCAACGAGCCCATCGCCGCCGCGCTCACCGCTGACCTGCACCCGCGCCGCGGCGTTCCCTACGAGATCGTCGCCATGCTCGAACCCGCGGACGGGCTCCACCGGCCTGATGCCTCCGCGGGGGCGCTTGCACTTCGGGCTGCCATCGATCCGGCCGTCGTTGACGAGGTGATCATCACCGGTGGACTGGCCCAGGCCGACCACCTGAACGATCTGCTGCTGCTTTGCCGCCAGCGCGGGATCGCGGTTCGTTTGGCGCCGACCACCAGCGAGCTCCTGAGCTACACCCTGCGCCCCAGCGCGACTCCGGGAGTACCGCTGTTTGAACTTCGGCCCCCCGTGCTGTCGTGGCTCCAATTTCGCGTCAAACGCCTATTTGACCTTGTGGTTGGCGGCATCTTGATTGTCATCGGAGCACCGATCATGGCGCTCGCCGCCCTCCTCATTTGGCTCGAGGATCGCGGACCCGTCCTCTTCCATTCGGAGCGGATTGGCCTGAATCAGGCGTCCTTTACGTGTCTCAAACTTCGCACGATGCGTGTCGGAGCACCGGACGAGCAGTCCAACTTGGAGCGGTTCAACGAATCCGGTGGGCCGCTCTTCAAAATTCGGGTCGATCCGCGGATCACTCGCACCGGCCGCGTCCTGCGTCGGTTCTCGATTGATGAACTACCTCAGCTAATCAACGTAATGCGCGGGGAGATGTCGCTGGTTGGGCCGCGACCCCTGCCGATACGCGACTTTGAACGAATGGATCAGATAGGGAAGCGCCGCTACGCCGTCCTGCCTGGACTCACTGGCCTTTGGCAAGTCAGCGGCCGGGCGGATCTCACCGCCGAGGATCTTGCGCGCTTTGACGCCCAGTACATCGAAACGTGGTCGATCTGGTCGGACTTTGTCATTCTGGCGCGGACGCTTCCCGTGGTCCTGGGTCGGCGGGGGGCCTACTGAGCGCCGCTCCCGACCCCGACGAACTGCTCGCGCGTCTGCGTGATGCGGCCGGGGAACCACCACTGACACCACTCAGGATTGACGAACCCGCGCCATCGGCTCGCCGAGGTGTCGCCGGGGGCGTGGTTGGCGGTGCGCGACGGGCAATGATCCGCCTGCTCAGTCCCTCCCTCGCTGCCCTGCTGGCCCAACTTGAAGTGGATCGCTACCGTCAGCGCGCGGAACTCGAGGCGCTGACCGCGCGCGTCGAGGAGCTTGAGCGGCACCGAGCGTAACCATGCGCGTCGCATTTGTTGTTCAGCGCTACGGAGTGGAGGTCGCAGGCGGCGCGGAGGCGCTCTGTCGTCGCACGGCCCGAGCATTGTCCGATGCGGGCCATGAGGTCGTCGTCCATACAACCACCGCTCGGGACTATCTGACCTGGGCGCCCCACTACGCGGCAGGCGACGAATTGGACGGTCCGGTTCACGTCGTCCGGTACCCGGTCGAGACGCCCGACCCGCAGCGGGCGGCGGCACTCGTCCGGACGCTTGGACTGCGCCCGGGTACGGCGGGCGAGGAATCCGCTTGGGCGCTCGCTCAGGGGCCAGTTTCCCGGTCGCTGGTCGATGCGGTTTCCCGCGACTCGGCGGCGGTGGTCGTCTGCTGGACCTACCTCTACGCGACGACCCAGCTGACGATCCCGCTCGTTCGACGGCGCTCCGTACTGGTTCCACTTGCCCACGACGAGCCGATGCTTCGGTTTGATCTGACCCGAGGTGTCGTGCACTCTGCCGGCGGCTTCGCGTTCGTCACACCGGAAGAGCGGACACTGGTCGATCAGCGCTTTGGTGTCGGCGAGCGGCCAGACGCCATCGTTGGAACCGGACTCGATACTCCCTCAATCGGCGACCCTCGGCGTGCGCGAGGAGCCTGGGCGTTGCCCGAACGCTTTGCCCTCTACGTTGGCCGCGTGGATCAAGCAAAAGGCGTTGACGCATTGGTGCGTCACCACGCTGCCTACCGTGCTCTGGGGGGCGAATTGGGGCTCGTGCTTGCGGGACGCGCTGTCGGAAATCTGCGCTTACCCGAATGGGTTGTGCAGACGGGGTTCGTGGACGACACGGCGCGTTCAGACCTCCTCGCAGCGAGTGAGGTCCTTGTCATCGGCTCGCGCTACGAGAGTCTTTCACTCGTACTGTTGGAGGCGTGGCAGGCGGCGCGCCCAACACTGGCACTCGCCAGCGCAGCGGTGCTCGCAGGCCAGACTGCACGCGCCGGTGGCGGTCTCGTCTACTCGGACGAAGGGACGTACGCCCGACAACTTGAGCGTCTCGCCAAGGACCCGAATCTCCGCGCCGACCTCGCCTCGGCGGGGTTGGCATTCACTCGTGCCCTCACCTGGGACGCCTGTGCGCTCCGCTGGGAGGGGCTGCTTCAGTCGGTCGCTGCGTGATGCGCCTGTTATTGCCGCCCTCCGAGACCAAGTCAACGGGCGGGGGCGGTCCACCACTTGATCTCAGCACGCTGGCTTTTCCCGCCCTCACGGCAATTCGAAGGGAAGTGGTCACGGCCCTCACGGCCCTCGCCACGGACCCCGAACAGGCGCGGACCGTCCTTGGAATCTCACTCCGACAGGAGGAGGAGATTGAACGCAACCGGTCGCTCGAAACGTCGGCGACCTGTCCCGCGATCGAGCGGTACACCGGAGTGTTGTACGACACGCTTGGCGCCAACACACTTCCCCGTCGCGCTCGCACTCGCGCTTCACGAACCGTCGTTATCGCCTCGGCCCTCTTCGGCGCACTTGGCCCCGACGACATGATTCCGGCGTATCGACTCTCCGGCAATGCGGATCTCCCCGGAGTGGGGAAACTCCGACGTCGGTGGCAACCGTACCTGGCCCAGGCCCTGGCGAGCGAGGGTCCGATCATCGATCTCCGCTCGGCCGCGTATGTTGCCCTGGCGCCCCTTCCGAATGCGATCCGTGTTCGTGTGATTGACGCCGACGGCCGTTCGATCAGCCATCACAACAAAGCCGCCAAGGGACGACTGGTTCGTGTGTTCCTGGAGTGTCCTCGCATCCCGCGCCGAATCGACGACCTGGTGTCAGCCGCCGCGCCGCACGGCCTGCACATGAGCCGGGTGGGTCCGATGGAGCTCGAGCTTCGATGCTAGCTGACGAGGTCGATCAGTCCCCTGACGAGCGGCAGGAGACTGCCCGCCGGGATGCGCGCGGTCAGCGATCGGAGGCGATCGGCGACCGCGCCACTGATGCTTCCCGCCCGCTGGGCGTCATCAAGGGCTCGTGTCAGCGCCGCGTGCGCGGCCGCGTCGATCTGTTCGTCGCTGACCCTGTAGGCCGCACGGAATTCTTGTCGACTGAGATCGTCGTTCAGCGCGAGGACCAGCGCCTCACGAGACGAATGAAGGGTGCACGCCGCCCCGTCAATCGTCGAAAGGGTGATCCCTTCGATTGCTGCCGCGACACCGTTCTGGGTTCTTGCCGGACGGGCGAGGCAGGGATCGGCTGGCTCCACGGGACGGTAGCTCGCTCCTCCGAGGCCGCCATATGCACCCACGAGCGTTCCCGCTGCCATGGTCGAGAGCATTAGTCCGCGTTTCATGTCGGCCGCCGCCGCGAAAGTGCGAGCATCGGAAGTAGCGCGAGTACCCCGATCCCCGCGGCGATCCAGAAGGATCTGCTGAAGGCATGGGTGGCGGCCCGGTCAAGTTGCACCTGAACATCGTCCGCCAGTTTCCGATATTCGGTCCCGTCGCCAGCTCGGTTGATCGTTGGCCGAAGGTCGGGTACCCGTTCCTTGGCTCGGTCAATTTCGACGAGCACGTCCTGCGCGACCTTCAGCTTGTCAATTGGCGAGATGCGACTATCGAGGACTGCCGCCGTTCCAGCGACGAGCGCCGCGTCTTGCTCACGCACGAGATCCGAGGAGAAGATCGGGGTGAGCAGCGCGAGGCCGACAACGACACCCACATGACGTGCCCCGATGGACCAACCGGCCTGAATCACTCGGTTGCCGCGTTTGGCAAGGGCGACCTCCGTCAGTGCCTCCAAGGTGAGTCCGAGGCCCGCGCCCACCAGGATCTGGGGCGCAATCGTCCACCACCAGCCAGTCTGCGGCAGGAGTGCAAGGCCCGCGAGGCCTCCACAAATGAGGATTGCGCCGGGGAGGCCTTGCGCGGCGGCGCTGGTACCCGGGGGGACGAACCGGGCCACGAGGATGGCCGAGGCTGGCATAACGGTCAGGACAGCGCCTGCGCCTGCGGCCGGAAGGCGCCAGCCATTGATCAGTAAAATGACCAGCAGAAAGAGCGCGGCGGTGAGCGCTCCTGCAACGAGTGCTACGGCGATGTTGGCCCACCCGGCTGGACGAGTTCGCGTAGCCGTTTGGGTTGCGGCGATCGGGCTGGTCTTCTTGACCGACGCCAGCGCGAGGAGTGAAACGGGCACCTGAACGAAGAAGATTGACTCCCAACCCAAAAGCTGGGTCAGGAGCCCACCAACTGCCGGGCCAAGCGTCGCCCCGGCGATTCCGGCACGTACCCAGGCGGTTGTCGCGGAATCGGTGTTCCCGAGCCGATCGATCAGGATCGCGAGGGTCGCTCCGAGGACAAGGGCACCGCCGATTGCCTGGACCACTCGGCTTGTGATGAGGAGCGGAAAGGTGGGCGCGAGGGCACACGTCAGGGAGGATGCCGAGAACACCGCAAGGCCCGTTGCCCCGACCACGGTTGGCCGTCTGCGCGCCAGATGGGCGGCCGGGACTGCAGCGAGCGCGAGGGCCAAGTTGTAGGCGATCAGGACCCACGCGACCGTCGGAACCCCCGTCGCGTACCGGTCGAGAATTTCGGGGAGCGCGATCGTGACGACCGACGAGTCCGCCAGAACCATCGCAATCGCAATCTGAACCAGGAACGTGCCGCGTGGTCGGCTCTTCACGACTCAACTCCTCCCGTGGCGCTCGCTCCGCTCGGGGGCAGGCCGATGATGGTCGGAGCTCCAAGGAGCAGACCGTCGCCTCGGGCGGTGATCGCGGCGAGAAGCTCGTGCTCGACGGCCCGATCGAATGCTGAGGGTGTCGTGACCGCAGCGGTCAGCACCCAGACACCGGCGCCAGCGTCGCGCCGCTGGATGGACGACAGGCGGGCATGGGCGACGGCAGCAACGGCATGCTCGACCGCCGCGGTGAGGTCGTTCGGATCACGGGTTACAAGGGTGACCCGCAGGACGCGTCCACCCGTCGGAGCGCGCCGCACCGCCGTGATCTGTCCATTTGGCACATGGCAGAGGTCACCGTTGGGGTCCCGGATCACCGTTGCGCGCAAGCCCAACTCTTCCACCACTCCCGCGATCCCGGATGGCTCGACGCGCACGACGTCGCCGACCGCGTACTGGCCTTCCAAGAGAACGAAGAATCCGGCGATCACGTCGCCCAAGAGTCGCTGGGACGCGAAGCTCACCACCACCAGCACGATGGCCGCACCACTTACCGCTCCAAGTGTCCCGCCACCGGCGAGCGCAACGAAACTTGCGGCGAGGGCCGCGACCACGATGACATAGCGCAGTGCGCTGGCGAGGAGTCCCGCCGCCGTCTGGCGTTGGCGGGACGTCGCTGAGCCGCTTCCACGTACGCGCGTGAGGAGGCGCGGCACGACCGCGTTGAGAATCCACAGCGCCAGAATCGCGGCACCGACGACAAGACCGACCATCGTGAGACGCGACGGCCAGTCGCCAAGGCCGAAGAGCCGAGCCGTCATTGATTTCGCCAAATCGACAAGAGTGGAGCGCCTTCGTTGGCCCTACGGAGTACCCGTGACCGCCATCTGACGGATAGCCTGCCCTATGCAGCGGATCGTGGCGGGCGTACCCGTCACCGGAATGCTGCACGACCGGCCGACCCGGTGGGGGCTCGGCATACGGATACAACGAGGAGCAACTGGCCGATGCCAACCACGCGCCAAGCGAACGTCAACGCCGCCCAATGGTCGATGACGGGTTCGCACATCGATGCCCTGAGCAACGCCGCGGGCACCGCGATCTACGGGGAAAACGTCTTCGGGACGCCCCAGCAGCGCCAACGCCTGCCGAAGGATGTCTTCAAGCGCCTTCAGCGGACCATTGACCAAGGGCATGTTTTAGATCCGGACCTCGCGGATGCAGTGGCCTCCGCAATGAAGGACTGGGCAATCGAGCGTGGCGCGACGCACTACACGCACTGGTTTCAGCCCCTCACTGGCATGACCGCAGAGAAGCACGACTCGTTCCTCTCGCCCTCTGGTGATGGAACGGCGCTCGCCGAGTTTTCCGGCAAGGAACTCGTCCGGGGAGAGCCTGATGCATCCAGTTTCCCGACGGGCGGACTGCGGGCCACGTTCGAGGCACGCGGCTATACCGCCTGGGACCCGACCAGCCCCGCCTTCCTGCTGGAAAACCCAAACGGGACCGCGCTCTGCATCCCGACCGCCTTCGCGTCCTGGACGGGCGAGGCACTCGACAGCAAGATTCCGCTGCTTCGCTCGATGGACGCGCTCTCGAAGGCCGCGATGCGGGCGCTGGCGCTATTTGGCGACACGGACGTCAACCGCGTCTTCACGACGGTTGGGCCCGAGCAAGAGTACTTCCTGATCGACGAGCAGTACTACTTCGCTCGCCCCGACCTGATCACGACCGGGCGGACGTTGTTTGGCGCGAAGCCCGCGAAGGGCCAAGAGCTCGACGACCACTACTTCGGAACGATTCCCGACCGCGTGCTCGCCTACATGATGGAGGTTGAGTACGAGCTAATGCGCCTCGGCGTGCCGATCAAGACGCGCCACAACGAGGTTGCTCCCGGCCAGTACGAGCTTGCGCCCGTCTTTGAGAACACGAATGTCGGTTGCGATCACCAGCAACTCACGATGATCGTGATGCAGCGGGTTGCCCGCAACTACGGCTTGGTTTGTCTGCTGCACGAAAAGCCGTTCGCCCGGATCAACGGTTCCGGTAAGCACAACAACTGGTCGATGGGAACTGACACTGGTCAGAATCTCTTGAACCCAGGTTCGGACCCACACACCAACGCGGAGTTCTTGTTCTTCTGCACGGCCGTGATTGCGGCCGTGAACCGGCACCAGGGCCTCCTGCGGGCATCCGTCGCCACGGCTGGCCAAGACCACCGACTTGGCGCGAATGAGGCACCCCCGGCGATCATCTCGATCTTCCTGGGCAGTGAGTTGGAGAAGGTATTCGGCGCAATTTCCAAGGGCCGCACGGGCAAGAGCACGCCGCAGTCCTTCATGGGCCTTGGGACGCCGGTGCTTCCGCCGCTGCCGATGGACGCGGGCGACCGCAACCGGACCAGCCCGTTCGCCTTCACGGGAAATCGATTCGAGTTCCGGGCGCTTGGGTCCAGCATGTCAACTGGCTTCCCGAATACGGTCTTGAACACGATCGTCGCTGAGGCAATTGACCACCTCTGCGACGCGATCGAGAAGGCGAAGGGCGCGAAGAAGAGTGTCGATGACGTTCTCGCTGATGTCCTGCGCGAGAGCTACAACGCGAACAGCCGGGTCATTTTCGGTGGCGACGGCTACTCAGCCGCCTGGCACAAGGAGGCGGCAAAGCGGGGTCTCTTGAACCTTCGCACGACTCCTGAGGCGCTGACCCAGATCACAAGCCCGGAGTCAGTCCAGGCCTTTGGTCACTACGGGGTGCTCTCCGAGCGTGAGTTGGAATCGCGACGCGATGTGTTCATCGAGCAGTACGTCACGAAGGTCAACATTGAGGGAGAGACCGCCGCAACGATTGCCCGCACGTTGATCCTTCCGGCAGCGCTGCGGCACCTCGTGCTCACCAAGGAGGCTGGGGTCGCTGGCCTTGAGGCTGAGGTTCAAGGGCTTACCGACGACCTCATCGCGACGATCCACGCGCTTGAGGCCGCGAACGCTGTTCACGCTGGCGACGACCCCTTCGTCGAGGCCGAGCACATGCGCGACAAGGTGCTGCCAGCGATGCTTGCAGTCCGCGAGGTGGCGGACGTACTGGAGCGGGTCGTGGCCGATCACTTCTGGCCACTGCCGCGGTACTCCGAGATGCTGTTCATCCGTTAGGGATTAGGGACTGGATGAGCGCCTCAGCAGCCTCGGGCGCAACCCTCGGTGAGATCCTCCGCCTTCCGGCCTTTGCCGGGGCGGAGGTCTTTCCCGGGGACGCCGACCTGGACCTCGTCATCAGGGCCCTTGCGCCAGCTGATGACGAGGTGCGGGTCGACCCAGGGACGCTCCTCATCGTCACTGGGATGCCTGCGGGTAGTCCGATTGGTGCAGTCGCCACGGTTGCTCGGCACCGTCCTGTGGGGCGCAGTTTGCCAGCGATCGTGATCGCTCCAACCGCCCCATGGACGCGCGTGCTCGATGAGCTCTCAGTTGCGATTGCGAGCGGTGGAGCCTCGGCTCGTGTGGCGGCGGCCCGGGTCCGTCTGCGGGTGCCATTGGTCAGTGGCGCTGGCTTCGCTGGGGTGGCGGAAGCGGCGTCCGAGATCCTGGCTGCCCCGGTCGCGATCCTCGACGAGTATCTGGATCAGGTTTCCCAGGCCGGGTGCACGGATGAGGATAGGGCCGCGCTCGCCGCTGCGATTGATCGGGCGCGCGGCCATGGGCCAACCCCACCGCTGGGTCCATTTCTGAGCGACGCCGAACTGGTCGGTGCGCGGACGCGCGTTACCGGGCCGCGCGGTCCAGCTGGCGTCGTGGTCTGTTTCCGGGCAGACCGAATACCCGCTGCGATAGCTGCCGTGATGACGGAGATCGCCGATGCTGTGCTGGTCGAGCGGGCGCGCGACGATGTCCGTAACGAGACGGAGGCAAGCCTTCGTGGCGAGCTGATCGACGAGCTGCTGGCGGCCGGAGATGCTGGGCGCCAGTCCGTTATTCGGCGTGGACGTCTCCTCGGAACGGATCTCGCTGAGGGTGCGGTTGCCATTGCTGCCCGGTTGACCGACCCACACAACCCACACCGCCAGATTCACGACGCACGCATCTTGCGGCGCCTGCTCCAACAACTCCGTGGACTTGTGGAGCGTGACTGGCCACGCTCGCTGCTTGAGTGGCATGAAGGACGCCTGATGGGATTTCTCCCAACCGCAACGGCGCCCGCTCTGGCGGAGGACCAATCCCGCGACCAGCAGGCCACGGCCTTTGTCGCCCGACTCCATACGCTTGCGCGACCGTCCGTTCCCGGCTTTGGGCTCACCTTGGCGGTCTCGCGTCACACCCTCGAACCGGAGCGCCTTGGCGCCGCGTTGGAGGAGGCGGACCTTGCGCTGTCGATCGCAGGGCGTCTCGACCAACTCGACGGCGTAACCACGTTTGAAGAGACCGGCACCTACAAACTCCTCTTCCAGATTCTCGCGGACCGGCCACAGGAGCTGGAGTCGTTCTACCAGTCGACGCTTGGTCCCCTTACTCGATACGACGAGCAGTACAACACGGACCTCGTTGCCACGATTGCGACCTACCTTGAGCTCGACGGGAATCTCGCGGCCACAGCGGGCAAGCTCTTCACGCACCGCCACACCATCCGCTACCGCCTCGACCGCGCCGCCGACATTTCGGGGCTGGATATCGGCAAGAGCGACGACCGCGAAAAGTTGACCTTGGCGCTGAAATCGATGCGTCTTCTCGGGCGCCCGATCCCGGTAGCGACGCAACCTCTGGCAGATCGGGACTCGGCGTAGTCGGGTTCCGGCGCAACCCTCACGGGGCGCAATGCTTGCTGTTGTCACTACCTTCACCGATACGTAACGCGGTGGTCGGGCGCCGCCGTCCATTGGCGACTACCATCGACGTCTCGGGCCTTGGAGGTCTTCCGACATGCGGTCTTCATTTCGACGAGGTCGACTCTTGCTCGCTGGCGCGGTCGCGTCAGTCAGCGTTGCGGGGTTTGCGGGCCCGGCGACCGCGATCTTGAACGGTCGTCCAGCGGCGGCTGGCGCCTACCCGTGGATGGTTGCGCTGGTCGCGACATCACAGGGCGGACAGGCCGCTGACGGGCAGTTTTGCGGAGGGGTTCTCATCGCGCCGGACCGCGTGCTCACCGCGGCGCATTGCGTCGAGGACATCTCGAATCCACATCAGATCGAAGTCGTTGTCGGTGGCAACCGACTCTCTGCAACAGCTGACGGAGACCGCGTTAAGGTCCGGGCGTACGGAGTCGAACCCCGGTCAAAGGTGGGGCAAAACGCCTCCACAATTCCATTCGACTTGGCGGTGTTGGTCCTCGGACGTAACGTTGCCAATGCCCATCCGATCGAGGTCCTTCACCCCGACGAAGGCGATCTCATTGCCCCGGGCGCCGCGATTCGCGCCCTCGGATGGGGAGCGGTTCGTCAAGTCCAAAAGACGGCGTTTATCGACCCGTTTGAGATTCCCGCCGACGTGCTCCGGGAAGCCGACCTCCAGGTGGTATCCGGGAGTGACTGTGAGCGCGTGAACGGCCGCCTCTATCGCGACGATTCCATGCGGTGTGTCATCGACACGGCAACGAACACCAGCCCGATTTGCCACGGCGATAGCGGCGGGCCAGCGGTCGTACAAGTCCCCGACGGTTCGTGGCGGTTGGTCGGTGTCGCGAGTTTCAACGGTGGAGACTGCGGAGCTGTCGGTGTGCCGACGGTCTACGCCTTCGCCCCCGCGGCAGCAGATCTTCTGCCCCCTGCCTCTCCAAAGTTGGCTCCTGTGCCCCCCGGCCGCCCGAAGGTGGCGGGTCTTGCGCGGGTCGGGACGCGACTGAGTTGCGAGCGAGGCCGCTGGGTTGGCGGGCGCGGAAAGTTCGACTACCGGTGGGCCTGGGTGAAACCCGAAAGCGGCACTGCCGCGCGGACAACGGCGGCGGACCGTGCCGACCTCAGTCGGATCGCAGGCTGGTCGGCGGCGTTGATTCCTGGCGCCAAGGCTGCCACCTACCGGCTCGGTATCGACGACGAGGGAGTGCGCGTCGCCTGTGTTGTTCGCGGGCGAAACGCCTCGGGCCGTGGCGTCAGCGTGTCACTCCCAACCAAGTTGGTCCACTAGCCCTTTCGGTGCATCAGCGCTCGTTGCTGCGCAGGACGGTCGCGGCTTCGCGTGTCAACGCCCCGGTCGCGCACGGCCGTCCATCAATCGTCGTCACAGGAATGATCCCGCGCAGGGCGTTTGTCAGGAACATTTCGGAGGCGGACTCAAGTGATGTGATCGTGACCCCGCATTCCTCGGCACCGAGACGCTCGACGATCATCGCGCGCGCGATCCCCGGGAGGATGCCCGCTGGCGCAGGGGTCACAAGACGCCCGTCGATGACGGCGAAAAGGTTGGCGTGATCGGCCTCCCCAACACGCCCGTCGACGGAAACCAACAGAGGGTGATCTGCACCCAACGCGTGCGCCGCCGTGACTGCGTGTTCGTAGTGGGTGCGGTCTCGGAGCTTGTGACGCGGCGGCGTGCCCGGTTCATATCCTGGGACCAGGGCAATTCGCACCGGCCGGTTATCCGGAAGTGGCCCAACCGTCACCGTCGTCTCCCCGCTGGGGAGGAGATCGAGTCGTACCCGTTGCGTTCCTTTGGCGGCCAAGTGCTGATCGATCTGGGTCCCTAGCCGTCCGTCGTCCGACCAATGGAGCCCAAGTGCCTTCGCGGATGCCCGCAGGCGGGCGAGGTGGCGATCCAGCAGTGGGACTCGCCCGTCCACCGCCCGCATGGTCTCAAAGACGCCGCTCACTGAAGTCCAAGCGCGCACAAGAACGGGCTCGCCTTTAGCCATGCCTCGCGCCATTCGGCCTCTGGATCGGAGTCCCAGACCACCGCCCCCCCGCACCAGTAGCGAGCCTCGTCGCCGGTCAGCCAGGCGGTCCGAATGAGGATGCTTGCGTCGACGGATCCATCGCGGCCCACGGCCACAATACTCCCAAAGGCCGGTCCCCTTGGCACCGGTTCAAGCTCGCGGATGACCTCCATGGCGCGAATCTTGGGGCAGCCGGTGACCGACCCACCCGGGACCAATGAGCGTAGGAGGTCGGCGGGGCTCGTCCCAGGACGAAGGCGGGCGCAAACGTCGCTGACCAAATGGTCGGCGTAGGGCGTCTCGATCGTGTACTTCATCCGCGGCACGCTCACACTACCCGGCACCGCGACCCGACCGAGGTCGTTACGGATGAGATCCACGATCATCACGTGCTCGGAAAGATCCTTCGCACTGTCGGTCAGGCGGTGTCCCTCGCCCGGTCGCGTGGTCCCCTTGATGGGACTACTCGTCGCAACGATTCCTCCGACGCCCCCTTCCGTCCGCACGAGCAACTCGGGAGAGGACGAAACGAGGACCCCCCCGGGTAGGTCCAGGTAGGCCTGGTAGGCGGCCGGGGCGGCGGCCCAGAGGGCTTGGGCAAACGCCAATGGTCCATCCGTCCAACGTGCCACCAGTCGCTGGGCCACGTTCACCTGGTAGCAATCTCCTGCGCGAATGAGATCGCGCACAGCATGGACAACACCCTTGTAGTCCGTCTGGGAAAGCGAGGAGATGGGCCGTTGACACGGGCGACTGGTCGGTACCGGTAGCGGCTTGATGCCAGCGAGTGCTTCGACAAGGGTATCCCTTGAGGCATCATCGACATGTTCGATCTCGACGTTCCCCGCATCGTCGACCGCCACGACCGCCCCGTATCGCGCCAGCCACAGGGACGGCGGTCCGCCGTGATCCGGTCCCAGGGCGGTGACCCCTTCGAGGGCGGCGCCTGCGTCGTAGCCGATCAGACCGATCCAGCCTCCTGCCAGCGACGCGGTTGCGTCGTCTCCGGCGGCAATCGGCCCGGTCAGGGCCTCCCAGGCCGCTGCGCCCTCCACCGTCTCCAGGGGATTTGCAGTCACGATCCACCGTCCCTGGTGGCGAACCATGGCCGCCCGCCCAAGATGTGCCAGTGCGCTCAGAACTCCACCGGGCGTTGCCGACGCCACGACGGTCCCGTGTGGGACAATCCGATGAGCGCTTTTCGACCGGGAGATTCCCTTCATGCGACAGATGATCGTCTTTCAGGCCACCGACTTCGCCTGGTCCCCCGTTGAGGTGGACGTCGAGGTTCCCGAGG